>NZ_CP063989.1:1941404-2264971 GCF_014595995.2 Actinomyces respiraculi
GGTCGCCGTCGGCATCGGCAGCGCTGCTCTCCTGCACGACCAGGCGCAGATGCCCTCTATACAGGCGCCCGCTGCGCACCTGCCTCACGGTCTCCCCCGGCCCAGCGGTCTGCGGGGCAGCGGCCTGCGCAGCAGAGGTCTCACCGCCGGGCAGGGCCGTCAGACGTACGGCCGCGGCCTCCTGCGCGGAAGCCGCCGAGACGGCACGCAGACGGGGCGAGGGCGGGATGGCGAGAGCGCTCATGAGATCCTCCTGAAACACGTGTTCGACGAACACCTGTTCGATACAATAACAACCCACGGGCGACACGTCCAGCGTTTCATCGAACACATGTTTGAACGAGAGACGCTGGCCCCGTAGACTTGATGTGTCGAGGTCACCACGCGCCACTGACACGAATTCCGGCTCGAAACGCCGGGCCGCGCCCAGTCCCGCGTCAGACGGCCGACGACACCACCACAGGAGGACAGGTATGAGCACCAGCAGCCGGCACAACGCGCAGGCCGACCCCGTGCACGAGACGCTGCACTCCCTGGACCCGCGCGCCCGCGCCGTCTACGACGCCGTGCGCGAGGCGGTCACCGCCCATGGCTATCCCCCCTCGATGCGCGAGATCGGCACCCAGGTGGGCTTGACCAGCCCCTCCTCCGTCAAGCACCAGCTCGACAAGCTCGTCAGGCTCGGCCTCGTGCGGCGTGACCCCCGGCTGCCCCGTGCCCTGGAGGTCATCGTCCCCGAGGAGCCGCCCACCGACACGTCCGCCGACAACTCCCCCGCCCCGTCCGGGGCGCGGGTCACCGCTCCGGCCTCCCGCCAGGCGCCGCCCGAGGAGACTGAGCAGCCGGCGCTGCCGGTACTGCCCGGGGTCGGCGAGGGCGAGGCGGTGGCGGTGCCGCTGGTCGGCCGTATCGCGGCAGGCTCCCCGATCCTGGCGGAGCAGGAGGTCGAGGACGTCATGGCCCTGCCCCGGCGCCTGACCGGCGATGGCGAGCTCTTCATGCTTCAGGTGCACGGCGACTCGATGATCGACGCCGCGATCTGCGACGGTGACTGGGTGGTCGTGCGCGCCCAGGCGGACGCCTCCAACGGCGAGATCGTCGCCGCCATGGTCGAGGACGTCGACGGCGCCAGCGCCACCGTCAAGGTACTCTCTCGCCGCGACGGCCACCAGTGGCTCCTGCCCCGCAACCCCGACTACGCCCCGATCCCCGGCGACCAGGCCACGATCATGGGCAAGGTCGTCACAGTCCTGCGCGCGCTGTAGGGCAGTTACAGAGCAGCTACAGGGCACCTGCCGGGCGGGCCCGTCCGCCCATACTCATGGCGTGCGGCCCGCCCCCTGTCCGGGGAACGGGCCGCACGCCGTCGGAACAGGGCCGCGATCAGTAACCCAGGCCGCGGGCAACCTCACGCAGACGGGTCGCGGAGGCGGTGAGTGCGTCGCGCTCGTCCAGCGTCAGCGGCAGCTCCAGGCGCCTGCCGGCCCCCTCGCGCCCGACGATGGTGGGCACCGCCATGCACACGTCGGAGATCCCGTGCCAGTTGTCCAGCAGCGGCGAGATCGTCAGCACCCTCTGCTCGTCGTTGAGGACCGCGCCGATGATGCGCGAGACGGCCAGACCGACGGCGTAGTTCGTCGCCCCCTTGCCGTCGATGATCCGGTAGGCCGAGCGCACGACGTCGTGGGCGATGCGGTCACGCTTCTCCTGGTCGACGTAGCCGCCGTCGAGCGTCTTGCCCCACTGCGTGATCGGCACGCCACCGATCTGGGTGGAGGACCACAGTGGCACCTCGGAGTCGCCGTGCTCACCGGCGATGTAGCCATGGATGTTCTGCGTGGCGGTCCCGGTCTCCAGCGAGACGAGGTAGCGCATACGGGCGGTGTCCAGGACGGTGCCGGAGCCGAAGATCTGGTTGTCGGGCAGGCCGGTGATCTTCTTCGCGCAGTAGGTGACGACGTCCACCGGGTTGGCCACAAGCACGAAGATCGCACGGGGGGCGACCTCGACGAGCGTGGGCAGGATCTTCTCCATGATGCCCACCGTCGCACCGGCCAGATCGAGGCGGGACTGGCCGGGCTTCTGCTTGGCCCCGGCGGTGACGGCGATGACGTCCGCGTCACGGCAGATCTCGGGGTCGTCGGAGCCGGAGACGGAGCCGACGGAGGTGAACTGGATGCCCTGGGCGATGTCGAGGGCCTCGGCCTCGACCTTGTCCTTGGCGATGTCCTGCAGGACGATCTCACGGGCGACGCCCTTGGTCACGCAGGCGTAGGCGAGGGTGGAGCCGACGGCGCCGGCGCCGATGATGGCGACCTTCGAGGGGCGTCCGCCCCCTCCGGTCGGGTAGGAGCCCTGAGCAGAGTTGGTGATGGTGGACTCGAACACGACGTTCTTCCTCCCGGGGTCGTTCGGAACGGCAGGCGTTCGCCGCCTGTATCAAGGCTACGCCCCCTGCCCCGCCCCGCCAGGCCCTGTCATGACAGATCTCTGTTCATTCCTGCCCGGCCAGCCGCGCCAGGGCCCCGAGCACGACCCCACGATCGCGCGTGGGCCACAGGGGCGGCACCGAGCGGGCCAGGAGGGTGCCGTACCTGGCGGTCGACAGCCTCGGGTCGAGGATCGCCACGACGCCACGGTCCTCGCTGCGGCGCACGAGTCGCCCGGCCCCCTGGGCGAGCAGAAGGGCGGCGTGGGTGGCGGACACGCTCATGAAGCCGTTGCCTCCGGCCGCCTCGACCGCCTCGGAACGGGCCTGGGCGACGGGGTCGTCGGGCCTCGGGAAGGGGATGCGGTCGATGATGACGAGCCGACAGGTGCGTCCGGGCACGTCCACGCCCTGCCACAGGGACAGTGTGCCCACCAGGCAGGCGTCCTCCTCGGCGGCGAAGGCCTCGACGAGTGTCGGCAGCTGGTCGTCGCCCTGGGCGTAGACGGTCAGGTCCGTGGCCCGGCGCAGGAGCTCAGCCGCCTCCTCGGCGGCGCGGCGCGAGGAGAACAGCCCGAGCATGCCGCCGCGGCTGGCCTCGGTCAGGGCCAGAACCTCGTCGAGGGCGGCCTCGCTGATGCCGCTGCCCGGCCGGGGCAGGTGGGTGGGCGTGTAGAGAATGCCCTGGCGGGCGTAGTCGAAGGGGGTGCCGACGTCGAGGCCCTCCCAGGGCTCGTCCGCGAGGGTCAGGCCCAGGGCGCGGGCCATGGGTTCGAAGCTGCCGCCCAGGGACAGGGTGGCGGAGGTGAGCACGGCGGCCCGGTCGGCCAGGAGCGTGTCGGCGACCGATCCCGCGACGTCCACCGGCGCCAGGGTCAGGCGCGGCGGCTCGGCACCCATCCGGGGCCGCTCGACCCAGGCGACGTCACGGCGCGTGTCCACCGAGTCTGAGGTCATGCGCTCGACCGCCTCGACCAGGTCCGCCACGGCCGTGCGGGCCAGGGCCACTCCCCCGGCCTCAGCGGCCCCCTTGGCCTTGGCGGCCTCGCGGGTGTCGGTGAGCACCTGCCTGCCCGCGGCGTCGAGCGCGGCGAGGGCGGCGCGCAGGCCGGGTGGGACACCCTCGGCCAGGCGGCCGTCGGGCAGGTCGGCCAGGGCCAGCTGGAGGTGCTGGCCCGCCTCCTCCAGGTCGGCAACGAGCACCCCGGCCTGGGCGCGTGCGGTTGCGGCCACGCGCGCGACGGCGGCCGCGGACAGGGCGACCGTGCCCTGGGCGCGCACCCGGTCGGCCAGCTCGTGGGCCTCGTCGACGACGAGGACGCTGTGCTCGGGCAGGACATTCGGGTTGCCGGAGGCGGCCACGCCGAGCATCGCGTGATTGGTGACGACGACGTCGGCCTCAGCCGCGGCTGCGCGGGCCAGCTGGGGGAAGCACTCATCGACCAAGGGGCAGGAGGAGCCCAGGCACTCGGCCCGCGAGACGGACACCTGCGCCCAGGCACGGTCGGACACGCCCGGCACGAGATCGTCGCGGTCACCGGTGCTCGTCTGGCCGGCCCACTCGCGCAGGCGCACGACCTGCTCACCCACGCCGGTGGTGGCGGCGGAGCCGACGCGGCGTGTGGTGGCCTGGGAGGCGCTGAAGAGCGTGTCGGCCTCGTCCTCGGGGTAGCCGCCACCCACCCGGTGGCGGCACAGGTAGTTCTGCCAGCCTTTGAGCAGTCGCAACTCGGGGCGCAGCCCGGTGACCTGCTCGACGGCGTCGGCCGCCAGGGGCGCGTCCTTGGTGAGGATCTGGCGCTGGAGGGCGAGGGTGGCGGTGGACACGACGACCCGTTCACCGGCGGTGACGGCGTGCATCATGGTGGGCACGAGGTAGCCCAGTGACTTGCCCGTGCCGGTGCCCGCCTGGACGAGCAGGTGGTGGGAGTCCGCCACGGCCGCCGACACCCGCCGGACCATCTCGCGCTGGCCCTGGCGGGTACTGCCCCCGAGGCGGGTGACGGCGAGGTCGAGGGCCTCCTCGGCCGGGCTCTGACCCGGCTCGGTACTGCTGCTCACACCGGTCTCAGGAGCCGGAGCCGGCAGAGGCAGGACGTACGTCGGCGTCACGCAGCTCGGCGGCCAGGGGCGCGTCCACGAGGGCGCACAGGTGGGTGCCGTCCTCGACGTACTCGATCGTGTCGATCTGGCCGTCGGCGTGCACGCGCGAGACGAGGTCGCCGCGCGAGTAGGGCACGACGACGTCGACGGCGACGTCCGGGTGCGGGAGCATGTCCTCAATGCGTTGACGCAGCTCGTCGATGCCCTCACCGGTGTAGGCGGAGACGACGACCGCCTGGGGCAGGCGGGTGCGCAGGGCCGCCAGGGTCACGGCGTCGGCGAGATCCGCCTTGTTGAGAACGATGAGCTCGGGCACGTCCAGGGCGCCGGGGATGTCCTTGAGCACCTCGCGCACCGCCGCGATCTGGCTCAGCGGGTCCGGGTGGGCGGCGTCGACGACGTGGACGAGCACGTCCGCGCCGGCGACCTCCTCGAGGGTGGAGCGGAAGGCCTCGATGAGCTCGTGGGGCAGGTTGCGCACGAAGCCGACGGTGTCGGTGAGCGTGTAGACGCGCCCGTCGGCGGCCTCTGCGCGGCGCACGGTGGGGTCGAGGGTGGCGAAGAGGGCGTCCTGGACCATGAGGCCGGCGTCGGTCAGGCGGTTCATGAGCGAGGACTTGCCGGCGTTCGTGTAGCCGGCGATGGCCACCGAGGGAATGGGGCCGCGGCGGCGCGAGCCGCGCTTGACCTCTCGGGAGGGGGCCATGGCCTTGATCTCACGGCGGAGCTTGGCCATGCGGTCGCGGATGCGGCGGCGGTCGAGCTCGATCTTGGTCTCGCCGGGGCCGCGCGAGCCGATACCGGCACCCGCGGCGACGCGACCACCGGCCTGGCGGGACATGGACTCACCCCAGCCGCGCAGGCGCGGCAGAAGGTACTCGAGCTGGGCGAGCTCGACCTGGGCCTTGCCCTCACGAGACTTGGCGTGCTGGGCGAAGATGTCGAGGATGACGGCGGTGCGGTCGACGACCTTGACCTTGACGACGTCCTCCAGGGCGCGGCGCTGGGAGGGGGCGAGCTCGCCGTCGACGATGACGGTGTCCGCGCCGACGGCGGCGACCATCTCGGCCAGCTCCTGGGCCTTGCCGCTGCCGAGGTAGGTGGCGGGGTCGGGGTGGTCGCGCTTCTGGATGAGGGCGTCCATGACCTCAGAGCCGGCGGTCTCGGCCAGAGCGGCGAGCTCGGCCAGGCTCGTCTCGACGTCCTGGGCGTCAACGGCCTCCAGGGCGTGTGCTGCGCCCGGGACGGCGGAGGGACGGGCGGTGGGCAGCTCGAGGCCGACGAGGACGACCTTCTCGAGGCGGACCTGGCGGTACTCGACCTCACTGACGTCCTCGAGCTCGGTGGACAGGGAGGCGACGCGGCGGGTGCCGGCTCGGGCCTCACGCTCAAAGGCGCCGTCGTCGTCGGCGTCGCGGCGCTCGTGCTCGGCGGCGGTGGAGGCCAGGGCGGTGCCGTGGCGCGACAGGATCCGCGAGACGATGTCCTCGGCCGTCGGGGCGGCGGAGGGCTCGGTGGCTGGGGCGGCGGGGCTGTCGGGGCTCTGGGTGGTCTTCTTCATCCGAGTGCCGATGCTACTGCCCGGCCGTGTCCGCGTCAGCGGGTGGGGTCGCCCACCCCCACCGGTACGCTCAGGGCGTGAGCGAGCACTACTTCACCGCCTCCCCCGCCACCGGGGCCGCCGAGCGCACCCACGTCTTCACGATCCGTGGCCACGAGCACGAGGTGACGACGGCCTCGGGGGTGTTCTCCTCAGACCGGCTCGACAAGGGCACGCAGGTGCTGCTCAACCACGTGCCCCAGCCCCCCGCCCAGGGCACCTTCCTCGACCTGGGGTGCGGCTGGGGTCCGGTGACGCTCGCGCTGGCGGACGCCTCGCCCGAGGCGAGCGTGCTGGCCGTGGATGTCAACGAGCGCGCCCTGGACCTCACGGCCCGCAATGCCGCCGCTGCCGGGCACACCCGGGTGCGGGTGGCTGAGGCCGAGGCACTGGCCCGCCAGCTGCGCGACACGGGCGAGCGCCTGGACCTCATCTGGTCCAACCCTCCGGTGCGCGTGGGCAAGAAGGCTCTGCACGAGCTGCTGCTCACCTGGCTGCCCCTGCTGACGGACACGGGTGAGGCATGGCTGGTCGTCGGACGCAACCTGGGGGCGGACTCGCTGGCCACATGGCTGGTGGAGCAGGGCTGGGCGGTGGACAAGCACGCCTCGTCCAAGGGCTTCCGCGTCCTGCGTGTGAGCCGCTGAGCCAGATCCCACCGGGGTGGGCCTCGCGCCCGCTCAGTCGGTGCGGGTCTCGCGCCGGGCCCCCACGATGTCGACGACGGCGACGGCTCCGGCGACCAGCAGCGAGGCGATGATCGCCAGGACGCTGATGATGAGCGCGCGCTCCCATCCTGACGAGGCCGCCACGGTGAAGGCCAAGGAGGAGATGACCGCCACGCCCATGGCTGTGCCCAGGCGCTGGCCCGTCTGGAGCACGCCACCGGCGGTGCCCGCGTAGCGCAGGGGCACGTCCATGAGGCTGAGGGTCTGGTTCGGGCCGACGACGAGTGTCTGCCCGATGCCGACCAGGGTGAGGGTCAGGGCCAGGACCCACACGCCGTGCGAGTCGTCGATCTGTATCTCCACGGCCCACGCGCTCACGGCGAGGCCGACGATGACCACGCCGATGCCGGTCAGGACCATGGCTCTGCCCGCGCGCAGGACGTAGCGTCCCACGACCGGTGCGAGCACCGCCCCGATGAGGGCGGAGGGCAGGCCCACGATCCCGGTGGTGAGTGCGGAGCGTCCCAGGCCTTGCTGGATGTACTGAGCGACGACGATCCAGATGGAGGTCGTGCCGAAGAAGTGGACGGCGATGACGAGGCAGCCGCCTGAGAAGGAGCGTCGGCTGAACAGGCGCAGGTCCACCATGGGCTCGCGCCCGCGCGCGAGGTACCAACGCTCCCAGGCGGTCCAGGCCCCCAGGCAGGCGACGCCGCCGAGAGCGCTGGCCAGGCCGGAAGCCTCAGCCCCCAGGCTGACGAAGGGCAGCATGAGCAGCAGCATGGAGGTGGCCAGCAGGAGCATGCCGACGGGGTCGACGTCGGCGCGCAGGGGCCCTCCGCCGACCGGCTGCGCGCCCGTTCCCTGTAGGCCCGGTGTGCCCGGAGCTCCCGGTGCCTCCTGGGTGGACGCACCCCGCCACGTGCTGGCGGGCAGGACCTTCCAGGCGGCCAGGACGCCGGCCGCCGCAATGGGCGTGTTGACCGCGAAGCTCACCCGCCACCCGACGTCGTCCCCCAGCACCTGGAGCAGCACCCCGCTCATCACCGGACCCAGCGCGATGCTGACCCCGATGGCGGCCCCGAACCAGCCGAAGGCCCTGCCGCGCATCGGGCCCGGGAAGACCCGCTGGATCATGCCCGTCACCTGCGGGTTGAACAGGCCGGCGCCCACCCCCATGACGACGCGCGAGAGGTTGAGCAGGCTGATGGAGCCGGCCAGGGCGCAGCCAAGCGAGCCCAGGCCGAACAGCGTCAGGCCGATGACGAAGAGCCGGGCGCGTCCGAGCACGTCCCCGGCGCGCCCCGCGGCGACGAGCAGGACGCCGAAAACGAGGGAGTAGCCGGCGATGACCCACTGCAGGCCGGAGGCGGAGGCCCCCAGCGACTCCTGGATGACGGTGAGCAGGACGTTGACGCTGGAGACGGAGAGCAGGGAGGCGAAGGCGGGGATGAGCAGGACGGCGAGCACGGCCTTCTGCTCGGGGCTCATCGCCTCGCGTGAGTCCGAGTGCGGGTGCGGCGTCCTTGTCATGCGGTCCCTCCCCCTGGTCGGCGGGCTCAGCGCTGGGTCTGCCCGGTCACGATCCGCTCGACCCGGGCGGTGGTGCCCGAGTCGTCGCTGGCGGGGGTGGACCAGCGGCCGCGGTAGACGTCCTGGGCGAGGGCCACCAGGCCGACGGCGAGGGTGGGCAGGATCCAGCCGGTCGAGTCGTTCCACACTCCGCTGTGGCTCAGCAGCTCGCTCGGCACCCTCCAGCCGACCTCGGACAGGGCCGAGACGAGGCCGAGGGCGAGGGCGCAGGCCACGGGCCAGGTGTAGACCGAGCGCAGGTGCCCGGGGGCGAGCGCGTCCACGAGGGTGACCACGACCAGGGTGATGGTGACCGGGTAGAGCAGGAGGGTCAGGGGCGAGATGACTGCGAGGATCGTGCTCAGGCCGAGGTTGGCGAGCATGAGGGAGACGGCGGCTGCGACCAGCAGGTGGGGGCGGTAGCTGCTGGCTCGCCAGGCGGTGGAGGCGTAGCCGGCCCAGGAGGACAGCAGGCCCACCGAGGTGGTCAGGCACGCGAGCAGGACGATGCCGGCGAAGATGACGACGCCGACGCTGCCCAGGCCTGTGGCGGAGGCGGTGCGCAGCAGGGCGGTGCCGTCGGAGGCGTCGGGTCCCGGCGTGCGCGCGCCCACGAGAGCCAGCCCGGTGTACACGGCGGCCAGCAGGACGGCGGCGACGACGCCGGAGAGCGTGGCCGAGCGGGCGACCTGTCCGACGGTGGTGCGGCCCTGCTGACGCAGTGAGGTGATGACAACGATGCCGAAGACGGTCGCGGCGAGCACGTCCATCGTGAGGTAGCCCCGGGTCAGGCCCGTCGTCAGGGGCGCGGCGGCGTACTCGCCCAGGGCCTGGCGTCCCGTGCCCGCTCCGCTCGCGTGCCCGGGCAGGAAGGTGACGGCGAAGAGCACCGTCAGCAGGCCGAGCAGGGCGGGGGTCAGGACCTTGCCGATCCGGTCGGCGAGGCGGGCCGGGCTCAGGGCCACCCAGACGGTCAGGGCGAAGAAGGCGAGGCTGTGCAGTGCCAGCGCCCAGCGTCCCGGTCCGATGCCGATGAGGCCGAGAATCGGGCGGGTGGCGAGCTCGTAGGAGACGGTGGCCACGCGCGGCACGCCGTAGAGGGGGCCGATCGACAGGTAGACGGCCAGCGGCATGAGCGTGCCGAAGCGGGGGCCGACGCGGTGCGCCAGGCCGAGCACGCCCTCACCGGAGGTGCACACGGCGATGACGGCGAGCAGGGGCAGGAGCACGCCGGTGACGATGAACCCGGTGAGCACGAGGGGCAGGTGCTCGCCGGAGGAGGCGCCGAGTGCGGGCGGGAAGATGAGGTTGCCGGCCCCGAAGAAGAGGGCGAAGAGCATGAGTCCCGTCGTCACAGGGTCGCGCAGGACGGTCACCGCCGTCGTGGCGGAGGCTGCCGTGGCGGAAGTGGGGGTTGGGGCTCTCACGGATCAGGCTCCCAGGGTTGCGCGGCCGGTGAGGACCGCCTGGACGATGAGCAGAACGGTGGCGTGCGGGGCCCACGGGTCGGCTCCGACGTGCACGCCCGCCCGTCCCCCGGGCACCTCGATGACGTAGTGCTCGGGGGCATCCGGTCCGAGCCACTCGTGTAGGGCGACGGCGACGGCGCAGCAGCCGCCGGCGCTGGAGGGCCGCTCCCCCACCCCGGGGAGCAGGACGCGGGCGCGGGCCTGGGCCGCCCCGGCACCGTCAGCACCGTCGTCGGTGAGGACAACGAGATCGAGGGCGGTGGGGGCCTGCGGGGCCGGGACGCAGTCGGGGGTCTCGGCGAGCAGGGCGGCGTCGAGCTCACTCTCGTCGGCGAGGGCGACGACGGTGTGGGGCTGCGCCTGAGACAGGCTCACGCTCAGGGCCGCGCGCTCCCCCTCAAGCCCGGGCACGGCGACCACCGTGTCCCAGCCCTCGGTGTCGACGTCGGCGAGGGCGTCGGCGGGCCTCACGAGGGCCGCGGGCCCCATGTCGACGGTCCACAGGCCGTCGGTGCGGGTCAGGGTGCGGGCCCCCTCGCGGGTGCCGATGGTCAGGGGGGCGTCGTCGGCGATGAGTCCCCCGGCGAGCAACGCCTCGGCCATGACGGCGGCGGCCAGACCGTCGGCGCCCAGCGGCGTGCCGGTGCGGTCGTAGGCGTCGAGGAACCACTCGGCGCCGGGCGCGGCCGCCAGCAGCGCGCCCGTGCCGCTGAGGGCGCTCGTGTGCGCCGCGCGCACGAGGACGTCGGCACCCAGGCCCGTGCGGCGGTCGCAGGCGGCGGCGACGTCGGCGGCCGTAAGGCTGACCTCGAGCTCCGGGTCGACGAGGAGCAAGACGTCGCTTTCAAGGGCGTGCCCCTTGAGCAGCGCGCGTCCGTCGAGCCCGGTGGCGGGCGGGGTCTCAGTCATGGGGCTCAGCCTAGGCGAGCACGCCCGTGCCGCCCGACCGGGGCCGGGCGTCAGCCTGCTCACGCTCATGCACGAGGCGCACGGCCAGGGAGGTGACGCGTTCTCGCTCGCCCTCGCGCCAGGCGCCGTCGGGAGTCAGGGCGACGTCGAGCCAGGTGACGCGCGGGTCGCGGCGGAACCACTTGACCTGGCGGGAGGCGAGCTTGCGGGTCGCGGCGGCGGCGGCCTCGGCGGCCTCGGGCACGCTCATCGTGCCGTCCAGGACGGCCAGCGCCTGGGCGTAGCCAATGGCGCGCGGCGCCGTACTGCCCTCACGCAGTCCCTGGGCGATCAGCGCCTCGGTCTCCTCGACCAGCCCGGCGGCGAACATGCGCCGGGCCCGCTGGTCGATGCGCGCGTTGAGGGCCTGACGCTCGGGCCTGAGCGCCAGGTGGACGGTGGGCACGAAGTCCTCGTAGTGGGGCAGGGTCGCGGAGAAGGGACGGCCCGTGACGGCCTGCACCTCCAGGGCGCGCACGACCCGGCGGGTGTTGGCGGCCTCGATGCGCTCGGCACTGGCGGGGTCGGCCTCACGCAGCTCCTCCCACAGGCGGCGTCCCCCCTCTGCCTCGGCGCGGGCCTCGAGGGCGGCGCGCACGGCGGGGTCGGTGCCCGGGAACTCCAGGGCGTCGGTGACGGCACGCACGTACAGGCCCGAGCCGCCCACGATGACGGCCCGCACCCCCCGGGCGGCGATGGCCGCAAGGTCACTGCGGGCGGCGGCCTGGTAGGCGGCGACGGACGCCTCGTCGCGCACGGAGAGCACGTCGAGCTGGTGGTGTGGGATGCCGCGCCGCTCGGTGACGCTGAGCTTGGCGGTACCGATGTCCATGCCGCGGTAGAGCTGGGAGGCGTCGGCGTTGAGTACCTCGGCGGGGGCGGGGCTGGAAGGGGCCTCCCCCAGGGCGGCGATGAGGTCGAGGGCGAGGTCGGACTTGCCGGTCGCCGTCGGACCGACGACGGCCACCCGCAGCGGGGCGCGGCTCACAGCTCGGGCAGGAGCGGTCCCACGTGGGACAGCGCCTGGGTGCAGGCGGACAGCGCCGTGTCCAGGTGCAGCCGCAGCTGCTCGGAGGTGACGCCGCTGGTGAGGTCCACGAGGTAGGTGGCGCGCACGACCGTGCCCACGGGGGTCTCGACAAGGCAGACGGTCGGGTAGTACTTCTCGCGGTTCCAGTCGTTGACGCTGGCGGCGACCTCGTCGCGCTCGCCGGGGCTCACGGGCTCCTCGGCATCGCCGGAGACCAGGAGCCAGCCGGGGTGCTCCTCGGGCTCCTCGATGACGAAGGGGAAGCCGTCCCAGGTGCCGAGCAGGCAGGCGTGATCCTCCTCCTCGTGGCGCCGGACGCCGTAACCCATGGGCCCAGTGATCATGCGCTCGATGCGCTCGAGGGTCAGGGGGCTGGTGGCCTCGCCGGTGGGCGCTTCGGGGGCGGGGCGCGGTCCCGGAGCAGCGGGGGCGTGCGGGGCCTCGGCAGTGGGGGCGGCCTGCCCCGGGGTGGTGGCCACGCCCAGCAGGCGGGCGATGAGGCCGCGCAGGCTCCTGCGGCGGCCGCTCAGGTGGTTGCTCACGGCTCGAGGTCTCCTCGCAGCGGGTCCGGGAAGGTCTCCTCGGCCTCACGCATGAGGGCGACGATGAGGCGGCAGCTGATGAAGATGAACTGCTCGAGCTGGGAGTCCGTCATGCCGGCGCCCAGGGGGTAGGTGATCTCACCGTGCAGGCGCACGACGCCGCCGTCGGCCACCGTGAGGTAGGCCTTGGGGCCGATGCGGGTGGCGTTCCACTCCTCGACGAGGCGGCGCAGCTCCACCAGGTGCTCGGTGTCCGCGATACGGTGCCACACGCCCCGCAGCTGGATCGTGCGGGTGTCCTGGATGATGACGTGGACGGTGACGTAGCGCCAGGGGATGCCGACGTCGCCCTCGTCGTCGATGAAGAACCTCAGGCCCTGCTCACGCACGCGGTCGCGCACGCGCGCGACATCGACCGGCGCGGGCACGGCCGGTGCGGGGACCCCAGCGTCTGTGGGGGCGTGAGTGGGCATGGCCCCCAGCCTACCGACACCGGCCACGGCACTGAGCACCACCCGGCCGGCCCCCGTGCCTTCAGGACTGGGAGGCGAGCACGAGCACGGCACGGCTGGGCAGGTGGAGCAGCCCGTCGGGCGCCACCGCCTCCGCTGCGCGCTCACGGTAGCGGCGGGCGGCAGCCCGCTGAACCTGCGGCTCCTGGGCGAGGAAGGTCTGCCCCACCGTCGCCACCCCTCCGGCGACCCCCGCCCACAGGTCCTCGGGGCTCACCGACCAGGTCCAGGTCACCTCTTGGGCGGTGAGGACCTCGAGGTCTGCCTCGGTGGCCAGAGCCGCCAGCCCCTGGGGCGTGCGGGGGAAGTCCAGGTGCTCGGGCAGGCGCGTGCTCGCGACTGGGACCACTCCCGCGTCGGTGAAGGCGCCGCCGACCAGCGGGTTCCAGCCGGCGCCCGCGGCGGGCCAGATCGTCATGGCGACCCGGGCGCCGGGGGCGGCGACGCGGGCGAGCTCGCGCACGCAGGCGCGCGGATCTTCCACGTGGTTGATGACGAAGTTCGCGCACACGGCCCCGTACGCGCCATTCGGGTAGGGCAGGTCCGGCAGGGCGGCGACGTCCAGGCATGCCTGCGAGTCCTCGCCGATCCGCTCGCGGGTCATGGCCACCATGGCCGGATCGGGGTCGAGAGCCGTGACCCGGTGGCCGCGTCGCAGTGCCTGGGCGGCGAGCTCACCCGTGCCGCAGCCGACGTCGAGCAGTGGACCGGCGGCACCGGCCACGGCGTCCACCATCATCGTGACGGTTCCTGCGCACAGGGTGGCGAAGGAGACCCGGTAGGCCTCCTCGACGCCGGTCCAGTCCTTCATGAGGGCATCCTCTCAAGGATGTCAGCCGGAGGTGGTCTGCCCAGTGGTCTCAGCCGACCCGGCCGCCTGGCCCGACTCAGCCGCCTGGGCGGCCTGGGCGGCGATGGCGTCAATGGCCTCGTTGAAGGCGTCGGAGGTCTTGGAGGCCCCGGCCAGGGCGGTGACATGGGCCTGCTCAACGCTGCGGCCCACGACCTCGCCGGCGATCTCGTTGACGAAGTCCTGCATGTAGTCCTTCGACCGCTCGGCGAAGGGGTGGCCGACAACCTCAACCTCGCTGACCACGCCGTCGGCGAGGGTGACGGTGACGTCAATGGAGTCCTGCTCGACGAGGTTGTCGAGGACGCCGTAGGTCTGGGTCGAGGTGTACTCACCGTCGGCGTAGGGCCCCCCGGTGGGGGCTGCGGCGGGCTCGGGCGCCCGGCTCGGGGTCCTGGTGGGGTCGGCGGCCTCACGGGTCTGGGCGCGCCCGGCGTACTCGTCACCGGTGATGGTGACCTCCTCACCGGCGGCGCACCCGGCCAGGAGGGTTCCGGCGGCGAGCAGGGCGCCGGCGGCGGCACCCGCAGGGCGCAGAACCGTGACGGTCGTGGCGGCACGCGCGCTCATGCGGTCTCCTCCTTACCGGCACCGGCGAAGTCGAGCATGTCGCGTGTGCGTCGCCGCTCGGCGCCGTCGTTCATCTTCTCCCCCACCAGGCGCCCGTGGTTGAGCAGGACCTGGCGCTCACCGCAGGAGGCGACGTGGGCGTCGTGGGTGACGACGATGAGGGTCGTGCCTTGGGCGTGCAGGCGCTGGAAGATGTCGAGGACCAGCTGCTCGTTGGCCTCGTCGAGGTTGCCGGTGGGCTCGTCAGCCAGGACGATCTCGGGGTGGTTGATGAGGGCGCGGGCGATGCACACGCGCTGCTGCTCACCACCGGAGAGCTGGGAGGGCAGGTGGTGGGCGCGCTCAGCCAGGCCGACCTTGTCCAGGGCCTCCATGGCCTCCTTCTCATCGGTCATGGAGTGGTAGTACTGGGCGACCATGACGTTCTCGACGGCGGTCAGGTGCGGCACGAGGTGGAACTGCTGGAAGACGAGCCCGATGACGTTCTTGCGGATGTCGGTCAGCTGGGCGGCATTGAGGCGGCCGAGCTCGCGCCCGTCGAGGAGCACCGAGCCCTTCGAGGCGGTGTCCATGCAGCCGATGATGTTCATGAGCGTCGTCTTACCCGAGCCGGAGGAACCGACGAGGGAGAGCCACTGGCCGCGCGGCACGTCGAGGCTGACGTCGTCAACGGCGTGCAGGTCCCCGTAGATCTTGGACACGTGCCGCAGCTGGAGCAGGGGCCGGTCCTGAGGCTCGGTGGTGGTGTCAGTCATCTCATTCCTCCCTGAGGACGACGGCGGGGTCGATGCGGGTGGCGCGGCGCACCGGTGAGCTCGCCGCGATGACGGCGACGGCGGCGGACAGGGCCAGCGAGCACAGGGCCAGCCACCAGGAGAAGGCGATGGGGCGCTCGAAGACGCCGGCGCCCACCGCCCAGGCCATGGCGTACCCGACGGCGGTGCCCAGCAGGCCGCCGATGAGCCCCATGACAGCGGCCTCGGTGTAGAACTCGGCACCGATGGAGAAGGCGGAGGCCCCCAGGGCCTTGCGCAGACCGATCTCCTTCTTGCGCTCGGAGACGATGACGGTCATCGTCGTGGACACGCCGACGAGGGTCAGGGCCAGGACGACGACGGCCACCACCCAGAACAGGGTGTTGAGCATGGCGATGATGCGCATGTTGCCGCTGGTGATCTTGGAGATCTCCTGGGCGCGCAGACCGGTGCCGTCCTGGGCGGTCAGGCCGGCGTCGTTGAGGTCCTGCACGGCCCGGGCGGCGGAAACGGTGGTGGTGTCCACGGACAGCTCGACGACGTCGTAGCCGGCGCCGACGGTGCCGGTGAGGTCCTCCAGGGCCGCCAGCGGCGCGTAGATGATGTCGTCCTCGCGCCCGCCGGTGTCGACGGTGCCCGCCACGCGCCAACGGCGCTCACCCTGGGCCTGGGAGGCGCCGTCGGAAGAGACGACAGAGCCAAGCGTGAGGTTGTCGGTGGACAGGTACTCGACGTTGACCATGTCCCCGATGCCCAGGCCCGTGGCGCTGGCGACGTCGGTGCCAATGAGGACCTCCCCGTCGCCGGGCCAGGCGCCGTCGACCTCCCAGTGGCCGTTGAGCGCACGGGTGGCCTCGACGTCGATCCCGCCCATGAGGTAGGCGCTCTTGTTGACCCGGACGGTCTCATAACGGTAGGCGGCGCTGCGCACGTCCCCCGAGGAGGCCTGCGCCACGGAGCCAAGGACGTCCTGGGCGGCCTGGAGCGAGGTCTCATCCAGGCGCGCGCCCTGGGTCGCCTCGGCCGTGGGGCTCGTGTCCGCGACGGGCACGAGGATGACGTTGGCGCCGTACTGGCGCATCTCCTCGCTCATCTGCGCAGGCACGGCCAGGCAGACGGCGGCGAGGCAGAACAGGGTGGCGGCGCCGACGGCGGAGGAGCCGATGGCGGCGGCGGCACGCCCCCGACGGCGCATGAGGGCACCCAGGAGCATGGCGAGGAACATGCGGCCGTTGCTCATCTGGCTCACCTCCGGTGCAGGGCCGTCGCCGGCTGGATCCTGAGGATCGAGCGCATCGACGAGGAGGTCGCGACGAGCAGGACGAGGGCGACGAGCAGAACGACAAGGACGTAAACCATGGGGCGCATCGTGATGGAGGAGTCGAAGACGATCCTGCCGATGAGCTGGGCGAGGCCGGAGCCGACCAGGGCGCCCACGGCCGTGCCGATGACGCCGATAACGGCGGTCTCGGACAGGATGAGCCGGTTGATCGAGGCGCTGGAGGCGCCAACGGCCTTGAGCAGCGCGAACTCACTCGTGCGCTCCACGAGGGAGGCGGTGGTGAGGGAGGCGACGGCGAGGGCGGCGGCAAGCAGTGACAGGGCGGTCATGAGGATCATGAGGACCTGCGTCTTCTCCAGGACGCTGCCCTCGACGGCGGCAACCTGGCGGACCTGCTTGGCGACGACGCCGGGGATGGACTCCTCGATCTGGTAGGTGATGGAGGAGGCGTAGGCGGTGCAGTACCAGGTCTCCCACTCGTAGTTGGAGACGATGGCGGGGTTCTGCGAGACCTTGCGCGACAGGTCGTTCTCGGGGGTGGTCAGGGCCTTGACCTCGACCTGCTCGACCTGGCCGACGTGGCCGGTGAGCTCCTGGACGACGGCCAGCGGCGCGTACAGGGTGGCGTCGTCGTCATCACCGGAGGTGTACACGCCGGTGACGGTCAGCCGACGCTCGCCCAGCGGCGTGGTCAGGGTGATGACGTCGCCGGTGCGCACACCAACCTGCTGGGCCAGGGCGGAGCCGACGACGGCCTCGTCGGCCTCGTCGTCGGGCCACCGACCCTCAAGGGACCACCAGGAGCGCAAGGTGGTGACGCCGGCGACGACCGTTTCCCCCGTGGGCAGCTCGAGCTTCTTGTTGAACCAGGTGCCGACGACGACCAGATCCTCGGAGGAGGTGCCGGTCGAGGCGGCGACGTCGGCCTGGCCGGTGAGGCGGGCGGCGAAGTCGACGATGTTGTAGGCCCAGAAGATCGTCTTGATGGTGGGCACCGAGGCCTCGTCGATGAAGGCGGTGGCCTGGGGCTCGTCCTCGGTCTCGTACAGGTCGGCGACGACGGCGTCCGCCTTGGGCTGGACGACGATGTTGGAGCCGTAGGCGGTGAGCTCGGCGTTGAGCTTGTCGCCGACGTCGAAGACGACACCGAGCATGGCGACGCTGATCGCAGCGCTCAACGCCACGGTCAGGCCGATGAGGGAGCGGCGGCGCAGCTGGCGGGTGAAGGAGCGGTGCAGCAGGCGCGCAAGGAACATCAGGCGAACACCTCGGCACTGGCCTCCAGGACCTCGGTGGGGATGAGCATGGTGCCGTCCTCGACCGTGTACTCAATGGGGATCGGGTTGCAGCCGCCCTTGAAGCCGACGGTGGCGGGATTGATGGCGACGTCGCAGCGTTTGCAGATGACCTTGCCGTCGGACTCGTAGTAGCCGGAGGGGCCGCAGGACTCGCAGGCGTCGAGCCCGACGCCGTAGGCCCCACCGTTCTTGAGTAGGGCGATCCACCGCACCTGGGTGCCGTTGGTGGCCTCGTAGGAGAAGCGGTGCAGGTGGCCGTCGGCCAGCAGGCTGGTGGGGATGAGGGCGCCGGAGGCGGCGAGCTCGTAGGGCTCCGGCTCGGACAGGGTGGGGACCTCGTTGAGCTTGGCGACGGCGACGGTGCGGGTGAGCACGAGGAGGGTGAAGGCGCCCGCGGAGGCCAGGACCCAGCGCCGTGAGCGGCGCCGCTCGGCCCTGACGGCGCGCAGGCGGGCGGGGTTGGCCTGCGCGGGGGCGCGGCCCAGGGCGCGGGCGAGCTCAACAGCCAGGGGCACGAGCCAGATGGCGGCGGCGGTCAGCAGGATGGCGCCCTCGAAGTTGTTGGCGGCCCAGGACAGGAGCCTGAAGCCGGTGCCGGTGATGCGGATGCGCTGGGTGCCGTTGAGCACGCGCAACAGCTGCAGCAGGTGCACGGCGGTGACGACGGTGAGGAAGACGGCCAGGCTGGCCCGGGTCAGGACCACGGGGGCGCGGCGCGCGGCGCGGTAGTACAGGAAGGACAGGATGGCGACACAGGCCCAGGCACCGACGAAGCCGAGCACGCGCAGCAGCATGGTGGAGGAGACAACCTCCTCGCCCGGCTCGATGAAGGCGGCGAGCTGGAGGACGACCTCCGGGACGGCGCGGAAGAAGGCGGCGGCCAGGGCGGTGCAGGCGGCCACCTGGGCGACGGCGCCAAGGCGACCCTCGGCCCCCCAGCGGGGACGGCGCGCCAGAAGCAGGACACTGGTGAGCAGGGCGGCGTCGGCCAGGACGCACACGATGAGGGTGGGCACGGTGACGCCGGTGCGGTCGTGGATGATGGCCAGCGCACGCAGGGCGGCGAAGATGATGCCTCCGGCGGTGCCGACCAGGGCGCCGGCCAGGCGCCAGCGCGAGCTGCGAGGCCAACCCTCAATGAGGGCGGGGGCGAGGATGACGGCGGCGGCCGCGTAGAGCAGGAAGGGCAGAGTCGCTCCCCCGACGACGGAGACGAATCGCTCGAGCACGTCTGGTCACACTTCCTTGTTGTCGGTTCTGCGGGCGGGCCCCCCGGGTGGGGGCGAGCCGCCGGCGCCGTGACGCTCCAGGCCGGGTCGGCCGGGGTCACGGCGCCAGTGAATCAGACGGCCGCCGTAGGGGTGGGCACATACCCCTCTCGCACGGGCGGCCGCTGAGGTGGTCTGAGGTGGTCTCACCACTCCTGGACGGTGTACTCCCAGTTCTCCCAGGTCAGTTCGGTGGCCTCCCAGAAGCGGCCGGTGACACCGGTCTCAGGGTCGACGTGCAGGACCCAGCCGGCCTCCTCCGGGGAGGAGACGCCGATGATGATGTTGTAGGTGCCGTCCTCGGGCAGGGCGATGTTGGCGCCGTAGTGGGGGCCGTCGGACGCATTCATCTGCATGAAGGTGCCCTCCGCGGCGCCGTTGTTGGCGACCTGGCCGGAGGCGGCGTCAACGATCTTGTAGGTGACGGTCAGACCGGGGATGAAGGAGCCCTCGGGGTAGCCGAGCGTGTTGCTGGCCAGGGCGGAGATGTCAGCCTCGATGTGGAAGTTGGACTGGGAGGCGGCCAGGCCGGAGGAGCCGGCGGGCTCCATGTCGACCGGCTGGAAGTAGACGAGGGCGACGTTGATCTGCGGGGTGCCACCGGAGGAGATCTCCTGGTCCTCGCCGATGGGGTACTCGGTGAAGGCGGCCTCGCCGTCGTCCATTGCCTCGCCGTCGGCCATCTGGCCCTCGGCCATGGTGGAGTCGGAGGCGGGGGCGTTGTCCTGGGAGGAGCCGCAGGCGGCCAGGCCCAGGGTGCCGACCAGGGTGAGGGCTGCGAGAGAGGAGACGAGCGTGAGGGAACGCATGGGATGATCCTTTACGTGGTGTGGTGGATGGTTGGTACGGTTGGTGGTTGGGCTCAGGCGTCCTTGGCGGCACGGTCAGCACGGTCGGCACGGCGGTGACGCATGACCGAGACGAGGGACAGGACCAGGACGACGGCGACCATGACGACCTGGAAGCCGATGGTCTCGACGTAGGGATAGAAGCCGAGGACGTCGTAGGTGGGCACGCCTTCGAGGTAGGTGGCGGGGATGATGTCGCCCTCGAGGAGCGAGTGGGCACCGCCGCCTGCGAAGACGATGACGAGCAGTGCCATGAGGAAGGACGTGACGGCGAAGAAGGGCCGCAGGGGGATCTTGACGCTCGTGTAGCGGATGAGCAGGAAGATGACGAGCAGGACGGCCACGGCGGTGGCGAACCCCTGCCAGATGCTGGCGCCGGCGGTGGGGTCGATGCCGAACAGCGCCTGGTAGAACAGGACGGTCTCGGCCCCTTCGCGGAAGACGGCGAGGAAGGACAGGGACACCAGGCCCCAGAACCCGCCCGCGGAGACGGAGGCCTCGGTCTTGTCCTTGATGTAACGGTTCCACGAGGCCACCGAGGACTTCGAGAGCATCCAGTTCGAGGTGAACAGGAGCATGAGCATCGCGATGATCGCGACCACGCCCTCCAGGGCCTCCTGGTAGGCGGAGGCGGAGCTGAACAGGGCGGAGAACAGGGCGGCGACGACGCCGGAGGCGATGAGGGCCAGGGCCACGCCGAGGTAGACGTACCTCACCCGGTTCCTCATCCCCGCCTGGACGAGGTAGGCGATGACGGCGGCCACGACGAGGAGGGCCTCGAGCCCCTCGCGGATGAGGATGAGGAAGGCCTGGCCGAAGGTGCCGGTGAGGAAGGCCGTGAGGGGGCTGATGTCCTCGGCGGCGCCGCCGTCGAGCATCCGGGCGTCCTCAAGGAGGTAGCCCTTGAGGGTCTCGGCGTGCTGGGTGGCCGCCTCGGCGTCGCCGGCGATCATGGCCTTGCGGGTGTTCTTGAAGGTGGACTCCACGAGTGAGACCCGGTCCCCGGAGATCGTCATGACCTTCTTCTCGAAGCCGAGCTTCTCGTAGTAGCCGTAGTAGGCCTCGTTGACGAGCTCGGCCCCGGCACTGCCGTTGCCCGCAAGGGTCTCGGCCAGGCCCTGGTCGATGAGCTCGTTCATCTCGGTGGCGATCTCAACCCAGGTGTGCTCGCCTCGCCCGGACGTGTCCGCGGTGGAGCTGGCGTCGATGGCGGCGCGCTCCTCGGCGATCCGCGTGGCCAGGGCCTGGGCGTAGTCCCGAGGGCCGGCCAGACCTTCGGTGGCGTCGAGTGCGGTGGCGGCCTCGGTGAGTGAAGCGACGAGGTCGGCCACGCCGGTGGCCAGTGCTTCGTCGTTGCCTGCGGAGTGGGCGGAAGAACTCAGGGAGGTGAAGGCCTCTGTGTACGGCTTGGAGGCGTCGGCGCCGAGGGTGTCGGTGACGACGTTGCGCATGTTGGAGGCGATATAGCCCGAGTTCTGCGCCTTGAGAACGGCAGCGGCGGCACCCGGGTAGTCGCCGGCTGCGTACTCCTCGATCGCGGTGTCGAGCTCGTCGGAGATGCGCTCGACGACCTGGGTCCAGGTGTCGACGTCGGTGTCGGCCTCGGCAGCGGCAGCCGTGGGGCGCGGGCCAAGCGGGCTGAGCACACTCAGGAGCAGCATGAGGGCGGCGAGGAGGACGACGGCGGCCCTGCTCACCTGTCCACTGGGCGTGCGGGAGCGCGAGCCGACGAGGGCCTGGGGCTGGGAGGGCATGTGGCTGGTGTTCCTCACGCGCGTCTGTCTGGGGATGGCGGGACAGGTGGATAGGTAAGCCTGGCCTGCGTGAATCACCTTAGGGTCACCATTTCGCCGTCGTCAAAATACGGCTCACACAAGGCGGACACGCTGTCATGAAGTCTCGTTCCGACGGCGATCGTCGGCGCGCACCGGGGCATGCTGGTCATATGCGCCCCTCCCCCGACCCACTGCCCCGGCCGGACGCGCGCCCCTGGACACAGGTGTGGCGAACGCCCGCCACCGGCACCACCTGGCGGGTGCTCACCCACGAGCCACTGCCCCCTGCGCTACGCGAAGAGCTTGTCGCGCTCATCGACGCCTACGAGGAGGTCTTCTCCCGCTTCAGGCCCGGCTCCCTCGTGAGTCGGGCCGCGGCGGGCCGGAGCGACACCGGGCCGATCACCCTCGACCTGCCGGCGGGCTCCGCCCGGATGCTCGACCTCTACGACCGGCTTCACGCGGCCACCGCCGGACGCCTGGACCCGCTCGTGGGCTCCGACCTCGTGGCCCTGGGCTACGACGAGTCCTGCACCTTCGTCGTGCAGGACGGCGCACTCGCACGCCTGGGCGCTGCGGGGGGACGTCCCGTGTGGGGCCGCGATGCCCACCACGACGGCGACCGGCTCACGCTTGAGCGACCGGCACTCATGGACGTGGGCGCTGTCGGTAAGGGAGCCCTCGTCGACCTCGTGGGACAGGCGCTTGAGGCGGCCGGGGTGGAGCAGTACGTGGTCGATGGCTCGGGGGACCTGCTCGTGCGCTCCGAGCAGCCCGTGCGCCTGGGTCTGGAGGAGCCGAGAGCGGCCGGGGACCACCCCACCGCCACCCCGCGCGTCAGCGGCGTCATTGGTGTCGTCGAGCTCAGGCGCGGAGCGCTATGCGCCTCGGGCAGCTACCGGCGGACCTGGGGACCGGGCCTGCACCACCTGCTCGACGCCGTCACCGGGCTGCCGGTCGGCGGCGAGCGCGTGCCGGTGGCGACCTGGGCTATCGCCGAGGACGCCGCCACCGCGGACGGCCTGGCCACCGCCCTGTTCCTCACGGAGCCCGCCGTGCTGGCCGCCGCGGGCTTCCGTTACGACTTCGCCCTGCTGCGCGGCGACGGCACGGCCGCCGTCTCGCGGGGCTTGACGGCGCTGCCCGGCGAGCTCTTCACAGCCTGAGCCGTCAGCCGACGACCCTCTCAGGTCCCGGCCCGCAGCGCCGCGCTGCGTCCGCCCAGGACACAGGCCCCCAGCCCAGCGGCCGCAAGCAGGGCGCTCAGACCCGTCACCAGCACCCACCTGCCGGGAGCAGTGGAGACGACCTGCCCCCAGCCCCACGGGGCGGCGGGCCACAGAGCCTCTGACAGCACCTCGGTGCCTGCGATGACGAGGCTCGTGAGCAGCCCGAAGACGGCGACGGCGACGGAGGTGGCCAGGCCGGCGAGCTGATTGACGGCGTAGGCGGCCGCGGTGCTCATGAGTAGGACCCAGGGGGCTACGAGCAGCATGTGTGCAGGTGCCAGGCCTGAGACCGCCGCGGCACTCCCTCCGGCGGCCACCCAGGAGACCGTGGCGACCGCACTGAGGAAGACGGTCGTGAGCCCCAGGGTCACGGCATCGAGCACACCAACCCGCTCACGCAGCAGCAGACCGCGGCGGGCGCCGGACTGTGCGCTCCAAGCGGTCATGCCGGCGACCGTCGCCGAGACGGGCAGGCACACAAGACCCAGCACGCTCAGGGCGGTGCCGGATCCGTACAGGGCATTGACAAGGCTGATGAACGCGACCATGAGCACGGCCAGCAGGCTCCACACGCCCCAGGGCAGGACGAGCAGGAGCGCCCGCAGTGGCCGCCGGCGCCCACTGAGGCGGGGTGAAGCCGGCAGGGCGGCAAACACAGGCCTGGATGTGCTCACGCCATGGCCCTGACGCCGCGGCTGGATCTGGCCCGCCTTCGCCAGGCGCCTGATGCGTCCACGGCCGCCCAGTGACCGCTCGGGCACCGCCACGAGCAGCGCCAGGGCAGCGGCGAACAGGCCGGTCAGGAGCACGGCCGACGGCCACCACGGCCAGTGCCACACGGGCGAGCCCGGTTCGAGGGGGACGGAGTTGCCGTGCACGCCCAGCAGCGGCAGGCTGCCGCGCATGAGCCAGGTCCACGGCCGCAACTGCCAGCCCGCGCTTTCGGCACCCACGGCGCCGGCGACGCAGCACACGAAAGCCACCGCGGGGGCCAGGCCGACTCCGACGCCTCCCAGGAGCCTGCAGGCGAGCGCACCCAGCAGGGCGGCACCGCCCGTGCCCACCCACATGAGCAGACCGAAGGGCAGGTAGCGTCCGGCTGGACCCAGGCCCTGCCCCAGGAGCAGACCGTGGGCGACGACGGGCAGAAGCAGCACCACCTGGGCCGCGAGCGCGGCGAGGACGAGCACTGCGGCGCGGGCGAGGGTGGAGCGCGCGGCGGGCACGGGCCGCCAGGCGGTGCCGCCGTAGCGCCAGCGCTGCTCACGCCACTCGGCCATGGCCCCGGTGAGCGCCCCGATGGGTAGGGCGACAGCAGCCGGGTAGAAGGACAGCCAGGCGAGGATGTTGCCGTCCCACTGGCCGCCGTCGTCATACAGGCCGTTGAGGCGAGCAGCCTGAGCGAGGACGAGGCAGTAGACGGCCATGGCCAGGCTCACGGCAAGTGAGCCCCAGGTGAAGGTCCGGTGGGAGCGCAGCAGCTCGGCGCGCAGGAGCCGGGCGCGGCGGGTTGTGGCGGCTGCGGTGCTCATCGCTGCACCCCTGCCCCGGTGACCAGTGCCAGGTAGGCGTTCTCGAGGCCGACGCCGTCGTCGGGGTCGGCCAGGCCCTGCAGGGGGCCCTCGTAGGCCAGTCGTCCGCGGTTCAGGACACCGACGTCGTCGGCCATGCGAGCCATCTCGCCCAGCTGGTGGCTGGAGACGACGACGGTGCGCCCGGAGTGCGCCAGGGATCGCAGGAGGTCGCGCAGTTCGATGACGCCTTGCGGGTCGAGCCCGTTCTGGGGCTCGTCCAGGATGAGGACCTCTGGGTCGGTCAGCAGCGCCATGGCCAGGGCGAGGCGCACCTTCATGCCGGTGGAGAAGGAGCCTGCGCGCGTGCGGCCGGCATCGCCGAGCCCGACCCGCCTCAGCAGTGGGTCGATAACGTCCAGGTCGGTACCGGTCAGGTGGGCGTGGACGGCGAGGTTGCGGTGGGCGCTGAGCCTGGGGAAGAAGGAGGGGCCGTTGATGGAGGCGCCGATATGCGCCAGGCAGCTGCGGTCGAAGGGCCGGCCGAGGATCGCTACGCTGCCAACCTCGGGCCGCATGAGCCCCAGCGCGATGGACAGGGTGGTGGACTTTCCGGCGCCGTTGGGTCCCAAGAGGGCGTAGACGCGTCCGGGCCAGGCGGTGAGGTCGAGACTGTCAAGGACCCGCTTGCGGCGAAAGGACTTCGTCAGGCCTTCCAGGTGCAGGCCGGGGACCTCAGGTGCGGGGGCGGTGGTGGGTGTCGTGGTGCTCATAGCATGAGGGTCCGCGCCCCGTGGGGGTCGGCGGATCCTCCCGAGGGTCACCGTCCGGACGATTCCACGCCCGCCCTCTCCCCCCTGGGGAGGAGGGGCCCGTGCTCAGTGAGGCAGCGCGTTGTCGGGTGCCGGTGCGACCATGCCGTGGCGGTAGGCGTGGACGATGAGCTCAACCCGGTTGGTGCAGCCGGTCTTGCCCAGCAGGGACCGCACGTGGGTCTTGACGGTGGACTCGGCCAGGTGCAGGCGCTCGCCGACGGCGGTGTTGGACAGTCCTTCACACACGAGGGCCAGGACCTCCTCCTCGCGCAGGGTCAAGGGCTCGGCCAGGGCCCGGGTGCCCGCGGCGGCCACGGTATCCGCAGCGGCATCGGCGGGCGCAGGGCCCAGGTCTCGCCCCGAGGCGGTGACGGCCCCTGTGGCGGCCGAGTCCTGCGCTCCGCCCTGACCCAGCTGGGCCAGCACCGTGCCGGTGACCGCCGGGTCCAGCCAGGAACCACCGGCGGCGACGGCGCGCACCGCCTCAAGCAGCACCTGCGGCGAGGTGTCCTTGAGCAGGTAACCGTCGGCACCGGCCCGCAGTGCCTCCAGGACGAGCTCCTCGTCGTCGAAGGTGGTGAGCACTAGCACCCGGGTGGTGGCCAGCTCCGGGTCGGCGCGCAGGACCCGGATGGCGCTCGCCCCGTCCAGGACGGGCATGCGCAGGTCCATGAGGACACAATCGGCGGCGCCGTCCGGGGCCACTGACCGCAGCACCGTGAGCGCAGCCGCGCCGTCGTCGGCACTGCCCACCACCTCGATGTCCGGTTGGGCCGCCAGCAGCATCTCGAAGGAGATACGCACAAGCTCCTGGTCGTCGACGACGACCACGCGAACCGGCAGGCGGGTGTCAGTCATGGTGCTCCTTCCTGCGGATGGTGACGGGGACGGTGACGTCGAGGACGAAGCGCGCGCCCTCGGGTCCGGGCACGACGTCGGCACTCAGTACACCGCCCACAAGCCTGACCCGCTCGGCCAGACCGTTGAGGCCACTGCCGGGCTCCGCGGGCCCGGCTGGTGCCGGCAGGCCATTGACGATGGTGAGCCGGCAGGCGCCGTCGGCCTCCCACACGCGGAAGGCGGCCTGTCCATTGCCGTGGCGCAGGGCGTTGGTCAGCGCCTCCTGGGCGCAGCGCAGCACCGCCAGGCGCTGGTGGACGCCCCAGCCCTGCCCCAGCGCGGACAGGGCGGCAGCCGCGGGCAAGTCCGCCTCGACCTCCAGTCCGGCGGCCCGCACGGCGGCCAGCGCCTCGTGAACGGCACCGAGGTCCGCCGGGGCGAGCGCACCCTCACCCGGAGCCCTGAGCACGCGCACGAGCTCACGCACCTCCTCAAGGGAGGCGGCCGCCGTCCGCTCGACGTCGACCAGCGCGGCGCGGTGGGTGCCCGGGTCATCGAGGGCCAGGGCCGTGCCCGCACGGACCTTGACGGCGGTCAGCGAGTGGCCGATGACGTCGTGGAGCTCGCGGGCCAGGCGCAGCCGCTCCTCGTCCACGGCCCGTCGGCGCACGGCTTGACGCTCGTAAGCCCTGGCCTGGGCCGCCTGGCGGCGCCTGAGGGCGTCAACGGTAACGAGCACGACGGCGAGCAGGCACACCGTGGCGCTCAGAGTGCAGGAGACGAGCAGGTCCACGGTGGCGGAGGCGAGCGTCTGCTCGGTGAGGCGGTGACGACCCAGCAGCATCATGTTGACCGGGTTGACGAGGCAGCCGAGTAGCGCTGCAGCCACCGCCCCACGGCCCCAGCGCGGGTCGGGGTCCCAGCGCAGGCAGGCGTGCAGCGTCGTCAGGGCGGTCAGGGCCAGCGGCGAGATTCCCAGCGACACCGGTGAGAGGAAGGTGAGCACCGCATAGGCGGCCAGGCCCGCCGCGGTGACGAGGGCACTGGCCCGCAGGCGGGCACGGCGCCAGGGCTGGGCGGCGGCGATGACCCATCCGATGAGGAGGTCGGCGACGTAGACGGCATGGAGGCCGAAGCGGCTGAGGAAGCTGAGGGAGACGGAGGCCACGAGCAGGCAGGCGGCTGCCAGGAGCACATCCGCCACAGGCAGTGAGTGCCGAGCGTCCCGGGCTCCGAGGAGCCGGGCCCCAGCGCGCCAGTCGGTGACCGAGGGCGCGAGGGGTGCCGACGGCGTGGCCCTGCCCGTCATGCGGTGGCGCGCAGCCAGGTGAGGACCGCCCTCACACGGCGGGTGTCCTCACCGGGCGGCAGGTCGAGCTTGGCCAGGATATTGGCCACGTGCTTGGCGACGGCGCCGTCGGACAGGACCAGGCGCTCGGCCACCTGGGTGTTGGACAGGCCCTCCGCCATGAGTGCCAGGACCTCGCGCTCGCGCTCGGTCAGCCGCCGGACCCGCTCGGCGTCCCCGCCCGACGCCGGGGCGCCTGCACCCACCGGGGTGGCGGGCCGGGCTGCGCCCATGAGGGTGGCCAGGACCTCGGGGTCGATGACGACGCCCCCGGCGGCGACGACGTCGAGACTGCGCAGGAAGTCGTCCACGCGCCCGACCCGCTCCTTGAGCAGATAGCCCACGGCCCCGCCACCACCGTCCGAGGTGGTGGCCGAGCCGAGCAGGTCACGCAGGTAGGGGCCGGCGACGTAGGCGGACAGGACGACGACGGGCAGCCCCGGGTGGGCGGCACGCAGGTCGACGGCGGCGCGCAGGCCGTCGTCGGTGCCGGTGGGCGGCATGCGCACGTCGGTGACGACGACGTCGGGCGGCGCTCCCACCTGGGCCAGGCGGGTGACCTCGGCGCGCAGGGCGTCGGCGTCGGCGACCTGGGCGACGACCTCGTGCCCGGCAGCGGCCAGCAGGCCGGCGATGCCCTCGCGCAGGAGGGCGGCGTCGTCGGCGAGCAGGATCCTCATGGGGCCATCCTGCCCCAGCTCAGCCAAGGGTTGTGCGTGCGGGGTGGCTCGCAGGGTGGGGCCCCACTGTGCGCTCAGTGCTTCCAGTGCTGTCAGTGCTCTCAGTGCTGTCAGCCCAGGGCGGGGTGAGTGGGGCGGTGATGGTCAGGCGGGTGCCCGCTCCGGGCGCGGAGTCGACGGCGAGGCGCCCGCCGACGGACTCCAGGCGCTGGGACATGCCGGCCAGGCCGGTCGAGCCCGCCGCCGTCGGGTCGGCGCCGCCACACCCGTCGTCGGTGACGACGGCGAGCAGCCCCTCGGCGCTGACGTCGAGCCGCACGGTGGCCCTGGCCTGGGCACCGGCGTGCCGGGCGGCATTGGTCAGGGCCTCGCAGACGGCGAAGTAGACGGCGGTGGCCACCGGCGAGCTCAGGGCCGCCAGGTGCTCCTCGGCTCCCGTGACGCTCACGCTGGTGGGCAGGGGCGCACGGCCCACCAGGTCATGCAGGGCCGGGCCCAGCCCGCGCTCGGTGAGGATGGCGGGGCGGATGCCGTGGACGGTGTCACGCAGGGCCCGCAGTGCGGCCTCCGCCCGGTCCTGGGCCGCCTCGAGGTCGGAGAGCAGGGCCTCGCGCAGGGCCCCGGTCTGCCCGTCCTCGGCGAGTGAGAGCACGCGCACCCGCGTCATGCCCAGGCCCATGGTGAGCGCGACGAGGTCCTGCTGGACGCCGTCGTGCAAGTCCCGCTCGATGCGCGCACGCTCGGCGTCGAAGGCGTCCACAAGGGTGGCGCGCCCGACGGTGAGGTGGCCGACCTCGGCGCTGAGGGTGGCCAGGCGCTCCTCCTGCGAGGAGTCGGACAGCGTCTGGGTCAGGCGTGTGCGCAGGCGCCCCAGTACGTAGAGCAGGGCGGCGGTTACCGCGAAGCAGGCGACCCCCAGGATCGGCAGCCACCAGCCCTGCCGGGGCGAGCCGATCTCGACGGACCAGGCGACCAGACGGACCTCAAGCGGGTCCTCGGCGGAGACCTGAAACGGCAGGGCGACGAGGATCGCGGACAGGGTCCCGCCGCTGACGGCGATGAAGAAGCTGGGGGCGCTCAGCACGAGACCCACGACGACGAGCGGCAGGTCACGCACCCAGAAGCCCGATTGCCCCGCACGGGAGACGAGCCACGGCCAGAGCCTGTGGCCCGGCAGCCTGGAGGAGGGGGCGGTGGCTCCCGCCATCCGAGCACAGGCCCGCTCAAGCTCGGCGGCCAGGGGCAGGGTGAGGGGGAAGAGCAGGAGGAGGAAGATCCCCAGCGCCACCAGCGGGAGGAAGGCCGCAGCGTGCGCGAGCTCGGCCAGGACCACCACCGTGGCGTGCAGCCACGGGCGGCGCGGGTGCGCGGGACGCGGGCCGGGGGCCGTGGGCAGTACTGCCGGGGAGGCTGCCGGGACGGTGCGAGACATGACCTCGACGCTACGGCAGGCGACGGCGCCCCACACGGGTGCCAGGACCCGAGAACCACCCGAGAACCACGGTGGTGCCGGCATCACCGCCCAGTGGTGGCGGCAGCGCCCACATCGGGGGCCAGCGCCAGTGACCCGGCAGGGGTGACGCGGTTGCCTGGCGGCATGAACACCACGTCGGCTTCTCCCCCATCCCCGTCCGCGGGCGTCCCGGCCCTGGAGTGCAGGAACCTCAGCCGGGTCTACCCCCTGCCCGGGCGGCGCCGTCAGGGCGTGACGGCCGTCAGTTCGGTGAGCCTGGCACTTGCGGCCGGGTCCTTCACCTCGCTCGTGGGAGCCTCGGGCTGCGGCAAGTCCACGCTCCTGGCCTGCCTGGCGGGACTGGACCGCCCCACCCAGGGCACCGTCAGCGTGCTCGGCCGCCGGACCACGGGGCTCAGCCCGCGCGCTGCCGCACGCCTGCGCGCCGAGCACGTCGGTTTCGTCTTCCAGGAGGACAACCTCGTCACGGCGCTGTCGGCACGCGAGAACGTCGCCCTGCCCGGGCGGCTGCGGCGCCGGCCCCTGAGCCGGGCGCAGGTCAGCGAGGCCCTTGCGCGCGTCGGCCTGTCCGCCCAGGCCTCGCAGCTGCCCCATGAGCTCAGCGGGGGCGAGCGCCAGCGGGTCGCCATCGCCCGGGTGCTGGCCTCACGGCCCGCCGTCGTCTTCGCCGACGAGCCCACCGCGGCCCTGGACGCAGGGGCTGCGGCGGCGGTCCTCGACTGGCTCGCCGAGCTCACCGCTGCGGGCACCGCCGTCCTCATGGTTACCCATGACGCCGCGGCCGCGGCCCGAGCCGGGCGGGTCCTCGTCATGGACGCCGGGCGCGTCATCGGGCAGCTTCCCGGCGGGGACCCCGGCGCCGTGTCCGACGCCGTCCTGGCCGCACGGGCGGGAGGTGGTCGCTGATTGGGCATGCGCCCCGGCCTCCTGCGCGCGCTGCTGCTCGGCCAGCTCGCCGTCGTGGGCGCAGTCGGCTCCCTCGGGGGCTGCCTCGCGGGCAGGCCGGTGAGCGTGCTCATGATCCCACTGCTCATCGACCAGAACGTAGCGCTGCCGGGCACGCTCCCACGCTGGGAGCCGACGGACCTGGGGTGGACGGCTCTCGTCATCGCCGGCTCCACTCTCCTGGGCGGTTGGGGCCCCGCGCGCCGCGCCGCCCACGCCACCGAGACCGACCTGCTCGCCGGCGTGCAGGGGCACCGTCGCTCCCGCCCGGCCCGCGCGCTCGGCGTCCTCACCCGCCTACTCGTGGCGGGTGGGCTCACGGCGGGTGTCGTCGTCAGCGCCGTCACCGTGCACCGGTACGGTGCCGTGAGCTCGACGGCGGCCGACGCCTCCTTCCTGGGGGCTCTCGGCGCTCTCGTGCTCGTGTGCGTCCTGGCCTCCTGGCTCGTGCCCGTCCTGCTGCGCGGCGCCGCACACCTGCCGGTTCCGGGGCCCGCCTGGCACGTGGCCACCCGCACTGCGCTGCTGGAGTCGCGCCGCTCGACGGCGACCGTCCTGCCCTTCCTCATCGCCCTCGGCCTCGTGGTCATCATGTTCGGCAGCGCGCGGATGGGCGTGGGCAGTGTCCGCCTGAGCGGCTTCCTGTCGGTGTTCGGCCTGGCCCTGGCCACGGCGTGGAGCGGCGGGGTGGCCGTCATCGCGATGAGTGCCGGCCGCAGGCGGCGCGACGCCGCCCTGCTCAGTGCGGCCGGCGCATCGGCCGGGCAGGTGCGTGCCGCGCAGGTGCTCGAGGGCGTGCTGCACGCCTTCGCCGCCGTGCTGCTCGGCCTCGTGGTGTGCGCGATCAGCACCGCGCTCATCGCACCGGCCTCAGGCACCGCCTGGGCACAGGTCCCCGGGCGCCTGCCCTGGGTGGAGATCGGGGTCACCGGGGCACTGACGCTGGCCACCACCTGCGTGGCCGTCGTCGTCTCGGCGTGGGCGGGGCACGGGGCGGGCACCGCCACGGTGCTGCGTGCCAGGGACTGAGAGGCGCGCAACTGCTACGCTCCCCGGATGACCTCCACCAGCACCGGCGGGCCGATCCGTGTGAGCGCCGTCGTCATCCTTGACGCGGACGGACGGCCGCTCGGCGTGAGCCTCGACCCGGCGGTCCTCGTGGGGGCGGCCTCATGAGCGCGCGCACTCATCGCCCGCGGACGGCGTGCCGACGGCCGGGCCTGCTGGTCATCGCGGCGGGCGTCGGCACCACCGCGGCGCTGGTCAACCGCCTACACCTGCACCGCGACATCGCGGCCGAGGTCCACCCGGATCTGCAGGTTCCCCGCCTCATCGTGCCCCCGGCCCTGGCCCTGGGCAAGCCGCTGGCCTGCACCGCCCTAACCGCCCTCATGGCTCGCGCGAAGACCCGCATCACCGGCCGCCCACCCGCGATGCCTGCGCAGCGCACCTGGGACCCGGCCCTCGACCTCCAGGCGCTCACCATCGACAGCCCCGACAGCGCCGCCAGTGCCCACAGCGCCCGAGCGGTGCGCGTCGTCGTGGCCACCAGCGCCGCGGCCCGCGACGCCTTCGCCGCCGGCCGCAGCGTGCCAGCCCTGCTCTGGGTCCATGGCGGAGGCCATGTCCTGGGTGACGCCGACGCCGACGTCGAGGTCTTCCGCCTCCTCGCCAACGAGCTGGGTGCCGTGGCGGTCGCCGTGGACTACCGCACGGCTTTCACCGCCCCTCACCCGGCGGACGTCGATGACTGCTGGACGGCCCTGACCTGGCTGCTGAACGGGGGTCTGGGCGCAGTGGACCCGCGGCGCATCGCCGTCGTCGGGGAGAGCGCAGGAGGCGGTACGGCCGCCTCCCTGGTCCAGCGCGCCGTGGACCACGGGATCCACCTGGCGGCACAGGTGCTCATCTACCCCATGCTTGACGACCGCGCCGCCACCCGCGCCCGCCACGGCTCGGCGCCGCGCACACGCGGGCGTCTGCTGTGGAGCCGCAGCCTCGACCGCCTCGGCTGGGCCGCCTACCTGCGCGGGCCGGGCGGCACGGGACCGGGCAGCGCCCGCCCCTACGCCGTGCCCGGCAGGCGCACCGACCTGTCGGGGATGCCGCCGACCTGGATCGGGGTGGGTGACCTCGATCTGTTCCACGACGACGACGTTGCCTACGCCAGTCGACTGCGCGAGAGCGGGGTCGCGTGCGAGCTCGTCGTCGTGCCGGGCATGTACCACGCGGCTGACCGCGTCGCCCCGCAGGTACCGGTGATGCAGACCTGGCGCGCCTCCATGATCGCCCACCTGCGCCGTTACCTGGAGCCGGTGGGGCGGGACCGCACGTGAGCGGGCGACGAGGCGCGGCGTGATCTCGTCCCTCACGGCGTGATCTCGTTCCCCCGGCGAACGAGATCAACGCACAAGGAACGAGATCGACGCCCCGCGGATGAGACCACTAGCCCCGACCCTCTCAGCGGGCTGGCAGCGTCGACCGCCCCAGGGCAGTGACGGTCGGCTACAGGCTGCGGGGCTGGCCCAGGGCGCTGCGCCCACCCATGTCGGGGGCGCCGACCCGGATCGTCGGCAGGCCCAGGCGCACGGGAGCCGTGTCCGGCTCGGGCACGGCGCAGGACTCGACCTGGCGGCGCTGCCAGGCGTCGCCGGCGCGGGTGCGGCGCACCTCGAACAGGGCGGGGCCGTCGTCGTACCAGATCCGGTCGCCGGCGCTCAGGGCCTCGTTGGCGGCGGCCTCCTCGGCGCTCAGGCGCCGGGCGCAGCGCGCGGAGTCCGCGATGAGGTGGTGGGGTGCGCCGTGGGTGACGCGCACGGTGACCATGTCGCCGGGGCGCGGGGTTCCGCCGTCGTAGTCGTCGGCGGCCAGGTGCTCGGGCAGGGCGACGTGCACGAGGCGGTTGTCCTCAGCGCGCCCGGAGATGCGGGCGGTGACGCCGTCGCGGCGCCCCTCCCCCTCGGCCACGAGGACGTCGAGCACGCGCCCCTCCTGGCGCACGTTCTCCTCGTGGGTGATGCGTCGCACGAGCTCGTCCAGGCGCCGGTAGCGGTCCTTGACGACCTCCACGGGCACCTGCTCGAGGTCCGCGGCGGGCGTGCCCGGGCGCGGGGAGTACTCGAAGGTGAAGGCGGAGGCGAAGCGGGCCCGCTCGACGACGTCGAGGGTGGCCTGGAAGTCCTCCTCGGTCTCGCCGGGGAAGCCGACGATGATGTCGGTGGTGATGGCGGCCTCGGGCATCCGGGCGCGCACGTCGTCCAAGATCGTGAGGAACTTGGCGGAGCGGTAGGAGCGGCGCATGGCGCGTAGGACCTTGTCGGAGCCGGACTGCAGGGGCATGTGCAGGCTGGGCATGACCTCGGGGGTCTCGGCCATGGCCTCGATGACGTCGTCGGTGAAGGCGGCCGGGTGGGGGCTGGTGAAGCGCACGCGCTCGATGCCCTCGACAGAGCCGGCCGCCCGCAGCAGCTTGGCGAAGGCGCCACGGTCACCGAAGCCCACGCCGTAGGAGTTGACGTTCTGACCCAGGAGCGTCACCTCAATGGCGCCCTGGGCAGCCACGGCCTCGACCTCGGCCAGGACCTCTCCGGGACGGCGGTCGCGCTGCTTGCCGCGCAAAGAGGGCACAATACAGAAGGTGCAGGTGTTGTTGCAGCCCACGGCGATGGAGACCCAGGCGGCGTAGGCGGACTCGCGACGGGTGGGCAGGGTGGAGGGGAAGACCTTGAGGGACTCCTCGAGCTCGACGGCGGCCGCCGAGTTGTGCCGGGCGCGCTCGAGCAGGGCGGGCAGCACGTCGAGGTTGTGGGTGCCGAAGACGACGTCGACCCAGGGAGCCCGCTCGACGATCCCCTCCCCCATCTGCTGGGCCAGGCATCCGGCCACGGCGATCTGCATGCCGGGGCGCTCGCGCTTGACGGCCGCGAGCTGGCCGAGGTTGCCGAAGAGGCGGGTGGCGGCGTTCTCACGCACGGAACAGGTGTTGATGATGACGACGTCGGCGCCGCCGTCGCCGGCGTCGGTGGCGCGGGCGGCGGCCTCGGGCACGTCCTCGACGCGCCGGTAGCCGGCATTCTCGAGCAGTCCCGCCATGTGCTCGGAGTCGTGGACGTTCATCTGGCAGCCCAGGGTGCGCACATGGTAGGTGCGAGGCCGGGCGGAGCCGGCACCGGAGTGGGCACCCGAGCGGGCGTCGAGCACGGGCGTGGCGGCAGTATCGGCGGTGTCGGCGGTGGTCATCACCGGCAGTCTAGGGGCGGCGCCGACGTCGCCCCGCACACCGAGTGCCACCACCGCTGTCAGGCTCGCCGCTCCTGGCCCGCCCGTTCTGCTGCGCCCCGTCCGCCCTCCCTCCTAGGATGTGACCGACCACACGACGAGAGAGAGGTCACCACAGTGCACCCCGCCACCGGCCACGACCGCTTCCTGCACCGCCATCTGGGAACCACGGGAGAGGACCTGGCCACAGTCCTGGCGAGCGTGGGGGCCACAAGCCTGGAGGGGCTGGCCGCGCGGGTCGTGCCCGCCACCCTGCCCGTCCTGGACCCGCAGCCCCAGCCCGAGTCACCCGACGTCGAGACGGGCGGGCTGAGTGAGGATGCGGCCGTCTCCAGCCTCAGGTCCCTGGCCGCGCTCAACGACCCGCACACCGAGATGATCGGACGCGGTTACCACCCCGCGCTCACACCCGCCGTCATCACACGTGACGTGCTGTCCAACCCTGCCTGGACGACCTCCTACACCCCTTACCAGGCCGAGATCAGCCAGGGACGCCTGGAGGCGCAGCTGCTCTTCCAGACCGTCATCGCCGACCTCACCGGTCTGCCGGTGGCCACCACCTCCCTGCTCGACGAGGCCACGGCCGTCGCCGAGGCCGTCCTGCTCATGGCCCGCGCGCACCGCGGCCCCGACGCCCCCGTGCTGCTCGACGCCGGCCTGCACCCCCAGCTCATCGAGGTCGCCAGCGCCCGGGCCCAGGCACTGGGCATCGCCATCGAGGTCCTCAGCACCGAGGCGATCACCGCCGACGGCGGAGCCCTGACGGGGGCGGTCCTGGCCCACACCACCACCCGCGGCCTCGTCCAGGACCTCAGCGGCCCGGCCCAGGCGGTGCGCTCGCGCGGCGGCCTGGTGACCGTCGACGCCGATCCCCTGGCCCTGACCCTGCTGACCGAGCCGGGCGCCGTCGGGGCGGACATCGCCGTCGGCACCGCCCAGCGCCTGGGGGTCCCCCTTTTCTTCGGCGGCCCCCACCCGGGCTTCATGTCCGTCACCGAGGCGCTGCGCCGCCAGCTGCCGGGCCGCGTCGTCGGCGTCTCACACGATGCCGACGGCCACGAGGCCTACCGTCTGGCCCTGCAGACCCGCGAGCAGCACATCCGGCGGGAGAAGGCCACCTCGAATATCTGCACCGCCCAGGCGCTGCTGGCCGTCGTCGCAGCCTTCTACGCGGTCCACCACGGCCCCGAGGGCCTGACGGCCATCGCCGAGCAGGTGCACCACCGGGCCGAGCGTCTGGCAGCCGGCGCCCGTGCACTCGGACTGGAGCTCGAGCACGAGGACTTCTTCGACACGGTGAGCGTGCGCGTGCCCGGATCGGCGAGCTCGGCCGTCGAGCGGGCGGAGGAGCTCGGCTACAACCTGAGGCTGCTCGACGCCGACCACGTGGGCGTGAGCACCAACGAGACCACCACCGACGACGACGTCGACACCGTCCTCACGGCCCTGGCCGCCGTGAGCCCCGACGCCGCCGAGGCGGTAGAGCCCGGCTCTGTGTCGTCGTCTTTCCCGCTGCCCGCCCACCTGGTGCGCACGAGTTCCTTCCTCACCCACCCGAGCTTCCACCGCTACCGCAGCGAGGCCGCCCTCGTGCGCTACATCCGGCGGTTGGCGGACCGTGACCTCGCCCTGGACCGGACGATGATCCCCCTGGGCTCATGCACCCTCAAGCTCAACGCCGCCGCCCAGACGGCCCTGTGGCTCAGCCCCGAGCTCGCCGGCATCCACCCCTACGCCCCCGCCACCCAGACGCGCGGCTGGCGCCTGCTGCTCGGCCAGCTCGCCGACCGGCTCGCGCACCTGACGGGCTACGACCGGTGCAGCCTGCAGCCCGCCTCCGGGGCGCAGGGCGAGCTCACGGGCCTGCTGGCGGTACGCGGCTACCTGCACGCCACCGGGCAGCAGGGGCGCGACCTCGTCCTCGTGCCCGCCAGCGCCCACGGCACGAACGCCGCCTCCGCCGCGGGCGCCGGCTTCAGCGTCACGGTGGTGGCCACCGCCGAGGACGGCTCCATCGACGTCGCCCACCTGCGCGCCCTCCTGGCCGAGCACGGCGAGCGCGTCGCAGCGATCATGCTCACCTACCCCTCGACGCACGGCGTCTTCGAGCCCCAGGTCACCGAGGTCACCTCCCTCGTCCACGAGGCCGGAGGCCAGGTCTACATCGACGGGGCGAACCTCAACGCCCTCACGGGGCTGCTGCGACCGGGTGACCTCGGCGGTGACGTCACCCACCTCAACCTGCACAAGACCTTCGCCATCCCCCACGGGGGTGGTGGGCCGGGCGTGGGGCCCGTCGTCGTCAAGGAGCACCTGGCTCCCTACCTGCCGGCCGGTCCCAGCGGCTCGCCCGAACCTGAGCCCGGGGACCCGGACCACGGCTTCGGCGGGGCACCGGTCATGGGGGCCCGCTTCGGCTCGGCGGGGGTCACGCCACTGTCGTGGACGTACCTGGCCACGCTCACCGACGCCGACCTGCGCCAGGTGACCCTCACGGCGCTGGCCCACGCGGGTTACCTCTCGCACGCGCTCGCGGACTCCTTCCCCACCCTGTACACCTACCGGGGGCACGTCGCGCACGAGTGCGTCCTCGACCTGCGTCCGTTGACGGCCGCCACGGGTGTCACCGCGGAGGACGTGGCCAAGCGGCTCATCGACTACGGCTTCCACGCCCCCACACTGTCCTTCCCCGTGGCCGGCACGCTCATGGTCGAGCCCACCGAGTCCGAGCCCCTGGCCGAGCTGGACCGCTTCGTGGCGGCCATACGCTCCATCCGCGCGGAGATCGACGAGGTGGCTCGTGGTGAGATCGCGCTGGAGGAGTCGGTGCTGCGCCGCTCACCGCACACGCTGGCGGCCGTGACCGTGGAGCAGTGGGAGCGCCCCTACTCGCGTGCCAGCGCCGCCTTCCCCTTGGAGGGCATGGAGACGGACAAGTACTTCCCGCCGGTCTCACGCATCGACAATGCGTGGGGCGACCGGCACCTGATGTGCACCTGCCCGGCACCGGGCGCCTTTGAGGCGCTGGGCTCCTGAGCAGCAGCCGCACCCGAGTTGGAGACAGCGATGACCACGCACACTGATCCTGACGCGGCGCCCGCCGCGACGCCCGTCCTGCGCACCACGCCCCTGCACCGGGTGCACGAGGCCCTGGGCGCCTCCTTCACCGACTTCGGTGGCTGGCGGATGCCGCTGCGCTACACCTCGGACCTGGCCGAGCACCACGCGGTGCGGTGCAGCGCCGGGATCTTCGACCTGTCCCACATGGGCGAGGTCAAGGTCACCGGTCCCGAGGCCGCAGCCGCCCTCAGCCACGCGCTCGTGGGTGACATGGGCGCGGTGGCGGTGGGCCGGGCCAAGTACACGATGATCGTCACGCCCGACGGCGGGGTCGTCGACGACCTCATCGTCTACCACGTGGGCGACGAAGAGTACCTCGTGGTGCCCAACGCCGGCAACCGCGAGCGCGTCGCCGCCGAGCTGGTGGGGCGCTGCGCGGGGTTCGGCTGCGTGGTCGAGGACGTGTCCCTCGTCACGGGCCTCATCGCCGTCCAGGGCCCGCGCGCCCAGGAGGTGCTGAGCAGGGTCATCGAGTCCGGTGCGGCCATGCCTGCTGCCCTCAGGCCCCAGGAGGGCGAGGCCCCCGACGGCCACCGGCCGGACGTGCTGTGCGGGCCGAGCCTGCTGGGGCGCCTGCGCTTCTACGCGGCCGTCCGGGCGACGGCGGCGGGGCACTCCATCCTGCTCGCCCGCACCGGCTACACGGGTGAGGACGGCTTCGAGCTGTTCTGCGGGGCTGAGGACGCCGAGGACCTGTGGACGGTCCTCACCGACACCGGGGCGGCCCTCTCCCCCACCGAGGTCGGGGGCCAGATGGTGCCGGCGCTGACACCCTGCGGCCTGGCGTCTCGCGACTCCCTGCGCCTGGAGGCCGGGATGCCCCTGTACGGTCATGAGCTCCACGAGGAGCTGACGCCCTATGATGCCGGCCTGGGCAGTGTCGTCACGCTCGACAGGGCGGACTTCGTGGGCCGCCAGGCACTGGCCGAGCGGGCCGGGCGCGAGGGCGCCACGGGCACGACGGTGCTGGTCGCCCTGGCAGGCGAGGGGCGGCGCGCGGCCCGGGCCGGGGCGACGGTTCTGAGTCCCGACGGCGAGGCGCTCGGCACGGTGACCTCCGGCCTGCTCTCACCCACGCTGGGCCACCCGGTGGCGCTGGCGCTGCTGCGGCCCTACCGTGGGGACCAGCCCGCCTGGCCCGAGGGCACAGCCCTGGTGGCCGATGTGCGCGGCCGCCCGCTGGAGGTGGCGGTCGTCGCCTCCCCCTTCTACTCGCGGAGGCGTTGAGTCGTCCCGCACCCACCACTCACCTGCTAGGAAGGACCTGTCATGGCTCAGCCTGTTCTCTCGCACCTGCGTTACAGCGCCGATCACGAGTGGCTTGAGGACGGTGATCCCGCACGCGTGGGCATCACCGCCGTCGCCGCCGACGCTCTCGGTGAGGTCGTCTTCGTCGAGCTGCCCGAGGTCGGCTCCCAGGTCGAGGCGGGTGAGCCCTGTGGCGAGCTCGAGTCGACCAAGTCCGTCTCGGACCTCGTGGCGCCCGTGAGCGGCACCGTTGTCGCTGTCAACGAGGCGGTCGTCGAGGAGCCGGGGACGATCAACGAGGACCCCTACGGCGCGGGCTGGTTGTTCACGGTGGATGTCGACCGGGAGGGTGACCTGTTGTCGCCCCAGGAGTACGCGGACCGCTTCGACGCCGTCGTCGCCGACTAAGCCGACTGAACCGGCTCAAGCCGACTCATCCGGCAGAGCCGGTCAGGACCCGCTCTCGGAGGCCTTGCGCCGCTCGGCGAGGACGGCGTCGTGCCTGGCGGCGGTGGCAAAGGCCGCACCGGGCTCGGCGATCGAGCCGAAGGAGGCGAGGTCGCGCCGGAAGACGACGGCGGCGAGCCAGTCCATCATGATGCGGACCTTACGGTTGAGAGTCGGCATCGCGCAGACGTGGTAACCGCGGTGGGCGGTCCAGGCGGCGAAGCCGCGCAGGTCCCGGCCCATGATGCGGGCCACGCCCTTGCCGATGCCCAGGGAGGCGACGGTGCCCATGTTGGCGTGGGCGTACTGGGCGAGCTCGGCGCTGCCGTCGGGGCCTGCGGCGAGGACCGCGACGAGGTTGTCCGCGAGCACCGTGGCCTGGCGCACCGCGTGCTGGGCGGTGGGGGCGCAGGTCGCCTCCGGGTCCTCCGAGGTCAGGTCCGGGACGGCGGCGCAGTCGCCGGCAGCCCAGGCGCCCTCAACGGGCACGCCGTCGCGGGCGACCTGGAGGGTCGGCAGGGTGGTAACGCGGCCGCGGGGCTCGATGGGCAGGTCGGAGGCGGTCTGCAGGACGGGTGCGGCCTTGACGCCGGCGGTCCACACGATGGTGTCGGCGTCGAACTCGGTGCCGTCTGACAGCACGACGTGCCCGTCGACGCAGGAGTTGAGGAAGGTGGACAGGCGCACGTCGATGCCGCGCTCGAGCAGCTGCTGCAGGCCGTAGCCGGAGAGCTCCTCGGTCAGCTCGGGCAGGATGCGGCGCGAGCCCTCGACGAGGACGAAGCGCACGTCGTTCTGGTCGATGGAGGGGATGGTGCGCACCGTGGCGCGGGCCATGTCCTCGAGCTCGGCGATGGCCTCGACGCCGGCGAAGCCGCCACCGACGAAGACGAAGGTGAGCAGGCGGCGACGACGCTCGGCGTCCCAGGTGGAGGCGGCGTCCTCGATGCGGGTCAGGACGCGGTTGCGCAGCGCGGTGGCCTCCTCGACCTGCTTGAAGCCCATGGCCTGTTCGGCCAGGCCGGGGATCGGCAGGGTGCGGGCCTCCGCGCCCAGGGCCAGGACGAGGTGGTCGTAGGTCAGGGTGTAGGGCTCGAGCTGCTCGCGGGTGGACTGGGGGGTCGGCGGGCGCACGGTGACGGTCGTGGCGGCGTGGTCGATGGCGGTGATGGCACCGGTGATGATCGTGACGCCCTCGAGGTTGCGGCGGTGGGGGGCGATGACGTGGCGCGGCTGGATGGATCCGGCGGCGACCTCCGGCAGGAAGGGCTGGTAGGTCATGTAGGCGCGTGAGTCGATGACGGCGATCTCGACCTGGTCGAGGTTGAGCTGGGCGCGCAGGGAGCGGGCGACGCAGAAGCCGACGTAGCCACCGCCGGCGATGATGACGCGGGGCGGGCGGTGGGCGCCGTCGTCGGTGGTGACGTCGGGGACGTCGTGGCGCTCGGGCCGGGCGGCCAGCGCGAGGGCGGCTGCGGCAGTCAGGAGACCGGCGGTCGACAGGGCGATGGTGGTGCGGCGACTCATGCCCACAATGTAAGGGCACCCTTAGTTGTGCTCCAAGGTGGGGGTCCGGCTCCCGGGCATGGTTCCTGTCACAGCCCGGGCCGACGACGGGTGGTGGCCTACCGATCGCCCGCCACCAGTGCCCAGCGCTCGAGCGCCAGGGCGGCAGCGCCCCGCGCCCACTCGTCGAACTCGAAGGGACGCAGCAGGACCGGCACCGGTGCCGCGGTCCAGTGCCGCAGGCCGGCGATCTCCTCCTCGAAGGTCTCGCGATAGGCCTCCAGCACGGCGACCCCCTCCCCGGAGACGACGACGAGCTCGGGGTCGACATAGGCGATGAGGGACCCCACGACCCGTCCCGCCGCCAGCGCGGCGCGCCGCAGGACCTCGTCGATACCCGGGTGCTCACGCAGTTGCGGGCTCAGAAGCCGCTCGACGCTCAGCTCCTCCGGCTCGCAACCCAGGTGCTCGGCGGCGGCCCGGAGGATTGCGGCGGTTGAGGCCAGGGCGCGGGCGCAGCCCGCGTGCCCGATCTCACAGCTCGGGCCCGAGGGCGCTACCGGAAGGTGCCCGACGCTGCCGGCCGCGCCCCTGGCCCCGGAGACGACCTCGCCGCCCACCGCGATCCCGCAGCCGATGCCCGCCCCGAAGGTGACCAGGGCGAAGGGGTCGTGCCCGTGTCCGGTCCCGTACCAGGACTCGGCGTAGGCGAAGGCGCGCACATCGTTGGCCACGACGCAGGGCAGCGAGGTGGCCTCGCCGACCATGTCGGCCAAGGGCACGTCGCGCCATCCCAGGAAGCTGGCGACCACCACGGTGCGCCGCTCGACGACGGCCGCGCCCAGAGCGATCCCGATCGCGTCGGGCCGTCGGTCGCTGCGCCGGGCCAGCCGCGTGACCACCGAGGCGATGAGGGTGGTCACGGAGTGAGGGTCGGTCACCGTCAATGGCCGGGACGCGCCGGCGAGCACCTGGCCCAGCGCGTCGGTGAGGACGGCGTAGAGGCGGTCGTCGGTGAGCTTGATGCCGACAACGGTGGCGCTGGTGGGGACGACGGCGAGCAGACGGGTGGGGCGTCCCGGCCCGCCGGCCTGCGCCGGGGGCCCCTCCTCGACGAGGGAGGCCTCGATGAGCGGACGTACCGTGCGCGTCGTCGTCGCCGCGGACAGGCCCAGGCGCCTGCCGAGCTCGGCGCGGCTCATGGGACCGGCGCAGATCAGCGACAGCAGTGCCCTGGCACCCAGGCTGCGTCCCGCACCTTCCATCACTTGCTCCCACCACGTCAGCTGCTCGGCGAGCCGTGCGGCTCGCGCCTGCGAACGGCACCACATGTCGCCGCTCGTTGCGTCACTCTAGAGCAGGCCCCGGAGTGCCTCATGTCGAGGTGCCCGCAAAGACTCGTTGGTGCCTCATCTGGGACTGCCCGCGAAACTGGGAGGGTCTAGGAGGCGGCTCTCTTGACGCGGGTGCCCTTGTGGACCTCGGGCGGGACGCTGGGGAACTGGGCGAGGTCGAGCTGGCCGGTCGTGTCCTTGGCCAGGACGATGAGCACGTCCTGGAACTCGCCGATGCGGCGGGTGATGGCGGCGGGGTCGAGCCGGTCGCGGAAGGCGATCAGCTCCTGCTTCTGCTTGTCGGCCAACACGTGGGTGTGTCCCGTAGAGTGGTGTCACCGCCGGTGGTTGCAGGCCTGCCCGGAGCTGATGCGCCACCTGTTGCAGACGGTGATCAACGCCTTGCCGAGCGCCTAGGCCGACGCGGTGCGCGGCACCGGCTACGGCCAGGCCAACCCTGATCGCAGGGCTCAGCGCAACGGCTACCGGCACCTGGACCTGGGCACCCGGGTGGCACCATTGACGTGGCTGCTGCCAGGCTGCGCACCGGCTCGTACTTCCCCGGCTGGCTGCTCGAGCGCCGCAAACGGGCGCAGCCGGCGCTGATCACGGTGGTTGCCGACGCCTACCTGGCCGGTCTCCACGGGGCGCGTGGACAAACTCGTACAGGCCCTGGACATCAGCTCGCTGTCGAAGTCGCAGGTCTCGCGCATGGCATCCGGGCTCGACGAGCAAGTCGTCTCTCCTTCCGCAACCGGCCTTTGGGCGACGCCGGCCCGTTCACCTTCGCGGCGACCGACGCCCTGACCATGAAGGTAGGTGAGAGCGGTCGCGTGGTCAGCGCGGTGGTCCTGACTGCTGCCGCGCCCACTGCGCGGCCAACCTGATGTCAGTGGTTCCCAAGAGTCCGTGGCCCACCGTCAAGGCCACGGCTCCACCCGGTCCGCGACCAGCCCGACGCAGCAGCCGTCGAGGCCCAGTTCGACCGCCTCCTGGACTACGCCCGCACAATCCTGCCTGAGGCCACCGCAACCTCGGCCTGGAGATCCTCGAGCAGTGCCAGGCCACCACCAGCAAGAACAATCAAGCGAGAATCTGCAGGAAACGGTACCGTATGTCGGTCCTGTTGTGACGTGGGGCCGAGGCCAACGAGTTTCGCGGCCTGTCGACAGGTCAGGCGGTGGGATCAAATGTGGTGCAACCGAAGCCCGCGAGACAGCGCTCCAGGAGCGGCAGTGGCAGTTCCCCAGCGACAAGGGTCTCGCCGGAGCACGCTCAGCCGAGACGAACCCGCACGCGGCCTATAGGACGCGGATGGCCACCTGCTGCTATTGGAGTAAGGTCCATGAACCACGTTTCTTCCTCTCCGTCACGGCTCGGCTGGATAGCCGGTTCGGGTCGTGTCGGGCGCTGCGTATGTAGTCGGGGCCGACCGCTTAACCGTTTCTGTGGGTTTGTTCAGTTCGTACGGTGCTCCGAGGACATCGAGCATCCAGGCATGAGCGAGCGTGTTCTCATCTTCTGTGGCTTCGGTTGAGTCTCCCGCGAGGTGACCGCCGGGGGTGATTCGTTGGATGACGTGTCCGGGGTGACGTGAGACCGAAGCGTTGCGATAATGCTGGCTGAAACGATGGATGGCGTCATTGTCTGCTCTCGCGTCGCGCTCCGCGGCGCGGATCCAGGCACGTGGCAGTGGGTGGCTCTGTGCGGGAAGCTCCTGGATACGTGCCATGGGTGAGAGCCGTTGTAGGAGATCCCGGATGCTGGGGTTGTGCCGGGGGTCGCCGTACTCAGCCCAGTCGGTCGATGCCAGATTCGATGCGGGGTTCGTCAGGGTTGCGAGTGGGTCAATGAAGGGATGTACGAGGTGCAGGCCTCGTAGCCACGTTGGTTGACGCAGGCAGGCGGCGGCTGCGGTCATTCCGCCTGCACTGGCGGCGGTCACGATGATGCGATCCGCAGTGATGGTGGGTAGGGCACGGAGTCGGGCCACGCAGGCGAGTAAATCGTCAACTGTACGGTATCGGTATTCGCCTATAGCTTGCCGGTGCCACTGCGGGCCGAGCTCTCCTCCGCCCCGAATGTGGCAATAGGCGATCGCCACGCCGCGAGCCAGGAGGTCGTCAGTGAATGGATCGAAGGGGCCTTCGAGGCTGATGCCGTAGGCTCCATACACATGGACGACCAGGGGGTGCGTCTGTTCTCCTGGTGGGAGGAAGAGCGTGATTGGGATCATCGCGCCGTCTTCGCTTTCAGCATCCAGACACAGGGTGGAGGCACGCCCAGTAGGCTCGAGGGGGAGTTTCTTTCCCACTTTCGCTGTCACCATCTGGGGTTGATGTACGGGTGATGATGCGAGGAACATCAATTGCTCTGTGGCCGAGTCGAAGGCCGGGAGCATCGTGCCTGCGGGAGGTGCGGCCCATACTGCTTGCGGTCCGTGAACAGGCAGCCAGAAGGTTTGTCGCCCGTTGGCCCTTCCGGTGACAAGGAGTGCATCACCTGACGGTTGGAGGTGTTCGGCGGAGAACCCGGGCGGCGCCTCGGCCAAGACGTGATCTTGGCTCTCACCCCAGACGATCCTGTTCGGTCGATTGAGAACAATTACTGTCTGCTTCCAGATGGCGACGTCCGCGTCGGAAACACGGTGTGTCAACGGGTGACGGGTCGGGATCGAGCCATCGTCGCCAGAAATGATCCAATGCCGAGTGTCGCCTGAACCGCGAGAGGCAAGGATCGCCATATCGTCGGTGACGCTGCGAAGTTCGAGGCGGCGAGTGGAGTCCGGCTCGTCCGATAGGACCATCGGCCGGGAGCTCCCCGGACGCCACCAGAGTAACTGGTTTGGTCTGAGGGAGTCGTCTCGGCGTATCCAGAGAATCCCACTTCCGAAGGCGCGCACACGAGGTGAGACGGGGGCTTCGTCATGCACGAGCTCGACGCCGTTCGCGGCAGCGATGTAGATCCGCATGCGGAAGTGTTCGTCACCATCAATGTCACCGATGACAGCAAACATGCTGCGATCTGCTGCTAGAACCAGAGATTCTCGGGGACGGAGCGTGACCGTCTCGACGATCCTGGCACCAGTGGGAGTCTGAAGCCGAACGGATTGGATGCGCTCGTGCGATATCGGCGGTGGTTCTTGCGCCTGAGGCCCGAGTGTTTTGACTGTGTGTAGGTGTTCGGCGAGATCACGGATGTGTGGCTCAATGACGCCGACGGCAGTCCGATCCATCAGGTCCCCTGCTCCCGCAACTGTGCGCCTGGTCCATCACGGAGGAGCCCGATCGTCGGGATGGACAAAATGATGAAGAGCAGGAGCCACGAGGCGAGCAATCCGAACAGCATGCTCGGCAACGGCCACACCACGACGGAGGCACCATCGAGAGCAGCCTCCGACACGAAGGCGCAGACCAGTCCGCCGGTGACCACGGGGACGACTGCCGTGACTGCGGCGGCTAGGGACATCGCGAAGCTTTCCGCTGCGATGAGGATACGAACCTGTCCTGCGTGCATGCCAACTGCCTGGATCAAAGCGATCTCGCGTCCGCGTCCACGGGCCGACAGTGCGACCACAGCCGCGCTCGTGGCGAGCATCGACACAGCGACGACGGCAACAATCGTCCACACATCGGCCAGGTTTGTTGATGTTCCGGGTTGAAGGATCTGGGTCATCGCGGCCACCGAGTTCACAGCGCACAGCAGCAGACTGATCCCTCCGAGGCCAGCAGCCAGTGGGGCGATCGTCGTGGTACTGGCTTGTGCCCGTGCTGCCGCGGCACGAGTGCCCAGTGCCGGCACCACCAATCCTGTGCTCGCGAAGAGCTTGTGAAGAAACCAGAAGATGAACCTGACGACCTCAGGGCATAGGAGGTAGATGGCGATCAAGGCACTGCCACCGGCGTTGACTGCGAGGTTAAACATCGGACCGGGGCCGGTGGACCCGAGCTGGGAGGCGAACTTCGAAGCCACGACAAGAGCGGCGGCAACTGCTAGGAAGAAGAACCCGGCGATGACCCGTAAGACTGTCGAGATTGTGCGTCGGTTCGACTGGTGGAACGTGCGCAGAGCGACTCTGGGTTGTATGCGAGATGCCTGCCAGGCAGGCATCAGCCCGCCGACCATCGCCGTGACGACACTGACGATAACGATCGCAACAGGAGCCCACGGAGCGATGGTGAATCCCGGTAGGTCAACGCTAGCAGACACTTCCGTATTGAACGCCGGTATCGCCCAGGGGGCCAGGAGTGTCGATACTAGGGCGCCGAGGATCGCACCGCAGAGACTCACGATGGCCAGGACAAGTATCGTGGAGAGGAATACTGCTCGTGGGGATGCCCCGAGCAGGAGCCAGAGCGCGTGGGAGTAGCGGGTGGCTTGGACACTCGCTCGGCCGACTACGGTCAGGGCTACCCAGGAGACGAGTGCAATCACCGTGTAGATGGTGACCGAGAGGATCTGGAACTCGGCGAGGGGCACGCTGGCGCTGGCGACGGCGTCACGAAACTGCGGCGTGGTTGTCCAGGCGAACTGATGGATGCAAAGGCCGATCATCGTCGCGATCACGGCGACAACCGCGATGGCGGGTGTCCATTGTCGCCATTCGTCGGCGAACATTCTTATTACGTATACTTGCATGTGTTCACGCCCTAAGACCAGACATGATGCCCAGCAGCTCCTGGCTGGTGGTGCGACCGAAGGTATCAACGGTGCGTCCGTCGTGCATCACGATGACGGTATCGGCGAAGGCTGCAGCCTCCAGATCGTGGGTGACCATGACGATCATCTGCCCCTCGTCTGCCATCCGCCTTAGTGTGTGAAGGACGATACCCGTGCTCTGGGAATCCAGCGCACCTGTCGGTTCGTCGGCGAAGACGATGCCCGGGCGTCGCGCCAGAGCACGACACAAAGCGGTCCGTTGTTGCTCGCCGCCGGAGAGAGTCCGTGCTGGTGCACGGCGTCGATGACCGAGACCGAACGACTCGATGAGCTGGGTGACCGTGTCGCGGGGTACCTTCGCTCGATCGAGCTGGAAGGGAAGCGCGATGTTCTCCTCGACGGTGAGGAAAGGAACGAGGTTGTACTGCTGGAAGACGAATCCGATCTCGGTTCGGAGCATGCTCGCGCGTCGGCTAGCCGATTGGCGGTAGATGTCCTGCCCGTTAATGGTGACCGTCCCCGACGTTGGTTCATCGAGACCGCTGAGGCACATGAGCAACGACGACTTTCCAGAGCCGGAGTGTCCCACCACTGCCGTCAGGCCGCCACCGTGCAGCTCAAGGTTGCATCCGTGCAGGATATCGGTCGTCATCGACCCTGATTTGACGGTCCGTCGGAGATCTGTGGCGCTGAGCATCGTGGTCAAGGCAACTTCTTTCTTGAAGGGAGGTAGACATGGTCACGGGCGGTGGCTGCGGTCCTGAGCGGGTACGCAATCAGGACTGCAGCCACCGGTTGTGAGGGGCCTCAGCAGTTGCCCCACGTGATCGAGCTGGGCCAGCCTGGGCACGGCGGGATCACGCTGAAGGTGCTTACGCGCGCGGCATCGTGCGCGTCGACCTCGCCTTCAATAGTCTGGAATTCAAGGATGCGGTTCATCATTCACCTCCTTTCACCGCAGATGTCACCCGTTCTTAGATTCCGAACGGGAGGCTTGGGGTGTCGTCGAGGATCTCGTTCAGGGCAGCGAGCACGCCGCTAGCTCCAGTGAGATAGTCTGACGACAGGCGAAGATTTTGGTTACCTCGGAAGAACACGCCCGTGTCATCTGCAACGGCGTGGAGGCGCAAGGACTGCAGATGTGAGGTGATGACCTCGTCGAGTACAGGGCTCGGTCGACGCCGCACTCGCCGGTTGAGGTAAATCAGGAAACCTGCGAGTCCGTGGGCCAGTGATGCCTGGCCGCACTGGTGGTACGTGGCCGCCGCGTCGATCTCTGCCAAGGGCTCGGAAAACACTTGTGAGTCCGTGACGCGCTGCAGTTCGAGTATCGCCAGTCCGACACCAAGGGAGCCGACGCCGAGATACGGCAGGGTTCGCCAGCCCTCGTCGAATTCCAAGGTGGCGTTCTTCGTCGTCGTACATCGCACGAGATCCGCCTCGATTGCTCGCATGGCAAGGGAGACATATCGGCCTTCCCCTGTCTGCTCATGGAGTCTGGCGAAGAAGATCGCGGCGGCACACCAGCCGTTGAGCAGGCCCACGGTCTCTCCCTGGACACCTTTGTCGAGGAGCCTCTCCAGGTGATGTGCCGCCATGAGCGGATCATCACCTGATTCAAGGTGATACAGGCCAACGCCAGCCCAGCCTGACCAGAGAGTCGGATTGATCGGCTCCCGACCGGATGTCGACTCCAGGGCGGTCAGTGTTTGACGGAGACCAGCATCGCGGGCGGCATAGGCCAAGCCTTCCCGGCCCCGCAGGCCTCGTGAGTGAATATCACCAACACGGGCGGCCAGCCACGCATCTGCGGCATGGTGGTCGACCCCGGCCGGTGAGCGGCGCAGTTGGTCGATGATGCCTGCGCCACCGTACGGGTACCCTGCTTGATGCTCTGCCCCGTCGGAAGCGAACAGGGCGATGTCTCCGGGTGCGAGCGGGCCCTCATCGCCCCAGTCCATCAGTCTCAGGAGACCGCGTGTGATCTCTTCGCGCAGCCTGGCATCGGAGAGGGCTTCGATTCCGCAGACGCGGTCATTGATCTCATCCCTCCGCGAAGCAGGCAACACATCGACCGTAACGTTGCGGATTGAGGTACGTACCGACTCGGGTACGGAAAGCGAGTGGGTGCCGGTGTTGAGTAACTGCTCGATCTTCCACGCATTGCCTTGATCGGCAATCGTGGCTTGGGGATAGATCAGGTCTAGCTCCATCATTCCCATCGACCATCGATCGGCTGCAGTGCCGGTCAGTCCAAAGAAGGGTTCATAGCCCGGAGCGCCCTGCTGGCAGCGCCAGTCGGGGTCCATGCGGTGTGCGAACTCAAAATCAATGAAACAGGGGGAGGTCCCGTCTCGCATGATGACGTTCTTGGGATGAATGTCACCAAGGAGCCATCCCGCATCATGTACGGCGGCCAAAGCCTCGTCCAGACGTTCGACAGTCGAGGAGAGCCAGGCCACGTAGGTATCGTCGTGGAGATCCCAGGGAGCCGGGCGCAGCACCGGGGTTCGCGTCATCCATTCGCGCTTAAGATCCTGACCGTGAACATGCTCCATGACGAGGAATCGGTGTTCCCAGGCCGTAAACGCCCCGTAGTAGGCCGGAACGCAGTCGAAACCTTCCAGCGCTTGCAGCACATCGGCTTCATGGCTGAGCCTGGTTACTGCATCGGTTCCGTCAACATCCAAGCCCGCATGGGGGCGTGCTTCCTTTAGCACGACGGGTGTGCCCGTTGGCACATACTCATCGGTCGTGGCTTCGGCGAGGTACACACCGCCGCCATTGGAGAAGTGAAGCGCGGAGCGCATCGTGAAGGGGAAATCGACGTCCTCGTCATCAATGGCAGCGGCCACCCTTTCCGGCAGTGTCGCCCAGTCCGGAGGCGTATACGTGGGCCGACGAGGGTCCTCGACTTCGTTGCCCTCAGGGTCGATCAACGTTGAGACGAAGGGTGCCTCGTCGGACGGTGGGACGAAGGCACCGTATCGGAAATAGACAGGCCCTGATCTCCATCGCTTGTCCGAGAGGATATACGGTCCTTCATTTCCAGCGAGGAGACCGTCAAGCTCATCAAGAGTCGAAGCGAACTCCTCGTCCGAGCCGGGGTAGACGGTTATGAACTTTCCGGCCGCAGACCGATCCGCATACTTACCGTTCTGGTTCAGTAGGTCACGGGCGGAAGCTAGATGCTTGAACGCCAAACCGGCACGGAAACAAAACTGCGCTGTGGCCGAAAGTGCGGTCGCCGCGTTCTCAGGCGTCGCCGAGACGTGAATCTTCCATCCCTGCCGAGGGAATGACCATTCGCTAGGAATCCAGTTGATCCATGGGTGCGTGGTCTTCGAAATCCACCCGGTACCCGCATGAGTGGAAACATCGAAGACGAGACCCGTCTTATCAACAACCGCAGGAGCGTAGAATGGGTTTCCCGGCTGACAGTATCGCAAGTACTGAAGGTCAAGCGGCATCCTTGCTCCCCACTTTATCGGATTATCGGACTTGAGTGGTTGGGACACTCGATTCTATGCCCGGGTGTGAGGCCAGCACCTCTACCCACAGTCACGACATAGAGATGACCACGGTCATGGGTGCTCGGCGCTCAGCGAGGGTAGGCTTGATCGTATGGGTTCGTTCCACGTGAGTGTCGAGCGCACGCTGGTGGTCCTCCAGGCAGCCGCTCTCTGCTGTCTGCTTACCGCGGCAGTTCTGCGTACCGTCGACGCGGCGGAAACAGGAGACGGGCTCCCCGTCGCTATCACATGGCTGGCTCTCGTTCCGATCGTCACCGCCCTTTGGGCACTGCGCCCGCGCATCGTCCGCGCCGGTCACGGCGCTGAGTGGACGATACTTGCCGTTCTCCTGGCGACACCGATCGCGGTCTTCGGTACCCTGAACTTCACCATTCCGGTCCTGCTTCTGATAGTCGCGTTCGCCGTCGTTGACGTTTCTCTCAGAGCAGGGATCCATGCAGCCGCATGGATTCTGTGCGTAGGTTTCGCTCTACATGTAGCTGACAACCTGACGTCGTGGGGAGCGTTTTTCACGGGCGTGATTCAAGGACTGATCAATGTCGTCCCCGTCGCCGTGCTCTTGTGTTTTGGGATCGCCCTTGGACTTTCGCTTCGCAGTTTCGAGAAGCGCCGGCGTGACGATCAGAAGGTGATCAATCGTCTGCAACATGCTACAGAGATGGAAAAGGAGCTCCTCCTTTCAGACGAACGGGCCCGGAGCGCGAGGGAGCTCCACGACGGGCTCGGTCACCGACTTACGCTTATTTCGATGAGTCTCGAACTGGCTGAAAGGATGCGCGGGATCGATGTTGACCAGGCGTGGGAAGAGATCCGAACTGCCAGGGACACCACCAGTGACGCTCTCGCCGAAATGCGGATGTGGGTACGAGCCCTGAGCCCGGTGCGAGACGCGGATGCCCGCGGACTTGCCGCACTTGAACTCATCGCCGAATCATTTCGGGGCACCGGTCTGACTGTGGACGTTTCTGGCGATGAAGCATCTGACCGCGAGCTTGCCAGTGATGATGAGATTGCGCTACTGATCTACCGTGCGGTCCAAGAAGGCCTGACCAACGCCTTGCGTCATGGCCGCGCCCGGACAGTGCGCATCTTCCTCGCAGCAAAGGAGCAGCAGATGGAGCTGGCCGTCATCAACGACTTCGGCTGGGGCGCTGCGGCTGAGCCACCGGAGTTAGTACCCGCCTTCGGGTTCGGGTTGCGAGGAATCTCCGACCGTACCTTGGAGCGCGGCGGGTCCATGCGCGCCCGCCGCGTCGATGGTGAGTTCCATCTCGACGTCGTTGTGCCGCTCCACGGTTCTGGAGGCACTGAGGTTTTCTCATCAGGATAGGGCGGGCGTGTAGCCCGTGCTGAGGTTGAGCATGACCAGGGCGGTGGGGGGTGATGTGGGTGATGGCCTTGGGGCGGGGGTGACTGTTTGGAGGGCCCTGGTAGTCCTTGTCAGCCAGGTCAGCCAGGTCAGCCAGGTCAGCCAGCGTGCACGGCCCCTGAGTGGCGGCCTTGTACAAGGGCTCCGAGCGCTCTGGCCACCCTCAGGTTATGCACGGGCGCCCGGGCTCCACCGGCGAGAACTCGCACCGGGTAGCCGCAGGAGTCGGTCAGGACCTGCACGCTTCCCCCACAAGGCCCTTGTGCTTGCCCGAATACCACAGGTGTCTGCCGGACTCGCTCCGCTGGACAACCCTGTCTTTGCGAATCAGGGTGCCGTCCAAACACACGTAGGACTCACCGGCCTCCACCAGATCGCCTGGGTGTCGATGAGGTCCGGGGTGTGCTGGCTGACGACGTCGAGGGCCTCGTCCAGGTAGCGGTAGGCGGTGGCGATCGAGATGCCGGTGTCTTGAGTCAGGGGGCACATGCTGCTGGTGGCCTCGATGAGACAGCGCAGCACCAGCAGAGCCTGTCTCCGGGAGGTCGCGGCCCTCTGGTGGGGGCGGGTGTCATGGCCCTGCGATGGGCGGTCAGCCAGCACGGCACGGTACGGGCGGTGGCCTCAGGGACGTCGAGGGTGGCACGATAAGGCAGCACGCGGGATCTCGCATTCAGGGAGGTTCTTTGGCCGGAACCCATCTGGTCGTGCTCCCCGTGTGTACCCCCGTACAACACGCTCCTTCCCCCAGCAACCCAACGATCAGGCCGGACGCACGCCCCACCCCCGGTGAGAAAACCTTACTGATCGAGAGGAGACGAGATAACGTGACTGATCTGGAATCGAAACGCGTGCTCCTGGTCGAAGACCAGCAGCTTATACGCCGAGGCTTGACCATGCTCCTGGCCACTGTGAGTGGGATCGAGGTTGTGGCCCAGGCTTCGGATGGGGAAACGGCGCTCGCGGTCCTTGCCGATGAAGACGTCGATGTGGTCCTCACAGACGCGCGCATGCCCGGCATGGATGGTGTGGAACTCACACTCCAGTGCGCCACGCTCTACCCCGGTCTGCCAGTCCTGATCCTGACCACTTTCGACGATGACGCACTCGTGCAGTCTGCACTCGCTGCTGGCGCGTCGGGCTTCTTGCTCAAAGACACATCTGTCGAGGGGCTCACCTACGCAGTGCATGCGGTTATTGACGGCGGGATGGTGATCGATCCACGCGTTGCGAAAGCAGCGATGCGCACTAAGGACAGTCGAAAAGAGTCTCTGGCGATACTCACCCGCAGCGAACACTCAGTGGCCAAACTTGTCGCACGAGGACTGACGAACTCCGAGATCGCGGAAACTCTTGTGCTCGCCGAAGGCACCGTCAAGAACCATGTCTCGGCACTCCTGCGGAAACTCGACGCGAGAGACCGCACAGCGTTGGCATTGACGCTGTATAAAGCTCTAGGCGACTGACTAGCCCAACCATCTGGCTAGGGCTTTTGCCGCTCACCCCGATCATGTCGCGGTCGAGGTCGCCTAACAGTGACCCCATGATTGTTCCCAAGGCCCCCGCGCGGTGGGCCGGTCGCCCATCACCGTGGGTTCCGCAACTTCGGGCACTACCGACCCCGCACGCACCGGATCACCGGCGGCCTCGATGCCTCACCCCGCACTCAACTCTGAATAGCCGTCATTCCCCAACCAAGTGCGAAGCAGGCTTTGCACGGGAACCCCGGAGTGCCTCATGTCGAGGTGCCCGCAAAGACTCGTTGGTGCCTCATCTGGGACTGCCCGCGAAGCTGGGAGGGTCTAGGAGGCGGCTCTCTTGAGGCGGATGCTCTTGTGGACGTCGGGCGGGACGCTGGGGAGCTGGGCGAGGTCGAGCTGGCCGGTCGTGTCCTTGGCCAGGACGATGAGCACGTCCTGGAGCTCGCCGATGCGGCGGGTGATGGCGGCGGGGTCGAGCCGGTCGCGGTAGGCGATCAGCTCCTGCTTCTGCTTGTCGGCCAGCACATCGGTGTCCAGTTGCCGGTCCAGCGGGACACGGGGAGTGTCGTACAGGCGCTTGCACTTGCCGACCTTGCCGGTACCCCACCCGAGGTGCAGGCCCAACCGTCGGCCAGGGTCTCGTGGAAGCGTTCGATCTTGCCGTTGGTCTGCGGACGGTAGGGCCGTGTCTTGCTCACCGTGATGCCGTGCTGGTCGCAGACCGCGAGCCACAGGTGTGATGTGCAGGCCGATCCGTTGTCGGACAGGACCGTGTCGATGCTCACGCCCCGTTGAGCGAACCCGGCCACGGCCCGGACCAGGATCGCGGTGGCGGTGGCTGCGGTCTGGTCGTCGTGGACCTCGCAGCGGACCAGTCGGCAGTGGTCATCGATGAGCCATGCACGAACGCGCAGCCCATCCGCGGCCCGTGGTGTGAGTTCTTGGGCTCGTTGGTGGTCACGGGTGCCCTGTTGGCGGCCGACGTAGCGCCAGCCGCCGCCGTCGGGAGTGCTGCCGGTCCTCCTCACATCGACATGGACCAGTAACCCGGGGTGGTCATGCTCGAAGCGTCGGATCGGTTCCCCGGTGGTCCGGTCGCAGGCTGACCGCCGGTTGAGTCCACAGGCCGTGAGGATTCACACGCCCAGATCGCAGTCCTTCGACCAACCTGCCCGGTCAGTACACCTAGATGAGGCACCGAGCCTCTTTCGGCTCATCCCATTTGAGGGTGTGGGTGGGGTTTGAGTCCTCTGGTCTCTAGTTGTGTCAGGCTCCGGGTTTGGTGGGGGCTGGTTTGTCTGGTGTCGGTGGTTGCTGGTTGGGGGTGGTGGGTGTGGGGGGTGTTGGTGGCTGGTTGGAGGGTGCTGTTGTGCTCGGGCGGGGGCGCAGCGTGGCGGTGGTGGGGTGGGGGCGGGTGGTGCCCGCCCAGTGGGGCCCACTCGGTGGTGGCGGTCACGGGCGTCGTCCAGATCGTCCAGGTTCTGCCGGGGGCTGTGGGTGTCGAGGTGGGCGCGGTTGCGGATGGGCTCGGCCCTTGCGACGGTGGGTTCAGGGCCTGGGCCAGGGCGCCTGCGTAAGGGGGCCGTCCCTTTTTGGGGCCGACGCGGGGCCGCGGCGTTGGCCTGGCTCGGGGCCTGGCCGTGGCCGGTGGGCGCGGTGCTGCGCCGCGCGGTCGCAAGTGGTGGGCCAGGCCCGCCAGCGCCCCCCTCTCGCTCACGCGGGGGGGGCTGGTGGTAGGCAGGGGTCTTGCCCTGAGGAAGCACAGTTAGTGTGGACCACTTGCTGCCATCTTGGACCACCTGCCGTCGTTCGGACCACCTACGGACGCGTCTGGGGTGGTCCAAACGACCGAACGTGGTCCAAACGACCGAACGTGGTCCAAACGACCGAACGTGGTCCGAACGACCGAACGTGGTCCGGAACTGATCAATGGCGCTCCACACAGCGCACCGGGGCCCGGCAGCGGCCCCAGCCACCGGCCGACCGTCGCCGGCCAGACCCGCAAGCACTCAGCCGCCCGACCCATGGCCCAGCCCTCCACCACCAGGCGGGCAAGACGACGACGCCCCCCAGGCGGGCAAGACGACGACGCCCCCCAGGCGTCAAAGGTGCGCCAGCATGCGCCATGAAGACCTCCCCAGACCGCACGCGAGCGTCAACCCCGCATCCCGCCCAGCAGACCTCCACCCAACCCGTTCACAACCCCAAAGAAAGCACAACTAGAGACCGGAGGACTCAGACCCCACCCACACCCTCAATTGGGAAGAGCCACGTTGTGTCGCGGGCACCTGTCATGAGTCTCGTCGCACCCTTGCGCAACCGGGGACCACCATTTATTTTCACGTCACAAGGAATCGGTGTTGGTTCCCCCTCTCCTGGAAGGACGACGATGACCCTCCACCTGCGCCGAGGCGGCACCTCCCTGGTGCTCGACCTGCTCGACGACCGCTTCCCGGTGGTGCACCACTGGGGCCCCGACCTGGGCGAGGTCGACGGCGAGGACCTGGCCGACGCGACCCTGGCCGCGGCGACCTCCCTGGGCAGTAACACCGCCTGGATCACCAACGACCTGCCCATCCTGCCCCTGACGCACCTGGGATGGAGCGCACGCCCAGCCGTGGGACTCTCACGCACCGACGGCTCAGCCTTCTGCCCCCACCCCACCGTCGTCACCCACGAGACCGCCAGCCAGGACACCCCCGCCGGAAGCACCCTCGTCGTGCACTCCAGCGGGACCGACACCGTCAACGACCTGACCCTGGGCACCGAGCTGCGTCTGGAGCCCAGTGGGATGCTGCGCGTGCGCGCCTGGGTCCGCAACAACCGTCCCGACTCGGGCCGCCCCGGTGCGGACCTCGTCGTCGGCGAACTCACCCCCGTGCTGCCCGTACCCGACAGCGCCGACGAGCTGCTTGACACCACCGGGCACCACATCCTCGAGCGCAGGCTCGTGCGCACCCCCTTCACCCCCGGCACCCGGCTGCGCGAGTCCTGGGAGGGACGTCCGGGGCACGACGCCGTCACCTGGCTGGTGGCCGGCCCCACCGGCTTCGGCTGGCGCAGCGGGCGCGTCCACGGCGTCCACCTGGCCTGGTCCGGCAACACCCGCCACCTGGCATTCAACCCGGCCTCGGGGCGCAAGCTCCTGGGGGCCGGAGAGCTGCTCCTGCCAGGAGAGGTCTCGCTCGCCCCCGGTCAGACCTACACCTCCCCGTGGGCCTTCTACTCCTGGGGCGAGGGCCTGGACGCCCTGGCCCACCGCAGCCACGCCTGGCTGCGCTCGCGCCCGTCCCACCCCCACCGTCCCCGCCCGGTGCTACTCAACACCTGGGAGGCCGTCTACTTCAACCACGACCTCGACAAGCTCAAGGCCTTGGCCGACGCAGCGGCCCAGGTCGGTATCGAGCGCTACGTCCTGGACGACGGCTGGTTCGGCTCACGCCGTGACGACACCTCGGGCCTGGGTGACTGGCAGGTCTCCCCCGAGGCCTGGCCCCAGGGCCTTGAGCCCCTCGTGGAGCACGTCCACGCCCTGGGCATGGAGTTCGGCCTGTGGTTCGAGCCGGAGATGGTCAACGTCAACTCCGACCTCGCCCGCGCCCACCCCGAGTGGATCCTGTCCGACGGCGCCGGCGGCGCACCCGAGCACCGTCACCAGCGGGTCCTGGACCTGTGCGCCCCCGGGGCCTGGGAGTATCTGTTCGACTCCGTCTCCACCCTGGTCGAGCGACTCGACATCGCCTATCTCAAGTGGGACCACAACTCCCCCCTGCTGGCCACCGGCCACGAGGTCGCCGCCCCGACCGCGGGGCGGGCAGGCGCGGGAGCCGTCCACGACCAGACCCTGGCCCTCTACCGCCTGCTCGACGCCCTGCACGAGCGCTTCCCCGCCCTGGAGATCGAGTCCTGCGCCGGGGGCGGCGGGCGCATCGACCTGGGCATCATGGAGCGCGCCCAGCGGGTGTGGGCCTCGGACTGCATCGACGCCCACGACCGTCAGGACATCCAGCGCGGCACGATGATGCTGCTGCCCCCAGAGCTCGTGGGCACCCACGTCGGCTCCGGGCGCGCCCACACGACCCTGCGCGACCTCGACCTCGACTTCCGTGCCGGCACCGCCCTGTGGGGACACATGGGGGTCGAGTGGGACCTCACCCGGGCCGACGAGCCCACCCGCGAGCGCCTGGCCTCCATCATCGCCTTGCACAAGGAGCTGCGCGACCTGCTGCACTCGGGGGTGACGGTCCACGCCGACCTTCCCGACGACGAGGCGCTGCGCATCGAGGGCGTTGTCGCCCCCGACGGCTCTGAGGCCCTGTACGAGGTCGCCGCGCTCGGCCAGCTCCTGGCCTGGCCGACAGCGCCGCGCCCGTTGCCCGGACTGGACCCCTCGCGCCGCTACCACGTGCGCCTGGCGGCACCGGCCTACCCCGAGCTGCGGGTGACGGCTGGCTGGATGATCGGCGGCGTGACCCTGCCGGGCTCCTACCTGACGACCACGGGCCTGGCGCTGCCGGCGCTGCACCCCGACCACCTCATCCTGCTGCGCGCCACCGCCGTCGACTGAGCACGGCCCACACCTCCTGTCCCAGTCCTGCCCCGGAGTCCGCCGCTCTCTTGCCGTTGTCCCACATCACCGTCGATATGGAGATCCAATGTCAACCTCGTCCCTGCTCGCACCGCAAGCGGGTCGGCGGCGCCGAGCGCGCTGCGACACCGCGCTCGGCCTGACCTTCATCCTGCCGGCGACGATCGGCCTCCTCGCCTTCTACATCTGGCCCCTCATCCGGGGCATCTGGCTGTCCTTCACCGAGTACAACCTCCTGACCCCTGAGACCTTCACCGGCCTGGCCAACTACAAGCGTATGGTCCGGGACGACACCTTCTGGAACGCCGTCGTCGTCACCCTGGAGTACGTCGTCATCAACATCGGCCTGCAGACGCTCCTGGCGCTGCTCATCGCCGTCCTCATGCAGCGCCTGACCCAGTCCACCGTCGTGCGCTCGATCGTGCTGACGCCCTACCTCGTGTCCAACGTGGTCGCCGCCATGCTGTGGCTGTGGATCCTGGACAACACGCTGGGTGTCACCAACCAGATCCTGGAGTCCTTGACGGGCTCGGCGGTGGACTTCTTCTCCTCATCACTGGCCATCCCCACCATCGCCGTCATCAACGTGTGGCGCCACGTGGGCTACACGGCCCTGCTCATCTTCGCGGGCCTGCAGTCGATCCCGAGCACGGTCTACGAGGCGGGCAAGGTCGACGGCGCCAGCGAGTGGCGGATGTTCTGGCGGATCACCATGCCGCTGCTGCGTCCCATCCTGGCGCTCGTGCTCATCATGACGATGATCGGCTCCTTCCAGGTCTTCGACACCGTCTCCGTGGCCACCCAGGGCGGCCCCGTCAACGCCTCGCGCGTGCTGCAGTACTACATCTACGACATGGCCTTCGGGCGCTTCCAGTTCGGGTACGCCTCCGCCATGGCGGTGGGCCTGCTGCTCGTCCTGGCGGCGATCACGATCCTTCAGTACCGCATGACCCGTGCGGGCGAGACGGACCTGGACTGAGGAGGAGCACCGATGACTCCGACGACACCGACAACAGCCCCCTCCTCCCGCCAGGCGTCGACCGCGGCGACGGTCGTCTCCAAGGCCCCCGCCCGCAGCCTCACCGTGGGCAAAGCCCTGGCCTGGACCGCCATGGTGCTCATCATGCTGTTCACGCTCCTGCCCTTCTACTGGGTCCTGCGCACGGCGCTGTCCTCCAACGCGGGCATCGCCGCCGACCCCACCAGCCTGCTGCCGGTCGACGCCAACCTGCGCGGCTTCGCCCGGGTCCTTGGGATGCAGTCCACCGAGGAGGCGCTGGCCGACGGCGGCAGCGGCGCAGCCATCAACTTCTGGCTCTACCTGCGCAACTCGGTCATCGTCTCCACGCTGGTGACCGTCGGGCAGGTCTTCTTCTCGGCGATGGCCGCCTACTCCTTCTCCCGCCTGCGCTGGAAGGGACGCGACACGGTCTTCGCCGTCTTCCTGGGCGCCCTCATGGTCCCCTCGATCTTCACGCTCCTGCCCAACTTCGTGCTGGTCAAGCAGCTCCACCTCATCGACACCTTCCTGGGGGTGGCCCTGCCGACCATGTTCATGACGCCCTTCGCGGTGTTCTTCCTCAAGCAGTTCTTCATGAACATTCCCCGCGAGCTGGAGGAGGCCGCCATGCTCGACGGCGCCTCGAAGGTCCGGGTCTTCTTCACCCTCATCCTGCCCATGGCCAAGGCCCCGATCTCGACGCTGGCGATCCTGACCTACATCACGGCCTGGAACGACTACTTCTGGCCTCTGCTCGTGTCCTACACAGACTCCTCGCGGGTGCTCACGGTGGCGCTGGCAGTCTTCCGGTCCCAGGCGCCCCAGACCGGTCCCGACTGGTCCGGGCTCATGGCGGCCACCCTCGTGGCCGCGCTCCCGATGCTCCTGCTGTTCATGGCCTTCGCCCGGCGCATCGTCAACTCCATCGGCTTTACCGGAATCAAGTGAGGCACCAGATGACGACTCACCCCATTCTTCGCCCCTCACTGTCGCGCCGCAGCCTCCTGTGCTCCCTGGCCACGGGCGCAGCCGCCCTGAGTCTGGCGGCCTGCGCCGAGGACTCGGACCAGAGCACCGGCACCGTGGAGTACTGGCTGTGGGACGCCGGCCAGCTCCCCGCCTACGAGGCCTGTGCCGAGGCCTTCAAAGCCAAGACCGGCATCACGGTCAACATCACCCAGATCGGCTGGGGCGACTACTGGACCAAACTGACGGCGGGCTTCATTGCCGGGACCGGTCCGGACGCCTTCACCGACCACATCTCCAAGTTCGCCCAGTTCGTGGACCTGGAGGTCCTGGTCCCGTTGGACGAGCAGGCCGCGTGGTCGGGCGTCGACGAGTCCGCCTTCCAGGAGGGGCTCATCGATCTGTGGAAGGGAGAGGACGGACACCAGTACGGCTGCCCCAAGGACTGGGACACCGTGGCGGTCTTCTACAACCGGGCCATGCTCGCCGAGGCCGGCCTGACCGAGGCCGACCTGGCCGACTGGTCCTGGAACCCCCACGACGGGGGCACCTTCGAGAGGATCCTCGCCCGGCTGACCGTGGACAAGAACGGTGTGCACGGGGACGAGCCCGGTTTCGACAGGGACCACGTCGCCGTGTACGGCCTGGGTATCCAGGACGCCGGCTCCGGGGACGGCCAGACCCAGTGGAGCCCCTTCACCGGCTCGGCCGGCGACTGGCACTACACGAACAAGGAGACGTGGGGCAACCACTACCGCTACGACGAGAAGGTCTTCCAGGACACCTTGGACTGGTACTTCGGCCTGGTGGACAAGGGGTACCTGTGCCCCCGCGGCGCCTTCTCCACCACGACGAGCACCGACGTCCAGCTCGGCAGCGGCAAGATCGCCATGTGCATCTCCGGCTCGTGGATGTTCAGCACCTTCGCCAAGCTCGACATCGAGGTCGGAATCGCGGCGAATCCCGTGGGGCCCAACGGCCGGTCGGTCTCCCTGTTCAACGGGCTGGGCGACTCGGTGTGCAAGCAGTCGGCCAACATCGAGCAGGCCTGCCAGTGGGTGTCCTTCCTGGGCACCGCCGAGGCGCAGGACATCGTGGCCTCCTACGGCATCGTCTTCCCGGCGATCTCCTCCTCCACTCAGGCGGCCGTCGAGGTCTTCGAGGAGACGGGTCTTCCCACGGCGCCCTTCACCCAGCACGTGGAGGACGGCTCGACCTTCTTCTTCCCGCTGACCTACTTCGGCGCGGACGTCACAGCCATCATGCAGCCCGCCACGGACGACCTGTGGGCCAACCGCGTGCCCGCCTCAACGCTGACGAAGTACAACGACCAGGTTAACCTCCTGTTCGAGACCTCCACCCACACCAAGGACTGAGGGCGGGGCTGAGAATCTCGCAGCGCCCGGGGCCGGTGGTCGTCACGCGACGGCCACCGGCCTTCGTGCTGCCCGGCGCGGGCCTCAGCGCAGGTTGAGGATCTGCCCGGTGGCGGTGTCGACGTCGATGCGCTCGGCCTGGGGGCGGCTGGGCAGCCCGGGCATCGTCGACAGGTTGCCGCAGATCGCGTAGACGTAGCCGGCCCCGGCGGCCAGGCGCACCTCGCGCACCGGCAGGCGCCACCCGGTGGGCACCCCCTTGAGGGACGGGTCGTGGGACAGCGACAACGGCGTCTTGGCGACCACCACCGCCAGGTCCCCGTAGCCATCCGCCTCGCAGTCCTCAAGGAACCGGGCGGCGGCCGGGGCGTAGTCGACGCCGTCGGCCCCGTACATGGCGGCGACCTTGTCGATCTTGGTGCGCAGGCTGTCGGAGGACTCGTACAGGGCCCTGCCGACGCCTGCAAGGCCGCCGTCGCGCACCTTGCGGCAGGCGCGGACCACCTCGTCCGCCAGATCGGCGCAGCCCGCCCCGCCCTCGGTCACCGGCCTGACGGCGGCCACGCGGGCTCCGGCCTCGCGGGCCAGGTGCTGAACCTCGGCGATCTCGGAGTCGTGGTCCGTGGGGAAGACGTTGATGGCGACGACGGGCTCCATGCCGAAGCTGCGCACGATCTGCAGGTGCCTGAGCATGTTGGCGGCCCCGGCACGCACCTCCTCGGGATTCTCCCGGAGCATGGCCTCAGGCAGGTCCTTGCCGGGCAGGATTCGGTAGGCACCCGAGTGGGCCTTGAGCGCCCTGATGGTGACGACGAGGACAGCGGCGTCGGGGCGCATGCCGGAGACCCGGCACTTGAGGTCGACGAAGCGCTCGAGCCCCATATCGGCGCCGAAGCCGGCCTCGGTCAGGACGTAGCCGGGCTCCTGGCCGGGACCCTCGGCCAGGCCCCGGGCGGCGACGAGGTCGGCCATGACCGAGGAGCAGCCGGTGGCGATATTGCCGAAGGGGCCGGTGTGGATGAGGGCCGGGGTGCCCTCGCTGGTGCGCAGGAGGTTGGGGGCCAGGGCGTCGCGCAGGACGGCCGTCATGGCGCCGGCGGCGCCCAGGTCCTCGGCGGTGACCCACCGTCCCTCCTGGTTGCGGGCCACGACGACGCGTCCCAGGCGCTCGCGCAGGTCCGCCAGGGATGTCGCCAGGGACATGATGACCATGATCTCGCTGGCGGGGGTGATGTCGAAGGAGGCCTGGCGGGTGACGCCGTCGGACGTGGCGCCGAGTCCGATGACGATGTGCCGCAGGGCGCGGTCGTTGACGTCCAGGACCCTGGGCCAGGTGATGGTGCGCTCGACGATGCCCAGGGCGTTGCCGTGGTGGAGGTGGTTGTCGATCAGCGCGGCCAGGAGGTTGTGCGCCGCGGTGATGGCATGGAAGTCGCCGGTCAGGTGGAGGTTCATGCGCTCGGCGGGCAGGATGCGGGCCTTGCCGGAGCCGCCGGCACCGCCCTTGATGCCGAAGGTGGGGCCCATGGCGGACTGGCGCAGGGTGAGCAGGCTGCGGTGCCCGCGGTGGGCGAGGCCCTGGGCCAGGCCGATGGCGACGGTGGACTTGCCCTCGCCGAAGGAGGTCGGGGTCATGGCGGTGACGACCACGTAGTGCGGCGGGGTGCCGACGGCGGGTGCTGGGTCGTCGCCGTCGGCGGGTGCTGGGCCGTGTCCGACGACGGGAGCTGGGCCGTCGCCATCGGGAGCGAGGACGGCCAGGTCGACCTTGGCCACGTCCCGGCCGTAGGGGATGAGGTGGGAGCTGTCGATGCCGGCGCGTGCCGCGATCTCGGTCATCGTCACGGGGGCGTCGGCGTCAGCGGGGGCGCTGGCGGTCCGGGTCACGTCATTGGCCTCGGTCATGGGAGCAGCGTAACCAGGATGGGCGTTGCGCACCCGAGTTCGCATCGTCCTGCCCACGCGCAGGGGCGACGGCGCCCGCCACCCCGGCCACGACCATCCCACCTCCTCACAGTCAGTTCTCAGAGTTTCGTATACCCGAATTATTGTTTAGGCTCGTTCCCGGGCCCCCAGACCTCGGTCGGCAACGCCTTCCGCTCAAGGCCCCTTCACGATTGGAGATCCTGTGACTCACTCCGCCTCGGCCCTGACGCGGGCCGGACTGACCAACACCCACGTCCATGAGTTCGTCGCCGAGTGGTCGCGCGTGCTGACCCCCGACCACATCGAGGTGATCAGCTCCGACGACGACGCCCGCCTGCTCTCCGAGGCCCTGGCGGACGGCGAGATCCTCGAGGCCGGCCACGGCCGCTACCTGGCCCACAGCCACCCCAAGGACACCGCCCGTTCCGAGGAGCGCACGGTCGTGTCCACCCACGACCCCGCCGACACGGGCGTCTACAACAACTGGCGCCACGCCGAGGAGGTCCGCCCCCAGCAGGTCGAGCGCATGAGCGGTGCCATGACCGGCAAGACCATGTACGTCGTGCCCTATCTCATGGCCCCTCCCGGCTCCCCGCTGCAGCGCTGGGCCGTGGGCGTGGAGCTGACGGACAACCGCGTCGTCGTGCTGCAGATGCTGCGCATGGCCCGGGTGGGCGTGCAGTACCTCAATGACCTGGTGGACCCCGCCTTCTTCGTGCGCGCCGTCCACGCCACCGGGGACCTGGACGCACTGGGACAGGGCACCGCGGAGGACCAGCGCCTCTTCGCCACCATCGCCGACCGCCGCGAGATCCTGCACTTCGGCTCCGCCTACGGCGGCAACGCCCTGCTGGGCAAGATCGCCCACGGGCTGCGCCAGGGCTCCTACGACGGCTGGGCCTCCGGGCGCTTCATGGGCGAGCAGTTCATGCTCATCGGCATCCGGGACAAGGAGACCGGCCGCGTCTACCACGTGTGCGGCGGTATGCCCTCGGCCTCCGGCAAGACGAACCTGGCCATGATGCTGCCGCCCGCCGCGCTGGGCGAGCGCTACGAGGTCGACTTCTACGGCGACGACATCGTGTGGCTGCGCGTTGACGAGAACGACGGCCGCGTCTACGGCATGAACCCCGAGTACGGCACCTTCGGCGTCGCCAAGGACACGAACTGGGAGTCCAACCCCAACGCCATGCACGCCGTCGCCGAGGGTACGGGGACGCTCTTCGTCAACGTCGCCCACCACGAGGACACCCACGAGCTGTGGTGGGAGGGCAAGACCCCCGACTACCCCGAGGACGTCACGGGCTGGCGGGACTGGCGCAACGAGCGCATCGACGAGCGCCCGGCCGAGCGCCGGCGCTCGGGGGAGGACGCGGACCTGTGGAGCCAGAAGAACTCGCGCTTCACGGCCCGCCTGTCGGTGGTGCCCAACATCGCCGAGGACTACGAGCGCCCCGAGGGCGTACCCATCGACGCCATCATCTTCGGCGGCCGCTGCCGCGACCGCGAGCCCCTCATCCGCGCCATCACCGACCTGGCCGAGGGCGTCTACGACGGGTTGACCCTGGGCGCGGAGGCAACCTTCGCGGCCGAGGGCACCGAAGGGCGCCTGCGCTACGACCCCATGTCCATGCGTCCCTTCATGGCCTTCCCCGAGGGCGCCTACGCCCAGCACTGGCTCAACGTCCTGAGCCAGGCCAAGCACCAGCCCATCTTCGCCCACGTCAACTGGTTCCAGCGCGACGGCGAGGACGGCCACTTCCTGTGGCCCGGCTACGGGGAGAACCTGCGGGCGCTGCTGTGGCTCATCGACCTCAAGGAGGGCCGTGCTCAGGGACGCCAGACCCCGGTCGGCATCGTGCCGCTGCCCGAGGAGCTCAACCTCGAGGGCTTCGAGGGCTCGCGCGAGGACCTGGACCAGCTGCTCGAGGTCGACCTGGATCGCTGGTCGCAGGAGATCGCCCTGCGCGAGGAGCACCTGGGCCAGTTCGAGGGGCTTCCCGAGGAGATCTGGCAGGCCCACCGCCGGGTGAGCGCCGCGGTGGCCGAGGCCCGGGAGGCGACCACAGGGTCACAGGACTGACCCACTCACCGGGTGCGCCTCGGTGTCACGAACCGACAGCCGGGACGCCGGCGCGCACCTGAACCGGGCCCTGGCTCAAGCGGTCGCGTCGGCGGCCTCCTGGGCCAAGGCCTGCTCAAGCGCGTGAGCGCACACCTCGGTCGAGTAGCCCTTGCGGGCCAGGTGCGCCAGCACCCGGCGCCTGCGCACCTCGGGGGCCAGGGCACGGGTGAGAGTGAGCCTCTTGGCCGCGAGCTCGAGCGCCGCGTCGGCCTCGTCGTGGGCGTCGATCTGCTCGAGCGCCGCGGCCAGGTCCCGCTCACCGATGCCCTTGAGGCGCAGCTCCTGGGCGATGGCCCGCCGGGCGGCCCCCTTCTCGGCGAAGCGGGTGCGCGCGAGGGTCGCGGCGTAGGCGGCGTCGTCGACGACCCCGACGGTCTCGAGGCGGTCGAGCACCTCCTCGGCCACGCGCGGGTCCGTCCCCTTGCGGGCGAGGAGCCGGGCGAGGACGGCGCGCGGTGCGGCCGAGCGGTCGAGGCGGCGCAGGACGAGATCCCTCGCCGCCTCGACCTGCTGCTGGTGCTCGTCAGGGGTGAGCCAGGGCATCAGAAGCCGTCGGCGTCCTCACCGAAGGCGTCGGCCTCCTCCACCGCCTTCTTGCGCTTGCGTGCCGAAGCGCCGCCGCCTCCGGCGGAAGCCGCGGCGGCCTGGGGCGCGGCAGTCTGCGCGGCGGCCTGGGCCGCAGCCTGCTCGGCGGCCTCGGCAGCGGCCTGCGCCTCCTCCCTGGCCTTGCGGCCGGCCTCACCGATGCCCAGGACACCCAGGATCTTGTTCTCGATCTCATTGGCGAGCTCCGGGTTGTCCCGCAGGAAGGTGCGGGCGTTCTCCTTGCCCTGGCCGAGCTGGTCCGTACCGTAGGTGAACCAGGCGCCGGACTTGCGGATGACACCGTTCTCGACGCCGAGGTCGATGAGCCCGCCCTCGCGGGAGATGCCCTGCCCGTAGATGATGTCGAACTCGGCCTGCTTGAAGGGCGGGGCCATCTTGTTCTTGACGACCTTGGCGCGGGTCCGGTTGCCCACGGGCTGGTCCCCGTCCTTGAGGGTCTGGATACGGCGCACGTCGATGCGCACGGAGGCGTAGAACTTCAGGGCCTTGCCACCGGTGGTGGTCTCCGGGCTGCCGAAGAACACGCCGATCTTCTCGCGCAGCTGGTTGATGAAGATGGCGGTGGTGCCGGTGGCGGACAGGGCTCCGGTGATCTTGCGCAGAGCCTGGCTCATGAGGCGCGCCTGGAGGCCGACGTGAGAGTCGCCCATCTCCCCCTCGATCTCCGCCTTGGGCACGAGCGCCGCCACCGAGTCGACGACGATGATGTCCAGGCCGCCGGAGCGGATGAGCATGTCCGCGATCTCGAGGGCCTGCTCGCCGGTGTCCGGCTGGGAGACGAGGAGGTTGTCGGTGTCCACGCCCAGCGCCTTGGCGTAGACCGGGTCGAGGGCGTGCTCGGCGTCGATGAAGGCGGCGTTGCCGCCGGCCCGCTGGGCGTTGGCCACCGCGTGCAGGGCGACCGTCGTCTTACCGGAGGACTCGGGGCCATAGATCTCGACGACGCGCCCGCGCGGCAGCCCGCCGATGCCGAGGGCGACATCCAGTGCGGTCGAGCCCGTGGGGATGATGGCCACCGGCGGGCGCGAGTCGTCACCCAGGCGCATGACGGAGCCCTTGCCGAAGGACTTGTCGATCTGGGCGAGGGCGGTGGCCAGGGCCTTGGCGCGGTCCTGGGTCTGGTTGGCTGCGGGCATTGCTCTACCTCGGTCTCGTGCGGCTCCTCGCCGCGGCGGTCAGGGCTGGTCCTTCAGGACGGGTTCCCCTCTCCGGGGCCCGTGGGTGACGCTATGCCGGACCACTGACACGTATCCCAGACCGAGCCGCCAACGGTGGACAACCATGACCGGGAGGTCACCTGGGGACGACAGTAGTCGTACAGGTGTTCGAGATACCAACTGGAGCCCCGGCGTGTCACGATCCAATCCGGTGCCCGGCGCACCGCCCGCAATGCCCGGCTACCTCTTGCGCGGGTCCTCCCGGTAGACCCAACGGTCCGCCTCCGAGGCGTCCGTCTCGTCACACAGGGCGTCCCACACCCGCCGCGGGCTCTCCCCCGCGTCCAGGGCTTCCTGGGCGGTGTGTCCCAGGCCCGGCAGCACGAGGTCCTTGACCAGTGAGCGGCCGTAGGCGGAGCCGTAGACGGCCTCCACGGCGCGCCAGAGCTCGGAGTGCTTCATGGCGCCACTGTCCGTCCTGCCCCATACCCCGACGTCGCGCGGTGACGCGGGCTCAGCGCAGGAAGAGGCGCTGCTGACGCACGAGCTCGTCGGGGACGGTGTCCGGCACGCTCACGCCCTCGGCAAGGGCGATGCGGTCCGAGACCTCACGCAGCACGGCGGACAGCGGGGCGTCGAGTGCCTGGCAGATCGAGGCCAGCAGCTCGGAGGAGGCCTCCTTCTGCCCGCGCTCGACCTCGGAGAGGTATCCGAGGGAGACTCGGGCCTGGGAGGAGACCTCGCGCAGGGTGCGTCCCTGGTGCTGGCGCACCGAGCGCAGCACCTCGCCGATCTCGCGGCGCAGGAGGACGTTCTCAGTCTTGACGGGTTCCACGGGTGCACCGTATCCCGCCGTCGGCGCCGCGCGCATGGCGGTCCTGCCTGCGGGACGCACAGGGCGAGAGGTACGGGGCTGGTTCGTCTTATTCATCGCTGGGTGCAACCGTTCGGTTCGTAGTTTCATTCCCGCCCCCGGTCCCGGTACCACCCGGCCCCCCGGGGCGTCGGAGGGATCTTCACCCGCCTGCCTGGGAGAAGAGGTGGAGGCAGCCTCAGCGGATCCTGGGAGAGCGCAGCATCTCCAGGGCGAGGCCGACGACGGCCTCAGCGGACCCCAGACGCACCTGCGCCCGGTCACCGTCCAGCCGCAGCGCGCGCTCGGCCCCACCCCACGGGGTGACGACGGCGACGTGCACGGTCCCGGCCTCGTGGCCGTCCGCGGGCCCGGGGCCCGCCACACCCGTTGTCGCCAGGCCGAGGTCCGCGCCCAGCACGCGCGCCACGCCCCGGGCCATCTGGAGGGCGACCTCGCCGTCCACGGGCCCGGTGCGCGCCAGCAGCTCGGCGTCGACCCCCAGCACCTGCGCCTTGACCCGTGTGGCGTAGGCCACGACTCCGCCGAGGAGCACGGCGGAGGCCCCGGGCACGCCCACGAGGGTGGAGCACACCATCCCACCGGTGAGGGACTCGGCGACGGCGATCGTGCGCCCCTGCTCGCGCGCGGCCTCCAGCAGCTGCTCCGCCTGCCCGGCAAGGCCTCGCCCGCCCGCAGGGCTCACGGTCGCCGCAGGGCTCACGAGCTCGGCTCCATCCGCGACAGGACGACGGCCTGGCGCACATAGTCCAGGCCGGAGACCACGGTGATCACCAGCGCGGCGCCGACGACGACGTAGGCCAGGAGCTCCAGGACGTGGGCCGCGCCAGCCGGTAGGAAGGCGCCCCAGGGCACGAGCAGACCGATGATCGCGGTGATCTGCAGGACCGTCTTGAGTTTGCCTCCCCGCGAGGCCGCCATGACGGCCCGGCGCAGCATGAAGAAGCGCAGCAGGGTGATGCCGAGCTCACGCACGAGGATCGTGAAGGTCACCCACCACCACAGGCGGCCGTCAACGGACAGCGCGATGAAGGCGGACAGCGTCAGTGCCTTGTCCGCGATGGGGTCGGTGATCTTGCCGAAGCTCGTCACGAGGTTGAGCGAGCGTGCCAGGTGCCCGTCGAGCTGGTCCGTGAGGGCGGCGACGGCGAAGACCACGGCCGCGGCCAGTCTCATGGCGTCGCCCGGCTGCAGCACGAACCAGACGAAGACCGGCACGAGCAGCAGGCGCAGCACCGTCAGCGCGTTGGCGATGTTGAGCAGCGGCACCCTCGCGCCGGGCCCGCCCTCGTTGGTGGGAGTATCTGTCTCGCTCATCACGTCCAGCCTATAGCCTGGGTGCGTGAGCAGCCGCACGCGAGGTCTCTCCAGCACCTCAGCCTCCGTCCGAGCGGGTGGTGGCAGGGCGCGGCGCCACGGCGCGGCCGTCAGGCGCCCATGGTGGCGCGCCGCTGTCGTGCTGCTCCTCGTGCTCGGCGTGGCCACCGCGGGTGCCCTCGCGCTGCGTGAACGCCTGGACGGTGGCGCGGTGTCGCTGCCCCCCACCGCCTCGCCCTCCCCCACCGCGGCGGCCCCCGCCCCATCGCCGACGCCGAGCCCCACCCCCGAGCCGGTGCCTGACGTCCGCTTCACCATCGGCTACGCCGGCGATGTCCTGACCCACATGCCCGTCATCGAGGACACGGCCGGTGGGGGCGGGGACATCGCGCCGCTCATCGCCGGGGCCGTGCCCTGGACCGCGGGCGTGGATCTGGCCCTGTGCGGGATGGAGCTGCCGGTCTCACCGATCGGCGTCGCCTCGGGCTACCCGGTCTTCGCCTCCGTGCCCGCCGTCGTCACCGCGCTGGCCGCCTCCGGCTACGACGGCTGTGCAACCGCCTCCAACCATGCCTGGGACCAGGGCTTCGAGGGCGTGCTGGCCACCGCCGACCAGCTCGCGGCTCATGGCATGGGCTATGCCGGCACCAACCGCAGCGAGGCGGAGGCGGCCACCGGCTACCAGCTCTACACGCTCGAGCGCGAGGGCGTGAGCGTCACCGTCGCCCAGATCTCCACCACCTACAGTCTCAACGGCTTCGTCGCGGATCCCGCCTGGGCCGTGGACCTCAACGACGTCGCCACCGTCGAGGCCCGGGCCCGTGCGGCCCGCGCGGCGGGCGCCGACGTCGTCGTCCTACACACCCAGATCGGTGAGGAGTACCTGCTGGAGCCGGTGGACGCTCAGCGCGAGTACGCCGCCGCCGTCGCCGCCACCGGTCAGGTGGACCTACTGCTGGGCGCGCACCCGCACGTGCCCCAGACCAACGAGCTGCTGCCCGGCGGGCCTGGGGGCAGGGGCATGTGGGTGTCCTACTCGGCCGGCAACTTCCTGTCGAACCAGTCCGAGGCCCAGAGCACCGTCATGGCGGGCATCGGCCTGTTCGTGTGGGCCGACGTCGTCGTGAGCACCGCCGTCGACGGCAGCCGTGAGGCGCGTGTGGAGGCCCTGCACTGGCACCCCTTCACGGTGGACAACGACGGCGGGCACCGCATCATCGACCTGGCGGCCGCCCAGCGCGGTGAGGTCCCCGAGGGCTGCACGCTCTCGGAGTGGGAAATCGCTCGCCGTTGGGAGGCGGTCATGGCCACGGTCAACAACGCGACCTACAGCGACGAGGTGCCCTCCCCCACCGGTGATGGGCCGGTGGCACTGCCGCGCTCCTGAGCCGGGACCTTCACCGGGAGGCGCTCACCAGGAGGGGCCGCGGTTGGTCAGGCTCCAGGCGTCCTCGGAGTCCTCCTCGGCGCTGTCGTCCTCCCAGGACGGCGACTCCCGGCTCCCACGCTCCGCCTGGAGGGGGTCGGTGGCGTAGCGGTCCGTGGCGGCGCCCTCGCGCAGTCCGGAAGGCACGCGCGCGGCGGTCGCGACGCCGGCGCCCGGGTCCTCGATCTCGGGGGCCGCCCCGTCGCCCCTGATCCAGGCCAGGGTCTGCTCCAGCTGCTCGGGCTGGACGAGCACGTCGCGGGCCTTGGAGCCCTCGGAGGGGCCGACGACCTCGCGGGACTCGAGCAGGTCCATGAGTCGGCCGGCCTTGGCAAAGCCGACGCGCAGCTTGCGCTGAAGCATGGAGGTCGAGCCGAACTGGCTGGTGATGATGAGCTCGGCGGCCTGCAGGAGCAGGTCCATGTCGTCGCCGATCTCCTCGTCGATCTGCTTCTTGACCTCGGGGACGATGACGTCCTCGCGGTAGTCCGGCTCGAGCTGGCGCTTGACGTGATCGACCACGGAGCGGATCTCCGACTCCGTCACCCAGGAGCCCTGGATACGCACCGGGCTGGAGGCGCCGGGACCCAGGTAGAGGGCGTCACCCTGGCCGGTGAGGGTCTCCGCGCCGTTCTGGTCCAGGATGACGCGCGAGTCGAGCTGGGAGGCGGTGGCGAAGGCCAGGCGTGAGGGCACGTTGGACTTGATGAGACCCGTGACCACCTGGGCCACCGGCCGCTGGGTGGCGAGCACGAGGTGGATGCCTGCGGCGCGCGCCAGCTGGGTGATGCGCTGGATGGAGGCCTCGACGTCCTTGGGGGCCGTCATCATGAGGTCGGCGAGCTCGTCGACGACGACGAGCAGGTAGGGGTAGGGGCTGATGACGCGGGCGGAGCCCTCCAGGGGCTGGACCTCGCCGGCACGCACCGCCTTGTTGAAGTCGTCGATGTGCTTGTAGCCGAAGGAGGCGAGGTCGTCGTAGCGCGCGTCCATCTCCCGCACCACCCAGTCCAGGGCCTCGGCGGCCTTCTTGGGGCTCGTGATGATGGGGGTGATGAGGTGCGGGATGCCCTCGTAGACGGTCAGCTCGACCCGCTTGGGGTCGACCAGGACCATGCGTACCTCCTCCGGGGTGGCCCGCATCATGATCGAGGTGATCATCGAGTTGACGAAGGAGGACTTACCCGAGCCGGTCTGCCCGGCAACGAGCAGGTGGGGGGTCTTGGCGAGGTTGGTGACGACGTAGTCGCCCTCGACGTTCTTGCCCAGGCCGACGACGAGCGGGTGGGCCTGCTTCCTGGCAACGCTCGAGCGCAGGACGTCACCGAGCTTGACCATCTCGCGGTCGGAGTTGGGGATCTCGACGCCGATGGCGCTCTTGCCGGGGATGGGGGTGAGCAGACGGATCTCGTCGCTGCCCACCGCGTAGGCAATGTTCTTCTCCTGGCTGGTCACGCGCGAGACGTTGACGCCGCGTCCCAGGTGGACCTCGTAGCGGGTCACCTGCGGCCCACGGGTGTAGCCGGTGACGGTGGCGTCCACGCCGAACTCGGCGAAGACGCCCTGGAGGCACTCGACGATGGCGTCATTGGCCTCGGTGCGCGTGGCGTGGCCGGGGCCGGGCTCGAGGAGCTCGTCGGCCGGCAGGGTGTAAGCGCCGCCGTCGGGCAGCGTCATCTGGTTCAGGGCGATCTCGTCGGCAAGGTCGAGGACGTCGTCGCCGCGGACCTGGGGGGTCTCCTCGGTGACGGCGTCCGGCTCGGTGGGAGGCACGGGGCGCGGGCCGCCGACGGCGCCCGGGCGGGCGGCGGGGTTCACGCGCACGGCGGGCGGCTCGTCGTCCAGGAGGCCGAGCAGGTCGGCGTCGGGGGTGATGACGGTGGTGGCGGCGTCGCGCGAGACGTCCTCCTGCTCGGCTGCGCTCAGGTCCTGCGTGGCGACCTGGAGCGGGTCCGGGGTGCTGCGCGGGCGGCGGGGGCGGCGTCGGGAGGGTCCGGACTCGATGGCGCTGACGAAGGGCTCGTCGGCCTCGTAGGAGTCCAGGCGCGAGGTCTGCGCCTGCTCGGCCTCCTCACGCTCGGCGCGGGCCGCCCGGCGCGCGCGCAGGCTGTCGATGAGGCGCAGGGCCAGGGAGTCGTCGCTCGGGTCCTCGTCCAGCCGCGGTTCGCCGCGCCGCTCGCGCATGAGGTCGCGCACCTCGGCGACGGTCAGGCCCGACATGACGATGAGGGAGAAGACGATGAGGAGGATGAAGAGGATGACGGCGCCGATGGCGCTGAAGAGCACGGTGAGTGGGTAGCCGACCGCCCAGCCGAGCAGTCCGCCCGCCTCCTCGATGGGGGCCAGGCCGTCGGTGATGGTGGGGTTGCCCTTGGCGACCTGGATGATGCCGGTCAGGCCCGCGAGGACCCCGAGGCAGCCGACGGCCACGCGCGCGTGGACGGGACTCATGCGGTGCACGCGCAGCATGCTCACGCCCAGGGCGGCGAGCAGCAGCGGCACGATGACCCCGAACAGGCCGACGGGCCCGGCGGCGATGTGGTGCAGCACGCCACCGGCCATGCCAGAGACGCCGAACCACTCGCGCAGGGCGATGACGACGGCGAGGGCCAGCAGGAGGAAGGCCCAGGCGGTGCGGCGCATGCGCGCACCGGGTTGCGCCTGAACCGTGGGCGGTTCGGCCTGGGTGGTACGGCTGCGACGGCCGGAGCCGCGCGAGGGAGACGGGGTCGAGGAGCGACGAGTGGCCATGATGCTGCGACGCTAGCGGCTCTTGTGGGGCGCGGGCGGCTGCCACGCCGCCGGGGGCGGTGTGCTGTCGCCGTGTGCGGGCTCAGCCCTCGGCGAGCAGGGCGTCGATCTCGTTGCGTCGGGGGGCGCGGGCCGGTCCGAGCCGGGAGACGGCCTCGGCGGCGGCTGCGTTGGCCCGGCGGGCGGCCGAGACGACGTCGAGGCCGTCCATGAGGCCGGTGACGAGGACCCCGGTGTGCGTGTCCCCCGCCCCAGTGGTGTCGACGACGTCGCAAGCGAAGCCGGCCACCTCCAGGTGCTCGCCCGTGGGCAGCCACAGCTCGCAGCCGTGCACGCCGGTGCGCCGCACGACCAGGGCCTGGGGCGCGGCCCCGCGCAGCCGGTCGGGGCTGCCCAGGCGGGCGATGATCTCGGTGATCTCGAGCATGTTGCCCGTCAGCAGGGTGGTGCGGGCGAGGATGGGCATGAGGATGGCGTCGCCGATCTCGGCCTGGGCGGGCCCGAGGTCGAGGATGAGCCCAACCCCCTGCGGCAGGGTGAGGAGCCAGTCGGACAGGGGTTTGGCGGAGCTGGCGTGGGCGAGGTCGTAGCCGGTGCAGTAGACCCAGTCGCCCTCGATGAGCTCCAGGCGCTCGAGGTCCTCGACCTGGGGCTCGGCCTCGATGCCCTCGGTGGTGATGAAGGTGCGCCTGCCTGAGGGCTCGATGAGTGTGGTGCAGGTGCCGATGTCCCCGACGAGCTCGTCGACGACGAGCTCAACGCCGTCGCTGAGCATCTCGCGGCGCACCTGGGCCGAGTTCGGCCCGGTGCCCAGGGTCGCGGCGAGGGCGGTTGGCAGGCCCTGGCGGGCGACGGTGGAGACGACCGTGTAGCCGCCGCCGACGACGGGCCCTGAGGAGACGGCGGTGACGGCGCCGCCGGGTGCGGGCACGCGCTCGACGCGCAGCGGCAGGTCCACGAGGACCGAGCCGGTCGAGATGAAGCAGGGTGGGCGCAGCACGGGCGGCTCTCAGGCCTCGATGACGACGGGCACGATCATCGGGCGGCGCTTGAGCCGGCGTCCGACGAAGCGTCCCAGGGTGCGGCGCATGACCTGCTGGAGGGAGTGCGCGTCCTGGTTGCCCTTGTCGAGGGCCTCCTGGAGGGCGTTGGTGACGTCGGGGAGGATCTCGCCGAAGACGGCGTCGTCCTCGGCGACGCCGCGGGCCTGGATGTCTGGGCCGGCGAGGATGGTGCCGGTCTTGGTCTCGACGACGGCGTAGACGCTGACGAAGCCCTCGGTGGCGAGGATGCGGCGGTCCTTGAGCTCGGTCTCGTCGATCTCGCCGACGCTGGAGCCGTCGACATAGATGTAACCGCAGGGCACCTGCCCGGCGATGCGGGCGGTGCCGTCCTTGAGGTCGACGGCGACGCCGTCCTCACAGAGCATGACGTTCTGGGGCGGGATGCCGGTCTTGACGGCCAGGGCGCCGTTGGCGACGAGGTGACGGATCTCGCCGTGGATCGGCATGACGTTGCGCGGGCCGACGATGTTGTAGATGTGCAGCAGCTCCTCGGAGGAGGCGTGGCCGGAGACGTGGACCTTGGCGTTGCCCTGGTGGACGACGCGCGCACCCAGGCGCATGAGCTGGTTGATGACCCTGTACACCGAGTTCTCATTGCCGGGGATGAGGGAGGAGGCGAAGATGACCGTGTCGCCCGGCTCGACGGTGATGGTGCGGTGCTCGCCGTGGGCCATGCGCGACAGGGCCGCCATGGGCTCGCCCTGGGAGCCGGTGACCATGAGGACGCGCTGGTCCTCGGGCAGCGAGGGCAGGTCGCGGGCGTCGATGAGGACGCCGTCGGGAACCTTGAGGTAGCCGCGTTCGGCGGCGATGCCCATGTTGCGCACCATGGAGCGCCCGACGAGGGCGACGCGGCGGCCGTGGTCGGCGGCGGCGTCGAGCACCTGCTGGACGCGGTGCACGTGGCTGGCGAAGGAGGCGACGATGATCTGCTGGTCGGACTCGGCGAAGACGTTGTCCAGGACCGGGCCGATCTGGTTCTCGTGGCCGATCATCCCGGGGACCTCGGCGTTGGTGGAGTCGACGCAGAAGAGGTCGACGCCCTCGTCGGCGAAGCGGGCGAAGGAGCGCAGGTCCGTGATGCGCCCGTCGATGGGCAGGGAGTCGACCTTGAAGTCGCCGGTGGCCAGGACGTTGCCGGCCTCGGTGCGGATGAACACGGCCATGGCGTCCGGGATGGAGTGGTTGACGGCCACGAACTCCATGTCGAAGGGGCCGTAGGAGACCTCCTCGTGCTCGGTGACGACGTCGAGGACGGGGCGGATGCGGTGCTCCTTGAGCTTGGCCTCGACGAAGGCGAGGGTGAGCTCGCTGCCGACCAGCGGGATGTCCTCGCGCAGGCGCAGGAGGTAGGGCACGCCACCGATGTGGTCCTCGTGCCCGTGGGTCAGGACCAGGGCGACGACGTCGTCCATCCGGTCCTCGATGGAGGAGAAGTCGGGGAGGATGAGGTCGACGCCGGGCTGGTCCTCCTCGGGGAAGAGGACACCGCAGTCGACGATGAGGAGCTTGCCCGCGAGCTCGAAGACGGTCATGTTGCGGCCGACCTCGCCGAGCCCGCCGAGCGGGGTGATGCGCATTGCGCCGTCGGGGATCGGACCGGGGGCCTTGAGCGTGGGGAAGTTCGTCACGGCCGCAGTCTAGAGCAGCCGTCCTGGCGGCGATGAGGTCGTGGCCCATGACGCCGGCATGCCCGGAGGGCGGTCGACTTCCCTGCCCCGTTGGGCCCGAGGAGGCCGCAGACGGTGCCGGTGGACACTGTCAGGTCGAGGTGGTCGACGGCGGTGAGGGAGCCGAAGCGCCTTGTCAGACCGTGAATCTCAACGGCCGGTGGGGCTGCGCCCCCCGGGGCCGTTGGCCCTGCCCCGCCCTACCAACGAGGAGTCCGTCTCGCCCCCACCCCACACGTGTCAGGAGTCAGGTCAGCGGTCCGCAGCCGTGGCAGCCGTCGCGAAGGCCCGACCACCTGCGGTGGTCGGGCCTCATGGCTTCGATATGGAGTACCCCGTACCGGATTTGAACCGGTGCTGCCGCCGTGAGAGGGCGGTGTCCTGGGCCGCTAGACGAACGGGGCCTTGATTCAGGGGCGTTGCGGCCGCCTGACTCGTACCCCGTACCGGATTTGAACCGGTGCTGCCGCCGTGAGAGGGCGGTGTCCTGGGCCGCTAGACGAACGGGGCCTCATGTACTTGTGGTGGGCGCAGGAGCAACCGGACCCGGGAGGATACCGGCAGCCACTCCCCTGCTCTCCGCTGGGGTACCAGGACTCGAACCTAGAATGGATGAACCAGAATCACCTGTGTTGCCAATTACACCATACCCCAAAAGAAATGGTGCGTTCCCAAGCGTCTTCCGCTCGGGGCGGCGGGAAGTAATCTACACGCCGCCCGTCAGCCCACCAAATCTTCCTCGCGTGAGTGCGGACACAACGTCCGTCCGCAACGCGCCACCGGCTCACCCGGATGGCGAGCGCTCCCCGGGCAGGTTCCTCTCGCACCGACGCCCGACGCCCGTAAACTCCAGGTGAGGGTGCTGCGCCGACGCCGCCCTCACCGGCCTCTTAGTTCCCGCACAACTGCCCGATAGCTCTCCACAGCACGGAGGGATGATGACCTTGGACCCGCACTGCCCCACCCGCACCCGGGTCCTGCGCGCCCTCGCGACCGGCCTGTGCCTGACCAGCTGCCTCACGGGCCTGGCCGCCTGCTCAAGCGGCGGGGACGACTCCGGCACCGAGGTCGGCACCGCCCCGTCCGCGGACGGAGGCGTGCTGTCCGCCGCCACCGCGCGCCCCTCGATCGAGCAGACGCGGCTGCCCTCCCCCACCGCGACAGCCTCCACGGCGTCCGGAGGACTGGGCACCCGCCCCACCGACGCACCCAAGGTCCAGCCCACCGCCTCCTGGACGCCACCCGAGGTGCACTTCTACAACGAGAACTGGAGCTACTGGTACCAGGACGACTCCGTCACCAACCAGAACTCCATCACGTCTCAGGGCAACTTCGAGGGCTACCGCACCCACGTGGGCACCTGCATCGGATTCGCCACCCGAGACATCGACGAGGCCACCCACTTATCGGGCCTGAGCGACGAGGTCCTCAGTGCCAGCCTCCTCGACGGCTCCACCAACATGGACATCTTCACCGAGACCTCCCGCGAGCGCATCTCTGTCGTGAGGGATGACGGCGGAACCGTTGAGGGCTACAACGTCACCTACACCGGTACCTACACGTGGGCCGATGGCCCCGGGGAGATTCACGGCTACCGATTCGCACGCACCGTGAGCAACGCCGGGCTCAACTTCGTCGTCATGCTTATATGTCGGGCGGGCGACGAGATGACGCTCGAGCAGTGGCACGAGGTGCTGGCCGGCATGCGCCTGACGGGGGTGAGCGGCGGCCCGATGGGCGAGTGAGCCGCTGCTCGCCTCGTCAGCCCAGGCGAGCGCGCAGCGCCCGCAGGCGTGCGAGTGAGGACTCGGCGCCCAGGATCTCCATGGACTCGAACAGCGGCGGGGAGACCTGCCGCCCGGTGACGGCCACGCGCAGGGGGCCGAAGGCGAGGCGGGGCTTGATGCCCAGGCCCTCGACGATGGCCTCGCGCAGGACCTCCTCGAGGCGGGTGGTGCCCCACTCGTGCGCCCCCAGCCCCTCGAGCGCGGCCAGGGCGGCGTCGAGGACGGCGGGCGCGGAGTCCTTGAGCTTGGACACGGCGGTGGCGTCCAGCTCGAGCGCGTCGTCGCTGGTGAACAGGAAGCCCAGCATCTCGCGGGCCTCGCCGAGCAGCTGCACGCGGGTCTGGATGAGGGGGGCGGCGGACGAGAGCACCGTCTGCTCACGTTCGGTGAGCTCGGCGAAGACCGGGGCGCTGACCAGCGGGCGGCTGACCCACTGCGGGTCGGCCGGGTCGGGGAAGGCATCCGCGAGGTAGGGCACGAGCCGGTCGCGGAAGTCCTCGCTCTCAAGCAGGCGCACGTGCTCGGCATTGATGGCCGCGCACTTCTTCGGGTCGAAGCGCGCGGGGTTCGGGTTGACGTCGGCAACGTCGAAGGAGGCGATGAGCTCGGCGGGGCTGAAGACGTCCCGGTCCTTGGACAGGGACCAGCCCAGCAGTGCCAGGTAGTTGAGCAGGCCCTCGGGGACCATGCCCCGGTAGCGGTGGATGAGGAGGTTGGACTCCGGGTCCCGCTTGGACAGCTTCTTGTTGCCCTCGCCCATGACGTAGGGCAGGTGGCCGAAGCGGGGCATGACCTGGGCCCGGCCGATCGCCATGAGGGCGCGGTAGAGGACCACCTGGCGGGGTGTGGAGGACAGCAGGTCCTCGCCGCGCAGAACGTGGGTGATGCCCATGGCGGCGTCGTCGACGGGGTTGACGAGCGTGTAGAGAGGGTCGCCGTTGGCGCGCACGACGACGTAGTCGGGCACGGATCCGGCCTTGAAGGTGATGGGGCCGCGCACGAGATCGTCAAAGGTGATGTCCTCGTCGGGCATGCGCAGGCGCAGGACCGGCTCGCGCCCCTGGGCACGGAAAGCGGCCTTCTGCTCCTGGCTGAGGTCCCGGTCGAAGCCGTCGTAGCCGAGCTTGGGGTCCTCCCCGCGCGCGCGGTGGCGCTCCTCAACCTCCTCGGGGGTGGAGAAGGACTCGTAGAGGTAGCCGGCCTCGAACAGCTCGGCGGCGACCTGCCGGTACAGGTCCATGCGCTGGGACTGGCGGTAGGGCTTGTGAGGCCCGCCCTTGCCGACGCCCTCGTCCCAGTCCAGGCCGAGCCAGGACAGGGAGTCGAGGATCGCGTGGAAGGACTCCTCGGAGTCGCGGGCGGCGTCAGTGTCCTCGATGCGGAAGACGAAGGTGCCGCCCGTGTGGCGCGCGTAGGCCCAGTTGAACAGGCAGGTGCGGACCATGCCGACGTGCGGGGTGCCCGTCGGGGAGGGGCAGAAACGCACGCGGATGGGCGAGGAGCCGACGGCGGGAACGGTGAGCGGGAGGTGGGTGGCACTCATGATGGGCCAAGACTAGCGCCCACCGCCCCACCCCTCGGGCGCGGCTTCGCCATGGTGCGCTGGAGCGGATCACACCTAGACTCATCCCTGTGACACCAGCGAACCTGTCCCCCACCGCACACGAGCTCGAAGCCTCCTGGGACGCCCTGACCGCTGAGGAGCTGCGCCGACGCGGCTCGCTGAAGTGGACGGTCGAGCCTGGCGTCATCGGCGCCTGGGTCGCTGAGATGGACCTGGGCACCGCCCCCGCCGTGACGGCGGTGCTTGAGCACGCGGTGCGCGACAGCGCCTTCGGCTACACCTCCCCCGTCCTCAACCAGGCACTGCGCGAGGCCACGGCCCGCTACCAGCGCGAGGTCCACGACTGGCGGGTTGAGGCCGAGGATGTCCTGGCGCTGCCGGATGTGCTGTCGGCCCTGCGGGCCATCATCGCCCGTCACACGCCCGAGGGCAGTGCCGTCATCGTGCCGACGCCCGCCTACATGCCCTTCCTCCGGATCCCGGGAGAGCTGGACCGCGAGCTCATCGCGGTGCCGGCCCGGCGCACGCGCGTCAGTGCCGACGCCGCTGCGGGCTGGGCGTTGGACTTGGATGCCATCGAGGCTGCGATGGCGGCCGGCGCCGGTCTGCTGGTGCTGTGCCACCCGTGGAACCCGGTGGGCCGGGTACTCACGCACGAGGAGCTCGACGCCGTCGCCGCACTGTCCACCCGCTACGGGGTGAGCGTGTTCTCCGACGAGATCCACGGGCCCCTCGTCCTGGACCCGACGCTGGCCCACACCCCCTACGCCAGCCGCCCGGGGACTGACCCGGACCTGACGTTTACGGCGACAGCGGCCTCGAAGGGCTGGAACATCCCGGGCCTTAAGTGCGCCCAGCTCGTCGTCTCCGGCGAGGCCCGCCGCAGCTGGGAGTCGTCGGCCCTGTCGCGCAACCTGTCCAACCAGGGTGCCGGGATCGGTGCTATGGCGACGATCGCCGCCTATGACGAGGGCCGGGAGTGGATTGAGGCGGTGCGTCGCTACGTGCGCGCCACCGCCGGTGAGGTCGAGCAGGTGCTGAGCGCTGCCGGGGTGGGCGTCACGCGCCCTGAGGGCACGTACCTGGCCTGGCTGGACCTGAGCGGGACGGCGGCGGCCGCGAGCCCCGCCCGCTTCCTGCTGGAGCGGGCGCGGGTGGCCGTGAACGACGGCGTGACCTTCGGCCGCGGCTTTGAGTCCTTCGCCCGCCTGAACCTGGCGGCCCCGCGGCCGCTGGCCCTGGAGACCGCGTCAAGGATCGCCCAGGCGTTGGCCTGAGCGGCACTCACCTGTGCGCCAGTCAGGCTCGGACCCAGCGGCGCGAGCGGCCCAGCGGCCCACGAGCAGGTTAGCGGCGCACGACGGGGTTGGAGAAGGAGCCGATGCCCTCGACCTCGACCTCGACGCGCTGCCCGGCACGGATCTCGCCGACGCCGGCGGGGGTGCCGGTGAGCAGGACGTCACCCGGCAGCAGGGTGAAGACCTGCGAGACGTAGGAGATGAGGTGGGCGACGTCCGTGATCATGTCGCGTGTGCTGCCCTCCTGGACCACCCGGCCGTCCACGCGGGTGCGGATGAGGGCGTTGGCGGGGTCGAAGACGCCGTCGCCGGGGGCCCGCCCGGGCTCGGGGACCTCGATCCAGGGGCCCAACGGGCAGGAGGTGTCGAAGCCCTTGGCCCTGGCCCAGGTGGTGTCCGAGCGCTGGGCGTCGCGGGCGGAGACGTCGTTGGCGACGGTGTAGCCCAGGATGACCCGGGGGGCCTGCTCGGGGCTGAGGTCCTTCGCCAGGGACTTGATGACGACGGCGAGCTCGGCCTCGTAGTGGGCCTCCCGCGTCCAGGGGGGCAGGACGATGGGCGCATCGGGCCCGATGACCGAGGTGTTGGGCTTGATGAACACGATGGGCTCGGCTGGTGCCTCGCTGCCCATCTCAGCGGCGTGGGCCGCGTAGTTCTTGCCGATGCCGATGACCTTGGAGCGGGGAATCACCGGTGAGACGAGGCGGGCCTCGGACAGGGGGATGACTTCTCCGGTGGCTTCGGGGACCTGGTAGAGGGGGTCGCCCGTGAGGACGATGAGGTGTCCCGGGGACTCTCCCGACGGCGAGCGCTCGCCGTCGGGCAGCCCCTCGACAATGCCGTAGCGGAGCTCGTCACCGGTGGAGAAACGCGCGATCTTCATAGCCCGAGCCTAGCGGCCCGAGTGCTCGGCGTCGGCGGTCCACACGTCGCCGGGCAGCTCGCCGGGCAGGTGCGGGTTACCCGGGGCGACGAAGCGGATGTGGTCGATCTCGCCGGCTGTGAGCGCCCGGTTCTGGGACTCCCAGTCACGCAGGGCGCCGAAGGCCCACGTGCCCAGGGCGAGGATGGCGACGATGTTAATGACCGCCATGACCCCCATGGCGACGTCGGAGAGGTTGATGACGAACTCCAGGGAGGCGACCGCACCGACGGCGGTGGCGACGAGGATGATGGAGCGCAGCCCGTAGTGCGGCTTGGCCTTGCCGTCCCTGGCCGGGCGCAGGAAGTCCATGTTGATCTCGGCGTAGGTGTAGTTGCCCAGCAGCGAGGAGTAGGCGAAGACGAAGATCACCGCGGTCATGAGGTACTTCGTCCATCCTCCCAGGGCGGAGGCCACCGAAGTGCTGGTGAGCGTGGCGGCGGCGCCCTCGACGGCGGTGGACGGCTCGTAGACGCCCGAGAGCAGGATGATGAGGGCGGTGGCCGTGCACACGATGATGGTGTCGACGAACACGCCCATGGACTGGATGAAGCCCTGCTTGACGGGGTGGGAGGTGGTGGCGGTCGCGGCCGCGTTGGGGACCGAGCCCTGGCCGGCCTCGTTGGAGAACAGGCCGCGCTTGATGCCGTTGATGGCGGCGGCGTACAGGCCACCGGACAGGCCCGCGAAGGCCTGGTTGAGACCGAAGGCGCCCTGGATGATCTGCGTGAGGGCCACGGGGACCGCACCGATGTTGAGCGCGAGGATGAGCAGGGCCATGCCGGCGTAGACGAGCGCCATGACCGGGGCGATGACCTCGGCCACGCGGGCGACGGGCTTGATGCCGCGGAAGACGACGGGGCCGGTCAGGGCCACGAGGAGGGCGGCGCTGGCCCACGGGGACAGGTTGAAGGTGTCCTGCAGGCTTGAGGAGATGGCGTAGGACTGGGTGGCCTCGTAGGCGAAGCCGAAAACGAAGGTGATGACGACGGCGAAGACGGCCCCCCAGGTGCGCGAGCCCAGTCCGCGCTCGATGTAGTAGGCGGGGCCGCCGCGGAAGGTGCCGTCGGGGTGGCGGACCTTGAAGAGCTGGGCGAGAGTGGACTCGATGAAGCCGGTGGCCATGCCGACCGTGGCGACGAGCCACATCCAGAACACTGCGCCGGGCCCGCCCATGGTGATGGCGACGGCCACGCCGATGATGTTGCCGGTGCCGATGCGAGAGGCCAGGCCGATGGCGAAGGCCTGGAAGGAGCTGATGCCCTCGTCGTGGTGCTTGGCGCTGGAGCGCGAGGTGAAGACCGTGCGGAGCATCGCACCGAACAGGCGCACCTGGACGAAGCGGGTGCGGACGGTGAAGTAGAGGCCGACGGCGATGAGGACCCAGGCGAGGAAGGAGCCGTAGAGGTAGTCCGAGACCAGGGAGAGCCGGTCGGTGGCGACGTCGATGATGCTGGGGGCGGCGTCTGAGGCCGCTGCGTTCAGAAGGACGGGGGCGGTCATGGCGCCAGCGTAGGGTCTGCCGATGTCACCCCCGTTTCGCAGTGGGCGCGGTGGGGCGCAGCGGAGCTCAGCGCAGTGCCGGGGCCCAGACGTCTCCGGGCAGGTTCCCGGGCAGGTGGGGGTTGTCGGTGGCGACGAAGCGGATCTCCTCAGCCTCGCCGTCGGCGAGAGCGCGACGCTGGGCCTCCCAGTCGCGCAGGGCGCCCACGGCCCACGTGCCCAGCAGGGCCAGGGCGACGAGGTTGATAACGGCCCCCAGTCCCAGGAGCACGTCGGCGAAGGTCCACACGGTGGTCAGCGCGGTCCCACCGCCGATGAAGGCGCAGGCGACGGCACCCACCCGCAGGGCGGTGGTCACCCAGGGGGCGCGGGTGAGGTAGTCGAGGCTGACCTCGGCGTAGGAGAAGGCCCCCAGGATGGTGGAGTAGGCGAGCACGAGGACGAGGATGGTCATGGGCCAACTGGTCCAGTCCCCCAGCACGGAGGCGATCGCCGTCTGGGTGAGTGTGCCGGACAGGTCGGCGCCGTCGGCCCCGGTGACGCCCGCCTGGTAGACGGACGGGTTCTCGGCCCCGGCGACGAGGATGGCCAGAGCGGTGGCCGTGCAGATGAGCAGCGTGTCCACAAGGACCCCGAAGGACTGGATGAAGCCCTGCTGGACGGGGTGGCGCACGGTGGCGGAGCCGGCGGCGCAGGCCGCTCCTCCCAGCCCGGCCTCGTTGGAGAACAGGCCGCGGCGCACACCGTTGAGGATGGCGGCGGACACGCCTCCGGCGACTCCCGCCAGGCCCTGGCGCAGGCCGAAGGCCCCGGAGACGATCTCGCCGAGCGCGCTGATGGTCTGGGCGGGGTGGGTGAGGATGATGGCGGCGACGAGCACGAGGTAGACACCGGCCATGAGCGGGGCCATGAGCTCGGTGACGCGGGCGATGGAGCGCAGGCCGCCCAGGAGCACCGGGGCGACGAGGAGGGCGACGAGCGCGGCCCACACCCAGGGGCTCACGTTGGCGCCGAAGGTGGAGGAGACCGAGGAGCCGAGGGTGGCGGTCATGGCGTTGGCCTGGACCATGGGCATGGCCAGGCCGTTGGCGACCATGAACAGGACGGCGAAGATGCCGCCAACGGTAGGCAGGCCCAGCCCGCTGGCGATGTAGAAGGCGGGCCCCCCACGGTAGGAGCCGTCACCGCGCCGCACCTTGAACACCTGTCCCAGGGTCGCCTCGGTGAAGGCGGTGGCGGTGCCGACCAGAGCGACGACCCACATCCAGAAGACGGCGCCCGGCCCTCCCAGGACCAGGGCGAGGGCGACGCCGACGATGTTGCCGGTGCCCACCCGGCAGGCCAGGCCGACGGCGAAGGCCTGGAAGGAGGAGATACCACCCTCAGCGCCGGAGCGCGAGCCGGAGACGGAGCGCAGGATGGCGCCGAGGTGGCGCAGCTGGACGCCACGGCTGCGGATGGTCAGTAGCAGGCCTGCGCCGATGAGGAGCCAGACGAGGATGGTTCCAAACAGCCAGTTCGACAGTGTGCCAAGGAGATCGTTGAGCAGCGCCACGGTTCAGTCCTCCCAGACGCCGTCGACGGTGTCACCGGGCAGGAGGGGGTTGCCGTGACCGTGGAAGACGGGCAGCTCGGTACCGGCGGCCCGCTGGGCCTCCCAGTCCTTCAGGGCACCGAGGACCCAGCGCGAGAGCAGGACAACGACGATGAGGTTCATCAGGCCCAGGAACCCGAGGGCGATGTCCGTCAGGGCCCACACGACCGGCAGGTCGAGGACGGTGCCGGCGAAGGCGGCGGCGGTGAGCATCAGGCCCAGGGCCTGCTCGGCGCGGCGCTCGCCGCCCAGGAAGTTGACGTTGACCTGGGAGTAGGAGTAGCAGCCCAGGACCGTGGAGAAGACGAGGACGAAGATGAGCACGACCATGGGCCACAGGGCCCATGCCCCCAGATGCTCGACGACGGCCTGCTGGGTGAGGACCGCGCCGACCAGCCCCTCCTCGCCGGGCTGGTAGGTGTCGGTGGCGAGCAGGATGAGGAATCCGGTGGCGGAGCACACGAGGATCGTGTCGACGAAGACCCCGAAGGCCTGGATGAGCCCTTGCTGGACGGGGTGGGCCACGGTCGCGGTGCCGGCGGCGTTGGGGACGGTGCCCAGACCGGCCTCGTTGGAGAACAGGCCGCGGCGCACACCGTTGAGGACGGCGGCGACCAGGCCCCCGGCGATGCCGAAGAGCGCGGAGTCGAGGCCGAGGGCGCCCTTGATGATCTGGGCGAGGACGGTGGGCAGCTCGGTGACGTTCATGGCCATGACGACGAGCGTGACGAGCACGTAGACCAGCGCCATGAGCGGGGCGACGACCTCGGTGACGCGGGCAACGCCCTTGAGCCCGCCGAGCACGACGGGCAGGACGAGCAGGACGAGGGCGACGCCGACCATCCAGGGGGACACGGTCTCGACGGTGGCGTGCACGACGCCGGCCAGCGCGTTGGTCTGGACCATGACGACGGTGATGCCGACGCTGACGATGCAGATGGCGGCGAAGACGGCACCCCAGGCCCGCGAGCCCAGGCCGTTCTTGATGTAGAAGGCGGGCCCGCCGTGGAAGGTGAGGTCGCGTCCGCGCTCCTTGAAGACCTGGGCGAGGGTGGACTCGGTGAAGGAGGTGGCCATGCCGATGAGGGCCACGACCCACATCCAGAACAGGGCGCCGGGCCCGCCGGCGACGATGGCGATGGCGACACCGGCGACGTTGCCGATGCCCACGCGGGCGGCCAGGCCGACGGCGAAGGCCTGGAAGGAGGAGATGCCGCCCTCAGCGCCCGAGCGCGAGGAGGTGATCGTGCGGACCATCGCGCCGAAGTGGCGCACCTGGACGGCGCGGGTGCGGGCGGTCAGGTACAGGCCGACGGCGACGAGCAGGACGGCCAGGACATAGGTGTAGAAGGTGTCGGAGAAGGTGCTCAGGCGGGTGGCGAGGTCGTGAGCGCTCAGCGCGGGCATGAGCGCGGTGGTGGCGTGGGTGACGGCCGAGGCGGCGGCTGTGGACATGGGGATCAGGACTCCTTGGTGGCGGTCGTGGAGGGGACGCGGGTCCAGACGTCACCGGGGACGTCCGCAGGCAGGTAGGGGTTGTCGGTGCCAACGAAGACGGGCTCGGCGATGCCGTCATGGCGCTGGGCCTCGTAGTCGCGCAGGGCGCCGGTGCCCCAGCGGAACAGCCAGACGAGCGCGATGAGGTTGCTCAGGGTCATGACAGCCATGGCGATGTCGACGGCGTTCCACACGACGTCGAGGCTCAGGACCGCTCCGGCGGTGGCGGACAGGACGGAGATGACGCGCACCGTCCAGGAGGCCCAGCGCTTGCCGCCGGTGATGTAGTCCATGTTGACGTCGGAGTAGACGTAGGCGGCGATGATCGAGGAGTAGGCCAGGACGAAGATGAGCACGGCCATCGGCAGCACGGTCCAGCCGCCCAGGCCGTGGGCGACGGCGAGGGTGGTGAGGGTGGAGGGGTTGGCCCCCTCGGCGCCCCAGGTGGCGGGCCCTGAGATGAGGATGACGAAGGCGGTGGCAGTGCACACGATGACGGTGTCGACGAAGACGCCGAGGGACTGGATGAGGCCCTGCTGGACGGGGTGGGAGACGGTGGCGGTGGCGGCGGCGTTGGGGGCGGTGCCCTGACCGGCCTCGTTGGAGAACAGGCCGCGCTTGGTGCCGTTGATGACGGCGGCCAGGATGCCTCCGCCCAGGCCGCCGACGAGAGGCTCGGGCGCGAAGGCGGAGGTGAGGATCCAGCCGATGACCTCGCCGAGCAGGTGGATGTTGCGCAGGCAGATGATGGCGACCAGGACGATGTAGACCAGGGCCATGACGGGGGCCAGCCACTCGGTGACGCGGGCGACGGCGCGAATGCCACCGAAGACGACCATCGCGGTGAGCACGAAGACGAGGGCGGCAACGACGAGCTGCGCGGCGCTGAGCCCACCGAAGCCGGGCAGGGCGGAGTCGGTGCCGCCGAAGGCGGCCACGAGGGTGCCGGCGACGGCGTTGGCCTGCACCGAGGTGATGATGAAGCCGCAGGTCACGATGGAGATGATGGAGAAGACGACGGCCATGGGCTTGGAGCGCATGCCGCGGGCCATGTAGAAGGCGGGCCCACCCCGGTAGGAGCCGTCGTCGGAGCGGACCTTGAAGATCTGGGCGAGGGTGGCCTCGAAGAAGGCGGTGGACATGCCGACCAGGGCGACGACCCACATCCAGAAGACGGCACCGGGGCCTCCCATGAGCAGGGCTGCAGCGACGCCGAAGACGTTGCCGATGCCCACGCGGGCGGCCAGGGAGATGGCAAAGGCCTGGAAGGAGGAGATGCCGCCCTCAGCGCCGGTGCGTGAGCCGGCGACGGCGCGCAGCATGCCGGGCAGGTGGCGCACCTGAACGGCGCGGGTGACAACGGTGAGGAACAGGCCGGTGGCGATGAGCACCCACATGGTCACGTGGGAGGTGATCCAGTCGGCGATGACGAGAAGCTCGTGGGCGAGCGCATCCATGGGGTGAGCCTTCGGCAGGGGGTGGGGGCTGTCCGGCGCATGTTCTCACACCCGGGCGAGTGCCCTCCTCGCCGTCCGAATAGTCGTCAGGGGCCGGGCGGGGGGCCGTGTGGGAGCATGACCGCATGTCCTCGCCCGCCGCGCCCGCGCTCAACGTCATGCTCGACTCCCTCATCCCGGCCGATGACCCCGAGCGCGTGCCCGAGGCGGAGGAGACCTACCTTGCCTTCACCGAGTGGGCCGAGTCGACGGGCCGACCGCTCTACCCCCACCAGGACGAGGCGCTGAGCCAGATCCTCGACGGCCGCCACGTCATTGCCGCCACGCCGACGGGCTCGGGCAAGTCGATGATCGCGCTGGCGGCGCACACGGCCTCACTGGCGCGCGGTGGTCGCTCCTACTACACGGCGCCGCTCAAGGCGCTGGTCAGTGAGAAGTTCTTCGAGCTCGTGCGCCTGTTCGGCGCCGACAACGTCGGCATGGTCACCGGGGACACCGCGGTCAACGCAGCCGCACCGATCATCTGCTGCACGGCGGAGATCCTGGCGATGCAGGCGCTGCGCGAGGGCGCGCAGCTCGACGTCGACACGGTGGTGATGGACGAGTTCCACTACTACGCGGACCCGCAGCGCGGCTGGGCCTGGCAGGTGCCGCTGCTGGAGCTGCCTCAGGCCCAGATGGTGCTGCTGTCGGCGACGCTGGGGGACGTGTCCTTCCTCGTACGTGACATGGAGCAGCGCACCGGGCGGGAGGTCGCCGTCGTCGACGACGCCGAGCGGCCCGTGCCGCTGGAGATGGAGTACGTCGTGGAGTCCATCGGTGAGCTCCTCCAGCGGCTCGTGCAGCAGGGCAAGGCACCGGTCTACGTCGTCCACTTCTCCCAGAAGGAGGCGATCGAGAGGGCGACGGCGCTGCTGGGCGTGGACCTTGTGCCCAAGGAGCGCAAGGCGGCGGTGGCGGCGGCCCTGGGGTCCTTCCGCTTCGGTCCCGGTTTCGGCGCCACGCTCTCGCGGCTGCTGCGCTCGGGCATCGGCGTGCACCATGCCGGGATGCTGCCGCGCTACCGGCGGCTGGTGGAGCGTCTGGCTCGCAAGGGCCTGCTCAGCGTCATCTGCGGCACGGACACGCTCGGTGTGGGCATCAACGTGCCCATCCGCAGCGTCGTGCTCACGAGCCTGGTGAAGTTCGACGGAGCCAAGGAGCGTCACCTCACGGCCCGCGAGTTCCACCAGATCGCAGGGCGGGCGGGCCGGGCGGGCTTCGACACGCGCGGCTACGTCAGCGTGCAGGCACCCGAGCATGTCATTGAGAACGCCAAGGCCCTGGCCAAGGCGGGTGACGACGAGCGCAAGCGCCGCAAGATCGTGCGCAAGAAGGCGCCCGAGGGGCGGGTGAACTGGACGGACAAGACTTTTGAGCGGCTGCGCGACAGCGCCCCTGAGACACTCACGAGCCAGTTCCAGGTGACGACGACGATGGTGCTCAGCCTCATGGAGCGTCCCGGGGACCCGGTGGCCCACATGGCCCGCCTGTTGGAGCGGGTGCACTCGACGGCGTCGGACAGTCGCGCCAATGTGCGCCAGGCGGTGGCGATCTACGTGTCACTGCGCACCGCCGGCGTGCTCGAGCACGTCTCGAGCGCCCAGGCGGCCCGGGACGGGCGTCCCCGCCTGCGTCTGGCGGTGGACCTGCCCGACGACTTCGCGCTGCATCAGCCGCTGGCACCCTTCGCCCTGGCCGCCATGGATCTGCTGGGGGTGGACTCCCCCACGCACACGCTCGACGTCGTCAGCGTCGTCGAGGCGACCCTGGACGACCCGCGCCCGCTGCTGTACGCCCAGCAGCGTCAGGCCCGCGGCGAGGCGGTGGCAGCGATGAAGGCCGAGGGCCTGGACTACGACGAGCGGATGGCGGCCCTGGAGGAGGTCACCTGGCCGCGGCCGCTGGCCGAGCTGTTGGCCCCAGCGCTGGAGATGTACCGGCAGGCCAACCCGTGGGTCACCCCGTACGAGCTGAGCCCCAAGAGCGTCGTGCGCGACATGGTGGAGAACGCCATGACCTTCTCGGACCTCGTCTCGCGCTACGAGCTGGGCCGCAGCGAGGGCGTCATCCTGCGCTACCTCACGGACGCCTACCGGGCCCTGCGTCAGGTGGTGCCCGAGGAGCACCGCACGGAGGAAGTCGTCGCCGTCATCGACTGGCTCGGCACCCTCGTGCGAGCGGTGGACTCCTCCCTGCTGGACGAGTGGGAGGCCCTGGGCGCGGCCCAGGCCGGGCGGGCTGTTGAGGGCGCGGCCCTGCTCGACGGCGACCGGCCCGATGCGGACGACTCGAGCGGGGTGGAGCGGGCCTTCGGCGCGGACGCGGACGGCAAGGTCGCCTTCACCCGCAACCTGCATGCCTTCCGGGTAGCGGTGCGCCGGGAAATGTTCCGGCGGGTTGAGCTCATGGCCCGTGACGACGTCGAGGGCCTGGGGCGCCTGGACGGGGCCTCCGGATGGGACGCGCAGCGCTGGGACGAGGTGCTGGCCCGTTACTGGGACGAGTACGACTGGCTCGGGACGGACACGGCGGCGCGCGCCGTCGCCCTGGCGCCGCTGGACGAGGCGCCGGACGAGCAGACCCTGGCCGTCGCCGGGGTCTCCGAGCGGCTCATTGAGGCGCTGGACCGGTCGGGCCGTCGGGTGTGGCTGGCCGGGCAAGTCCTGGAGGACCCGGACGGCGACCACGACTGGCGGCTGACCGCCCTGGTGGACCTGGAGGCCTCGGACGAGGCCGAGCACGCCGTCATCCGCCTGCTGAGCGTCGGGCCGCAGGGCTGAGCCCCGCGTGCGCGGGTCAGGTCTCCCGCAGCGACTTGACGAAGTGGACGATCTGGTAGGCGCCCGCCGTGGTCCTGCCGGTCTCACGGTAGCCGTTGCGCGTGTAGAGACGGATGTTGGCGGCGCTGCGCTCGCCGGTGAACAACCGGATCTCCTGCGCACGGGGGTGCACGGACTCGGCATGACGCAGGAGGCGGGTTCCCACGCCCTGGCCCTGACGCTCGGGAGCGACGACGAGCCGCCCGAGCTCTACCGCGCCTCCGTTGCGCCGCAGGCGCACGGCCGCGATGAGGCGTCCGTGATCGCGGATACCGAGCGCCGTCACGTCGGGGTCGCCGAGCTCGTCGACGAGCTCCGTGAGAGTCTGCGTAAGTGGCGGAAGGCTGATGTCCTCGTGCGCCGCGGCCTCGGTGAGGTAGGCCGCCCGCTGGAGGGTGAGGATCTCGCCCGCGTCCTTGACGCCGAGTTCGATGATCGGCAGGTTGTCGCGACTGCTGACGGCGGGTGTGCGGGTACCGATGAGGCCGCGCAGCGCCGCCGTGTCGGCGGGCGTCGTGCGGCAGCAGCCGCCGATGAGCCGGGCCCGGCGTCGAGCCAGGCCCCGGCGAGCGCGGTGAAGCGCTCGCGTCCCGCGGCCGCCGTCCAGGTCTTCGACACGGGGTCGTAGACGTCGCCGGCGTTCGGGTAGACGACGAGCGGCTTGGAGGTGACGGCGTTGAGGACGCCCAGGGCGGGGGCCACGGTCTCGGGGGCCTCGCGCACGATGGCGAGCAGCGCGCGGGCCTCGTCGAGGCGGGGCTGGGTCTCGAGGGCGAAGACGCCGATCCCCTCCGCGGCGAGGACCTCGACGCGCGGGCGGTGGACGGCGTCGAAACGCGCCGCGACCGACGGGTCGAGCGGGTCGGAGACCCGGTAGTCGCCCGTGTACTCCGAGCCGTCGGCGAGGAAGGCGCCGAGCGGGCCCGCGATCCGGCGACGACGACGCGCTCACCGGGGTGGGCGGCCGTCCACGCCTCGGCGGCCCGCCGGGCGAGCCTGGCCGACGCGCCGATCGCCTCACGGGCCGCCTCCTGCGAGTCTCCGGCCTCGAGGAAGGCCTCGCCGCGACGACGCACCGGGGCCCGCACGGGGGTCAGAGAACGCCGCGACCGGACACGATCTGCTTGCCGAAGGGGAAGCAGGTGACGGGGATCATCTTGATGTTGGCGATCGCCAGCGGGATGCCGATGATGGTGACCGCCTGCGCGGCGGCCGTCGTGATGTGACCGATGGCCAGCCACAGCCCGGCGACGAGGAACCAGATGATGTTGCTGACCTCACTCATGGCGCCGGCCCCGGGGACGGGAACGACCTCCTTGCCGAAGGGCCACAGCGCGTAGCCGGCGATGCGGAAGCAGGCGACGCCGGCGGGGATCGTGATGATGAACAGGCAGGCGACGACGCCGAAGAACAGGTACCCCAGGAACAGCCAGAAGCCGCCGAAGATGACCCAGATGATGTTGAGCAGTGTGTTCACGTCGCCATGTCTACCCGACGGCGCCGTCGGCCGCCTCGTCCCAGGGGAGGAGGGCGGGTTCGCCCGAGGACGCGCTGGGCGACGGCGTCGGCGAATGGCGCGGGCCGCGCCCCCGTCACATCCACACCACGGCGAGGAGCCCACACGCTCCCGCCCAGGTGAGTGAGGCGAGCGTGCCGATGATGAAGCGTTCTGTCGAACCGGGGTTGTCGCGCAGGGCCGCCCACCGGCCCAAGCCCTTGACGGCGACGACGACGCCGATGGGCGCGGCATGACCGGCGAGGATCGCACCGGTGGTCGCCAGCCGCTCCAGCACACCGATCCAGGTACCTCCGCGCAGCACCGGGGAGACGGCCCCGTCCGGCGGGGACAGGACGGGGGCGCTCCGGCCCGCTGGTGTCGTGCCCCGCTGTCCCGGAGTCTCGGGCACGCGCGCCCACCGCAGGACGAGGGAGACCACGCCCCACCCGCCCAGGACGGACACGATGAGCGCCGCGCAGGTGACGAGCACGGTCACGACGGCGGGGCTCATGCGTGCGGTTCCTCGGCCACGGCGAGGGCCTCGGCCCTCGCCACAAGGTGAGCGACGGCGGGCAGCACGTCGATCTCCTCGTCGTAACCGGCTCCGATGCGGTGCTTGGAGACGGCCTGTCCGCTGACCCCGAGCCGGGCAGCGGCGTCCTTGCCGGTGAGCCCGTCGTCGAGGAGGGCCACAACGGCCTGCTGGGCGGGGGTGCGGGCGGTGATGACGGCGCCGAGCAGGCGGAGCACGGCCTGGGCGTCGGCGGCGGCCTCGGCAGCCGCCCGTGCCCCGCTGGCTGCCGCGGCCACGGCGCGCACCGCCAGGGAGACCCGCGCGCGCTTGGACGCCTCGACGGCCTCGCGGGCGGCAAGGAAGGCGGGACCCGAGCCCGTGCGCGAGCCGCCGTCGCCGAGCGCACCCCGCCCGACGCCGAGGCCTATGTGCCAGCCGCCGGCGGCCAGGGCACGGCGGGCAGCGGTCACGGCCGTGACGGCGTCGGGAACGACGCCCTGGAGCTCGTCACCGACGGTCCGCTCGAAGGCGGCCAGAACGGGCAGGTCCGCGAGCGCCCCAAGGATCTCGGGGACCCGGTCGGCACTGCTGCGCGACCCGATCTGATCGATGGTGAGGACGTACATGGCGTGAGAATCCCCCACCCCCAACACGAATCAACCTTTTACGGTTGACGGCGGACCAATCAACCTCAGAAGGTTGAGGCACCCTTGTCACCAGAAGACGCGCTGGGCGATGGCGTCGGCGAAGTTGGTCATCGCCTGAGGCGAGGAGGTGAGGTAGAGGCCGGCGTCGATGAGCGAGACCTCCATGAGGTAGAAGCCGCCCTCGCCGTCGGACACGACGTCGACGCGGTTGAACAGCAGCTGGATGTCACGCCTGGCGGTCTCCTTGATGACGCCGTGGATGGCCTTGCGCACGCGCTCACCCCACAGCCACTCCTGCTCGCTGGGCTCACGGGCGCGCACAATCTCCTCGTGTGCCTCCTCCTCGTCCGTGGAGCGGAAGGAGGGATGCAGCATGGGGGCCTTCTCCACGGCGTGGGACAGGACGCCGTTGAAATAGACCAGGGAGAGCTCGCCCTTGCGGTCGACCTCCTCGAGGTAGCGCTGGACCATGACAGTGCGCCCGCGGTGCAGGTGGTGCACGGCGTCATTGATGGCGTCGGCGCGCGAGCCGGCGTCCATAGCCGTGTAGCGCCCCGTGCCACGCCCCCCGGAGGACACCGCGGGCTTGACGACGAAGTCGCCGTAGGCCGGGAAGCGGGTGTGGAGCTGGTGCTTGGACAGCTGCTGCTCGGGCTCGAGCCAGGTCGTGGGGATCATGGGCACGCCGTAGGCGGCCATGCGCTGGAGGTAGTGCTTGTCGGAGTTCCAGCCGACCACGGAGGGGTGGTTGAGCAGTCGCGGCACCGACCGGCTCCACTCGAGGAAGGAGGCGTAGTGACGGCGCTTGGCGTAGTCGCGCACGGAACGCAGGACGACGATGCCGGCCTCATCCCAGTCGACGTCGGGGTCATTCCAGACGGCGACGCGCGGCTCAATCCCACGCTCACGCAGGGCGTCGGGCAGCCCCTGGTCATCGGCGTCGAGGTGGGGATAATCGGCACTGGTCGCGAGGGTCACGATCGGTTGGGTCACCGCACCACCGTACCGTGCCACGGGGGCGCGTGAGCCATAGTCAGAGCCCTGTCCCGCCACCAGTCGCATCCGGCCACCATCCCACCCCCGGGGGCTTGAGACTTCTCGCACACTTGAGCGGTTGTCGGCTCTCGGGATTGGACTCGGCGCCGCGGGCACCGTAAAGTCTTTCTCCGTCGCCGGGCGCTCGCGCCTGGAAGGACATGCCTCCTTAGCTCAGTTGGTTAGAGCACCTGACTCTTAATCAGGGTGTCCAGGGTTCGAGTCCCTGAGGGGGTACCACGGGTTCCACTCCCCGGAGTGGTTCCCACAACCAACGCCTCCTTAGCTCAGTTGGTTAGAGCACCTGACTCTTAATCAGGGTGTCCAGGGTTCGAGTCCCTGAGGGGGTACCACGCAAGGGTCGTCGTGCGAATAGTCGGGAAGGATCCTGATCCGCGTCACGACGTCGATTGGAGCTCTGCTCCTCCCCCACCCGCCGCTGGCACACCGTGAGACCGTTCACGGACACGTCGCCTGCCGGAATACCCGCGCTCACCGTGAGCGTTAATCCTTGCGTCGGTCGACGGGCCGCGCACTCACACCGCGCAACCCTCCCGACCACCAGCACCCGGCGCTCACCACGCAGCACCACCGGGTCGCCCCCCACAGCCCGCCGGGCCGCAGGACCGACCTGCACACACACCCGGCGTACGAAGGGCCCCTCGGGGCCACGAGGAAGAAGAAGGAATGATGATGAACACGAAGAACACTGAGGTCCCCCGCCAGGCTGCCGAGCGCGAGCTGAGCGCGGCCCAGGCCGAGCTGTCCTCTCTGGACGCTACCGCCTCCCCCTCCCGCCTGGAGCGCGCCCTGGAGCGCGTGAAGGCGGCGCGTAACGCCCTGGCCCTGGCCGCCTGAGGACGGGTGGGCACAACGCCCAACCACGCACACGCAGCGGGTCCCCGCTCCCACCGGGAGCGGGGACCCGCGCTCCGTCCCGCCCCACCGTCGGGCACAGCGTGCCGACGGCGACGAACGGGTTATCGTCTGAAGCCACCGCCCTGCCCACCGCCACTCAACTGCCCACAGCCTCTGCCCCACCCACAGACCGCTTAGCTGGAGGAGACCGAGATGCCCAGGCTCGCCGTCGGCGACACCGCCCCTGACTTCACTCTGACCGACGCCACCGGCTCCGAGGTCCGCCTGGCGGCCCTGCGCGAGAAGGCCGACCGCGGCGTCGTCGTCTACTTCTATCCGCGCGCCTCCACCCCCGGCTGTACGAAGGAGGCCTGCGACTTCCGCGACTCCCTGGCCGCGTGGCGCGCCGCAGGCTACGAGGTCGTCGGCATCTCACCCGACTCGCAGGCGGCGCTGGCCCGCTTCGCCGAGAAGGAGTCACTGCCCTTCCCACTGCTGTCGGACCCCGACCACGTCGTCATGGAGGCATGGGGCGCCTGGGGCGAGAAGAAGAACTACGGGCGCGTGGTCACCGGAGTCATCCGCTCCACCGTCGTCGTCGACGTCGAGGGCACGGTGACGCTCGCCTCCTACAACGTCAAGGCCACCGGGCACGTCGAGCGCCTGCGCACCCAGCTGGCGGTCGACTGAGCCGACCATCATGGTGTGGCGAGGCCCCGGGGTACGCCCCCGGGGCCTCGCCACGCTGTTGTCCTGCCGTGTCCTGGCGCAGCGGGCGGCTCACTCCCCTGGGAAGACGACGCCGAGCGCCTCGCGCACGTCGTCCATCATCATCATGACCTCAGCGGTCGCGAACCAGGGCATGACGCTCGACTCGGTGCGCCCACCCTTGACACAGCGAGCGACCTCCGCCACCTCGAACTGGAAGCCGCCGGGAACGGTGGCGTCCCACGCGACCGTGTCCACGCCGTCGGCTCCACAACGCGACAGGCTCACCGGAGCGGGGCGGTAGAACCACGAATCGAGGGTGAGCCGGGCCGTCGAGCCGATGACCTCCGCTGTGTTCTGGCCCGCGGCGTCCATGCCCGAGGAGGCGACGGCGATGAGGCCGTCGTAGCCCATGACGCTGACCTCCTCCAGGTCCAGGCCCTGGGCGTTGAGGCGGCCGGTGACGCTCTGGTTCAGGGGCACGCCGAGCATGGAGTGGATGAAGCTGAGCGGGTAGACGCCCAGGTCCAGCAGCGCGCCGCCGGCGAGCTCGGGGCTCGCCATGCGCTCGAGGTGGAGGAGGGACTGGAAGTGGTCGGCACGCACGTGGCGGATCTGGCCCAGGGCGCCTGAGGTCACGAGCCTATGAGTCAGACGGTGGCCGGGCAGGAAGCGCGTCCACATGGCCTCCATGGCGAACAGGCCGCGCTCGCGTGCCGTCTCGAGGACGCGCCGGGCCTGAGCGGTGTTGACGGTGAAGGGCTTCTCGACGAGGACGGGCTTACCGGCTTCGAGGGCCATGAGGGCGTGCTCGGCGTGAAAGGCGTGCGGGGTGGCGACGTAGACCGCCTCGACCTCGTCGTTGGTGACCAGCTCCTCGTAGGAGCCGTGGGCCCGGGCGGTGCCGCCCTTGGCGGTGGCGGGGCGGGCGTCGATGAAGGCCTGGGCCTTGTCGCGATCGCGCGAGCCGACGGCGGCGATGATGCCGGAGGAGAAGTTGGGGACGTCGGTGGCGAAGGTGCCGGCGATGGTGCCGGCACCGAGGATCCCCCAGCGCAGGGGCGGGGCGTCCTGGGGTTCGGGGACGTCGGTGGTCAGGTCGAAGGAGGCGCCGACGGCGTCCAGCGCCTCGGTGAAGGCCGCGGGCACGGACGGAAGGAGCTCGGTGGTGCGGGTGCCGGGTGCATCGGTGCGTGCCATGGCGCCAGCGTAGGCGGCCAATGTACGTGGGCGCGGGCTGAACGCCGTCGTCGATGCGCAGACGGTAGGGTGGGGCGCCGAGCGCGAGTGGCGGAATTGGTAGACGCCCCAGATTTAGGTTCTGGTGCCTTCGGGCGTGAGGGTTCGAGTCCCTTCTCGCGCACCAGGACGGCCGCCGGGCAACCCGCCGTCGGCAGTCCGACCCCGGCGCGCACCGCCCCACATGAGGCCACCTGGCAGCCGGTACCCTGAGCCGGTGACCACCACCGATTTCACCCGCAAGGACGGGCGCGCCACCGATGAGATGCGCCCCGTCACCATCACCCGACGCTGGCAGGAGCACGGGGAGGGCAGCGTCCTCGTGGAGTTCGGCCGCACGCGCGTCCTGTGCGTCGCCTCCTTCACCGAGGGCGTGCCTCGCTGGCGCAAGGGCAGCGGCGAGGGCTGGGTGACCGCCGAGTACGCCATGCTGCCCCGGGCCGGCAGCGAGCGCAGCGGCCGCGAGTCCGTGCGCGGCAGGGTCGGCGGGCGCACCCACGAGATCTCCCGCCTCATCGGCCGGGGCATGCGCGGTGTCATCGACGTCGCCGCCCTCGGGGAGAACACCATCGCCCTGGACTGCGACGTCCTCCAGGCCGACGGCGGCACCCGCACCGCCGCCGTCACCGGCGCCTACGTCGCCCTGGCCGACGCCGTCGCCTGGGGCACCGAGCGAGGCCTCATCAAGCCCCGAGCCGGGCGGCCCGTGCTCGCCGACTCCCTGTCCGCCGTCAGCGTCGGCGTCATCGACTCCGTGCCCTGCCTCGACCTTCCTTACGAGGAGGACGTGCGCGCCCACACGGACATGAACGTCCTGCAGACCGGTGCCGGGCGCTTCATCGAGGTCCAGGGCACCGCCGAGCACGCCCCCTTCAGCCGTGACGAGCTCGACGCGCTCCTCGACCTGGCCACCACCGGCAACGCCCGGCTCGCCGAGCTTCAGCGCCGTGTGCTCGACGGGCCCGCCGACCATCCGTTCACGGTCCGCTCCACCGACCCGCAGGCCTGAGATGACCACCGCCTCCCCCCGTCCCGCCGTCGGCGCGGTGCCCGAGGGTGCCCGCCTCGTCCTGGCCACGCATAACCGGGGCAAGCTCTCCGAGCTGCGCGCCGTCCTTGCGCCGCTGGTGCCCGGACTCGCCCCCGAGCAGATCATCTCGGCCGCTGAGCTCGACGTGCCCGAACCGGTGGAGGACGGCCTGACCTTTGCCGCCAACGCCGAGATCAAGGCTCGGGCACTGGCCGAGGCCACGGGGCTTCCGGCCGTCGCCGACGACTCGGGTCTGTGCGTCGATGTGCTCGGTGGCGCGCCCGGGATCTTCTCCGCACGCTGGTGCGGCCGCCACGGCGAGGACGCGGCCAACCTCAGGCTCCTGCTGGACCAGATCAGCGACGTCGCCGACCCCCACCGCACGGCGCACTTCACCTGCGCGGCCGTCCTGGTGGTGCCCGACGGCAAGGCCGACGGCGCCGTGACAGTCGTCGAGCGCACGATGGAGGGTCGTCTGCTGCGCGAGCCCGTCGGCGACGGCGGCTTCGGCTACGACCCGATCTTCGTGCCGGTGCAGGAGGATGCGCCGGGCGCCCTGGGTCGCACGACGGCGCAGATGAGTGCGGTGGAGAAGAACACGATCTCTCACCGGGGGCGGGCCTTCAGGGACCTGTCCCCCGTCCTTGCCGCCCTGCTCACCCGCTGAGCCCGGGGTTGGTCACCGCCTCAGGTGGCTCGCCGTCGGGCCCCGGCGCCTCCTTGGCAGCCTGGCCGGCCTGCGCCTCCTGAGCATCCCGGGCGGCCTGGGCGTCCAGCCTGCGCTGGATGGGCTTCGGGACCAGCGACTCCTGGGCCTTGACGTAGCCGTACACCCAGCGCCAGCCGCCCTGGGCAACGAGCAGGAACACGGCCAGCACCAGCCACACGCCCGCCACGCCCCCACCCGCCAGCAGCCGCAGGCCCAGCCACACGAGCCAGGTGACGCCCACCACCGTCAACCCGTCACGGTCGGCGGCCTCCAGGTGGTCCTGCGGGCGCACCATGCCCCACGCCACCAGCCAGGCGACCACCGTCGCCACGACGCCGTGCACCATCATCTCGGGCAGCAAGGACAGGTCGTGCACGGAGGCCGCCACGAAGGCCGCGACAAGCACCACGCTCACAAGGTCCGCCGGGGGCACCAGCCACCAGCGTGTGCGGCGCCCGCGCGTCCACGGACGGTCCGGGCCGTCCGGAACCGGCGGTGTGAAGGAGATGCGGCGTGGTGCCCGGCCCGCCATGCTCAGATCTCCCAGGTCGCGCCCGCCGTCGCCGCCTCGAGCGGCCCCTCGTAGGCGAGGGCCGCATTGCGCAGCGGGATGCGGTGCTCGGTCCACGGCTGGATGTGGGTGAGGACCAGCTGGCCGACGGGACGCCGGGGCACCTCGCCGGCCGTCCCCGCAGCGAGCTGGCCCGCCCGCTTGCCCGTCAGGTGCATGCCCCGCACCGTGTCACGGCCCTCGACGAAGGCCGCCTCGGAGAGCAGGAGGTCGACGCCGTCGGCCATCGCGCAGATCGACTCGCACAGGTCCGTGTCCCCCGTGAAGGCCAGCGAGACCGTCCGGCGCTCCCCCTCGGGCCCCACCTGCTCGCTCGGCCCCTCGATCCGGTAGCCGTAGGCCTCCACCGGGTGCATCGCGGTGTAGGGGGTGATCATCATGGGGCCCACCTGGAAGGACTCGCCCGCCACGGCGGTGCGGAAGTCGAACTCGGAGGCGTAGGTCTCCGTCTCATCCGTGCCGTCCACGCCGCTCAGCCGGTGCAGCAGCTCGCTGGGGCCCACGGTCAGCACGGGGCCCAGCGCGCCGGCGGGGTGCCAGCGCCGGTAGACATGCATCCCGACCATGTCGGCCATGTGGTCGGCGTGGCAGTGGGAGATGAGCAGGGCATCGAGGTCCGCCGGGTCGAGGTAGCGCAGCAGCTGCCCCATGGAGCCGGCGCCAAGGTCAAGGACCACCGAGTAGATGAGCTCCTCGCCGTCCTGGCCGACCTCGCTCGCCTGCACGAGGTAGGACGAGGCCGCGGCTGTCGGACCGGACATGCTTCCGGTGCATCCGATGACGGTGAGCTTCATAGGTGGTCCTTGCTGCCGGGGCGCGGGAACAGAAGAAGGGGCGGGGACTCAGCCGGCTTCGGGCGCGCAGGCGCGCGTGACGCGAGCAACCTCAGGGCCGAGGAAACGGCGGGCGAGGACGGCGAAGGCGTCCGGGTCGCCCGTCGCCCGGAACTCGTGGACGGGGGCGGATGCCGTGGCGTCACGCAGAAGGTCACGCCTGGCCAGCTCGCGGTAGACGTCCTTGGCGGTCTCCTCGGAGGAGGTGACCAGGGTCACGTCCTCCCCCATGACGTAGGAGATGGCGCCGGACAGCAGCGGGTAGTGCGTGCAGCCCAGGATGAGGGTGTCGACCTCGGCGGCGCGCAGCGGGTCGAGGTAGCCGTGGGCGACCTCCAAGACCTCCGGCCCGGTGGTCGTGCCGCGCTCGGCGAGCTCGACGAAGCGCGGGCAGGCGGTTGACAGCAGCTCGACGCCCGGCACGGAGGACAGGGCGTCGTCGTAGGCGCGTGAGTCGACGGTGCCCTGGGTGGCGATGAGCCCGACGCGGCCGTTGCGGGTCACGCGGACGGCGGCCCGGGCCGCGGGGTGGATGACCTCGACGACGGGCACGCCGCGCCCGCGCGTGTAGCGGGCGCGGGCGTCGTGCAGGACGGCGGCGGTGGCAGTGTTGCAGGCGATGACGAGCATCTTGACGCCGGAGTCGACGAGCTCGTCCATGACGTCCAGGGCGAGCTCGCGGACCTCCTCAATGGGGCGCGGCCCGTAGGGGGTGTGCGCGGTATCCCCGATGTAGAGGATCTGCTCCCCGGGGAGCTGGTCGATGACGGCGCGTGCCACGGTCAGTCCGCCGACGCCTGAGTCGAAGATCCCGATGGACGCGTTTTCCACGCTCCCGAGACTAGGCGGGGCCCTCACCCACCAGCAGCACGGCCAACAGTGATTCCTGCCACCAGGTGAGCATGTCGTAGGACATGGCCAGGCTGCGTCGGCGGCGGGCCTCGTCTGCCTCGTCGTCGGGCACCGGCTGCCAGGCGAGGTCCTGAATGTCCTGGGCGCCGTCGGCGTCCTCGATGCCGAGCCGTTGGGCAATGACAAGGCGCACATCGTTGACGGCTGCCAACCACTCGCCCTCGCCTCCCCGGCGCACGAGAACCTCCCCGTCGGTCCCGGTGGGCTCCAGGAGCTCGGAGACGACGTCGGCCAGCCGGCTGTGTTTGAGAGTGCGCAGGCGCTGGCGGTTCATGGCCGAGACCTCGACGGCGACCTCGGGGTCCTCACTCGCCTCCGGCAGCAGGACCTCCAGCAGGGTGGCGATGTCCACGTGCAGGTGCCTCGTCTCCGGTGGGGCGTCGCCGTCTAAGACCGGGGTGGCGGGGCCGTGCGGCGGGGTGTCGAAGTCGAGGGCGGCGAGGACGGCCTCGTCGTCGGCGCTGCTCCCACCCTCCTGACCGGTGCCGCCGACGGCCGTGGTCTCGAGCGGGCCCTCGGCGGCGAGGACGGCGCCGACCTGCTCGAACAGGCCGGCCAGGTACTCGCGCTCCCAGATCGACAGCCGGCTCTGCCAGCCGCGCTCGGCCGTCTCAAAGCCCCTCACTGCACGGCCTCGTCGGGGGCGGCCGGCTCGATGGTGGCACGCAGCCCGTAGGAGTGCATCGCGGCGACGTCCACCTCCATGCGCTCGCGCGGCCCCGTGGAGACAACGGCGCGCCCGGTGGTGTGCACCTGCATCATGCGGTGCTCGGCGAGGGCGGTGGGCAGGGCGAAGTAGGTGCGGAAGACCCACACGACGTAGTCCATCGTGTTGACCGGATCGTCGTGGACGACGGTGCGCCACAGGTGCAGGGGCACGGTGCGCGCGTCCTGGCGCGTGTCCGGTGAGACGACGGGCGCGGTGAGGCACATGGTTCCCAGCGTAATGGCGCTCACGCTAGGTTGGTGTCATGACCACTCAGCCCGCGCAAGCGAACGCTGCGCGCACCACCCCCACGGCCTCCCCCACGACGTCGCTACTGACGGACATGTACGAACTCACCATGCTCCAGGGCGCGCTGCACTCGGGTACGGCCGAGCGGCGCAGCGTCTTCGAGCTCTTCGGGCGCACCCTGCCCGCCTCGCGGCGCTTCGGCGTCGTGGCCGGCACCGGGCGCCTGCTCGACGCCATCAAGCGCTTCACCTTCACGGCGCAGCAGATCGACTTCCTGCACGCCCAGAAGGTGGTGGACGACGACACCCTCGACTTCCTGCGCGACTTCCGCTTCACGGGCACGATCCGCGGCTACGCCGAGGGAGAGTGCTACTTCTCCGGCTCACCGCTGCTGACGGTGGAGGGAACCTTCGCCCAGGCCTGCATCCTGGAGACGCTGGCACTGTCGATCTACAACTACGACTGCGCGGTGGCCTCGGCCGCCTCGCGGATGACGATCGCCGCCCACGGGCGCCCCTGCGCGGACTTCGGTGCGCGCCGGGCCCACGAGCGGGCGGCGGTCTCCGCGGCCCGTGCCGCCGTCGTCGGAGGCTTCACGGCCACGAGCAACCTGGAGGCGGGCCTGCGCTATGGCATCCCCACCGTGGGGACCTCGGCGCACTCCTTCACCCTGCTGCACGACACGGAGGAGGAGGCCTTCGCCGCTCAGGTGGCGGCGCTGGGGCCGGGCACGACGATCCTCGTGGACACCTACGACATCGCCCAGGGCATCGAGAGGGCCGTGAGGGCGGCGCGCGCGGTCGGCGGCGAGCTGGGCGCGGTGCGCCTGGACTCGGGTGACCTGGTGGCGGAGGCCTTCAAGGCCCGCGCCCAGCTGGACGCCCTGGGGGCGACCTCGACGCGGATCACGGTGACCAACGACCTGGACGAGTACGCGATCGCGGCGCTGGGCGCCGCCCCGGTGGACTCCTACGGCGTGGGCACCAAGCTCGTCACCGGCTCGGGGCGGCCCACGGCGGCCCTGGTGTACAAGCTGGTGGAGCGGGCGGATGACGACGGCGTCATGCAGGAGGTCGCCAAGTTCTCCCAGGGCGGCAAGGCGACGGTCGGCGGGCGCAAGTGGGCCGGTCGCGTCGTGGACGCCTCGGGCCGAGCGGCTGAGGAGCTCATCGTCTCGGCGCGTGAGAGCACCGAGGCGCTGGCGGCCCTGGGGGCGGCGGGGGCCCGTCCGCTGCAGGTGGACCTCGTGGTCGACGGCGTCATCCAGGAGGAGCACCGCGGCCCTGAGGGGCTGGCGGCGGCGGCTGAGCGTCACCGGGTCTCGCGGGCCGAGCTGCCTTACGAGGCGTGGCGCCTGAGCGAGGGTGAGCCGGCGGTGCCCACGCGTCACCTCGACCTGGACGGCCGTCAGGTCCTGCGCGGCTGACACGCCCGCCGGGCCTCAGCGTTTGCCGACGAACCAGCGGCGCAGGGTCTGCACCCGCTTCTCAATCTCCTCCGTGGAGGCCTGGGCCACCTCGGGGCCGCCGCACACGCGGCGCAGGTCGTTGTGGACAACGCCGTGGGGCTGGCCGGAGCGGCGCGCCCAGGCGGCGACGAGCTGGGAGAGCTCCTTGCGGGCGGCCTGGCGCCTGCGGGCGTCGTCGACCCCGGAGTTGGCCCGGCGCTGGGCAGCGGCGGCCGACTGCTGCTTCTGCGCCCGGATCTGCTTGTCCTGGCGCTGGCGCAGCAGGGCGGTGACCTGCTCGGGCTCGAGCAGGCCGGGCAGCCCGAGGTACTCCTGCTCCTCGACACTGCCGACGACGGCGCCGGTGCCGAACTCGCCGCCATCGAAGAGGACCCGGTCGAACTCGGCGGTGGACTCCATGGCCTCGAAGGCGCCGAAGAGGTCGTCGGCGGCCTTCTCCTCCCGATTCGCCTCGGCAATCAGGCGGTCCTCGGGGTAGCGCAAGAGGTCGTCCTCGTTCGAGCGGGGGCGGCCCAGGACGTGGTCGCGGGCAACCTCCATCTCGTTGGCCAGTCCCAGCAGGGGCGTGACGGAGGGCAGGAAGACGCTGGCGGTCTCGCCCCGGGCACGTGCGCGCACGAAGCGTCCCACGGCCTGGGCGAAGAACAGCGGCGTGGAGGTGGAGGTGGCGTAGACGCCAACGGCCAGGCGGGGCACGTCCACGCCCTCGGAGACCATGCGCACCGCCACGAGCCAGCGATCACGCGAGGCGGAGAAGGCCTCGATGCGGCTGGAGGCGCCGGAGTCGTCGGACAGGACGACGGTGGGGGCCTGGCCGGTGATGGCCCGCAGCTGTGCGGCGTAGGCGCGGGCGCGCGCCTGGTCGGTGGCGATGACGAGGCCGCCGGCGTCGGGCACCTGGCGGCGCACCTCGCTCAGGCGCTGGTCGGCGGCGGCGAGCACGGCCGGGATCCACTGCCCGGCGGGGTCGAGGGCGGTGCGCCAGGCCTGGGCCTCAAGGTCCTTGGTCAGCGGCTCGCCCAGGCGTGCGGCGACCTCGTCGCCGGCCCGGGTGCGCCAGCGCATCTGCCCGGAGTAGGTCATGAACATCACCGGCCGCACGACGCCGTCGCGCAGGGCCTCGGCGTAGCCGTAGGAGTAGTCGGCGTGGGAGCGCTTGATGCCGCCGGGCTCCTCGTCGTAGCGCACGAAGGGGATCGGGGACTCGTCGGAGCGGAAGGGGGTGCCGGTCAGGGCCAGGCGTCGGCGGGCAGGGGTGAAGGCCTCGCGCACGGCGTCGCCCCAGCTCCTGGCATCACCGCCGTGGTGGATCTCGTCGAGGATGACGAGGGTGCGGCGGGCGTCGGTGCGGGCGCGGTGAAGGTTGGCGTTGGCGGCCACCTGCGCGTAGGTCAGGGCCACGCCGTCGAAACGGGAGCCGAGCGCCCCCTGGGAGTTGGTGTAGGAGGGGTCGAGGTGGATGCCGACTCGGGCGGCGGCCTCGGCCCACTGGTACTTCAGGTGCTCGGTGGGGGCGACGACGGTGACCTGGTGGACGTCGCCGCGGCTGAGCAGCTCGGTGGCGATGCGCAGGGCGAAGGTCGTCTTGCCTGCGCCGGGGGTGGCGACGGCGAGGAAGTCCTCGGGCATGGAGGACAGGTAGGCGTCCAGGGCTTCGGCCTGCCAGGCGCGCAACGACCCCGCCGTGCCCCAGGCGGCACGCCGCGGGTAGGCCGGCGAGAGGTTCTCGGCGGCGAAGATCGAGGGCTGGGTGGGGTGTCCTGCTGCCTTGGAGCCGCGCGCGGGACTCACTGACCACCCCGGCCGAAGGGGAAGTGGGGTCGACGCGGGCCCTTGGAGCCGTCGGAGCCGCCGTCCTTCATCTTCTCGTAGATCTGCTTGCAGGTGGGGCACACGGGGTAGCGCGACGGGTCGTGGCCGGGGGTCCACACCTTGCCGCACAGGGCGACGACGGGGCGTCCGGTGGCTGCTGCTGCGGCGATGCGGTCCTTGCGCACGTAGTGGGCGAAGCGGTCGGCGTCGCCGTCGTCGGTGCTGAGCAGCTCCTCACGCTCGAGGACGGCGGTGCCGGTGGAGGCCCCGGTGGAGGGGTCCGAGAGCGGGCGGCCGGGCTCGCTGGGGCCGCTGGGGGCGTCCGTACTGGCCACGGGGGGCGTCGTGAGGTGCTGGCGCATACGTTCCAGTGTAGGCCGGGGCGCTGGGGGTGCCCCCGGGCGGGTGCTGTGGTTCTTCTCCCGCCGACGACGCCGCCCCCGCCGGTCCCGCCGAGCCCGCTTGCCCATCCACAAGACCCGGCATGGAGTCCGACGACGGCGAGGGGCCACCTCCGGTTGGGAGGCGACCCCTGGCGGGTGGACGGGGGCCCGCGGGTCCCTGAGCGGGGCGGGCGCGACGCCGTCGGATCAGTGCGTGCTCAGCAGGCCGGCGGCCGCCGGGTCGACGAGGACGAGGGCGTCCGCGTGGTTCTGCATGACGGTGGCGGGCCACTCGGCGCTGACCTCGCCCTCGACGAGCTGGCGCACGGCCTCGGCCTTGTTCTCACCGGTGGCGATGAGGACGAGCGTGCGGGCCTTCATGATGGTGCCCAGCCCCTGGGTGATGCAGTGCGTGGGGACGGCGTCGATGTCGCCGTCGAAGAAGCGGGCGTTGTCGCGGCGGGTCTGCTCAGTCAGGACGTCGATGTGGGTGGAGGAGTCGAGGGGCCCACCGGGCTCGTTGAAGCCGATGTGGCCGTCGGCGCCGATGCCCAGGATCTGCAGGTCGCAGTAGCCGGCGGCGGCCATCGTGGCCTCGTACTCGTCGCAGGCGGCCTGGAGGTCGGGGTTGAGGGCGTCGGGGCCGTGGAGGGCGCCGGGGCGCATGTCGACGCGCGAGCGCAGGTTGCGCTCCATGAAGGTGGCGTAGCGCTCGGGGTGGCCCTCGGGCAGGCCGACGTACTCGTCGAGCATGAAGCCGGTGACGTCCTTGAAGGAGATCCGGCCCGCCTCGCAGCGGCGCGTGAGCTCGTCGTAGAGCGGCAGCGGGCTGGAGCCGGTGGCGGTCCCCAGGACGGCATCGGGCTTAGTGGTGAGCAGCTCCTCGATGGCGTCAGCGGCCCGCTCGGCGATCTGCTCGGCGGTGTCCAGGACGATAAGCTCCATCTGTTCTCCCTTGGGGGTTCGGGTCCATGGCGGCGTGCGCCGGTGCGCCTCGGTGCGCAGGTCCAGCATACCCACCGTACGCGTGAGACATCTGACGTCTGTAGGGTCGTCCTCGTGTGGCCCGGACCGCCTCAGCGGACCTCCTCGTGCCCGGGCCAGGAGCGGATCGTGGTGAGCACCCGCGGCCCCCGCTCATCGAGGTACCGGCCTCCCAGGACGATGCCGCCCCAGGTGGCGCCCGCTGCCCACAGCAGGCCGCCCGCGAGGACGAGCCACCCCCACGCCCACATCCCGCTCACCGCCGTGACGGCAAAGCCCGCGACGACGGGGGCAGTCATGAAGCCGATGATGACGAAGCCGACGATCTGGACCAGGGCGGCAATGAAGGCCGTGCCGGAGGTGCGCGACTTCATCAGGCTCTCCCCCGGCGCGTTCATCTCGTAGAGCACGAGCACGCTCATGACGCTCGACCAGGCGTAGGCGCAGCCCATGACGGCGACGCTGAGCCCCAGCACAGCCGGCAGGATGTCCCACCGTCCACTCGCCCCGGCACCGAGGCAGGCCACGACCACCACCAGGGGCACCTGCCACAGGGCCGCGGCGACCACACGCCCCAAGCGGTCGTTGCGCCCGCTCAGCCCGGCCGACACGTGCTGCCACAGGGCAGTGGAGTCGAAGGCGAGGTCGTTGTGCAGACCCCAGCCGCACATGAGCGCGAGGAAGACGGCCCCGGCGAGCACGGCCGGTGGCGCCTCGCCCCAGGACAGGACGCGCCCGAAGGAGATCGTGGTGCCGCCCCCACTCAGGGCGGCCTGCCGGCTGCCGAGGAAGGCGACGGTCAGGATGGCCGGGACGAAGACCAGCGCGACCGCCTGGGCCAGGTAGCGGGGGTCGGAGCGCCAGTAGCGCAGGCACCGGGTGGCGACGGCGGCCGCGGCAGAGGGCATGAACCGTGCGAGGCGCGCGTGCCACGCCAGGGCTCGCACCGCCCCGGTGCTGCGCTGCCCGGCGCTCTCGTAGGAGCGAGCCCGGGCCGAGGCGCGGGCGGGCCCCGTCATTACGCGCCGGGTCACCCGCTCCCAGGCGGGCAGGAGCGCGAGGGGCACGATGACGGACCCGAGGGCCAGGGCCACGGCGGGCAGCACATGCCCCTGGGCGAGGTAGCCGGGGGCCGCAGCCGCCCAGCCGACGGGGGTCAGGCCCACCCCGACCGCGCCCGTGCGCAGCGCGGCCAGCAGGCCGTCCGGGTCGTCGAGGCTCAGGTTGGACAGCAGCGAGGGCAGCGTGGCGATGGCGAGGATCGCGAGCATGCCGACGACACCCGCCAGCTCGCGTCCGCGGCGGGACTGGGACACACCCGCCCCGATGACGATGACGCGGCCGAGCAGGACGCAGGTGGCGAGCAGGGCGGGCGCGAGCACGAGGGAGAGCAGGGCGGCGCCCACCTCGCCGGCGAGCGCCCACACGAGCGCCGGCAGCAGCGTCCCCAGGGCGGTCAGGACGCCAGTGATGCCACAGGCCGCGGCCACGGCCAGTCCCCGCGACAGCGAGCGCGAGGGCGCGATCCAGGCGGCCATGGCGCGCGGGTCGAGCGTGGCGTCCACACCGGTGAACAGGAGTGGGACGAGGGTCCAGCCCAGGACCGTCAGCGCTCCGACGCCGGCGAGAACCTGGGCGATGACGTCGACGGGCGCCTGCCCCAGGGCGACGGTGCCGAACAGGAGCAGCCCCAGGAACCCGATCCCGTAGATGGCGCCGATGACGGTAGCGATGAGCGCCCACACGTTGCGCGAGAGCGCGTTGAGGGTCAGGCGCCACCTCAGACGGACGAGGGTCGCAACCACGACAGCTCCTCCCGGGTGGCGGGGGCTCCCACGAGCTGGGCGAAGCGGGTGTCGAGGTCCATGCCGGCGGCTACCTCCCCGGTGGTGCCCGCGGCCAGGACGCGCCCGTTGTGGATGACGGCCACGTGGGTGCAGAAGCGCTGGACGGTGGCCATGACGTGGCTGGAGATGACGACGGTTCCCCCGGAGGCGGCGAAGTCGGTGAGCAGCGCCTGGATGGTCTGGGCGGAGACGGGGTCGACGGCCTCGAAGGGCTCGTCGAGGACGAGCACAGCGGGTGAGTGGACGAGGGCGCAGGCGAGGTGGACCTTCTTGCGCATACCGGCGGAGTAGTCGGTGACGAGGGTGGTGCCGGCCTCCCACAGGCCCAGGACGTGCAGGAGCTGGGTGGCGCGCTCGATGACGGTCTCGCGGTCCAGACCCCTCAGGAGCCCGGCGTAGGTGACGAGGTCGAGGCCGGAGAGGCGGTCGAAGGTGCGCAGCCCGTCGGGCAGGACGCCGAGCTGGGCCTTGGCGCGGGCGGGCTCGGCCCAGACGTCGATGCCGTGGACGAGGACGCGTCCGCCGTCGGGCACCAGCAGCCCCGTGGCCATGGACAGGGTGGTGGTCTTGCCCGCACCGTTGGGGCCGACGACGCCGTAGATGGAGCCCGTGGGCACGGCCATCGTCAGGGTGTTGACGGCGATCTTCTGACCGAAGGCCTTGCTCAGGTCCTGGCACAGGAGGGCAGGCACGTTCCCGGGGGCGTCGGGTGCTGACGGCGGGCGGAAGACAGACGACGAGGTGTCGGTGCTGGACATGGCCTCATCCTAGGGAGAGGGGGCCGCGAGCACCTCATCCGCCAGAAGGAATCGGGGCACTCCTGGCGGAGGAGAGGCCGGACCTGGCCGCACTGACTCTGCGCGGGGCACAGACTCAGCGGGGCACAGACGCCGCGGGGGCGCACCACGTCGTGTGGTGCGCCCCCGCGTGTGCTGGGTGCTCGTGCGGCTCGCGCCGCACGCTGCCTCAGAGGGTCGTCACTTGGCGACGGCCTTCTTCAGGGCGGAGCCGACGGTCAGCCTGACGCCGTAGCCGGCCGGGATCTGGATCTCCTCGCCCGTGCGGGGGTTGCGGCCGGTGCGGGCGGCGCGCTCGACGCGCTCGACGCCCATGAGGCCCGTGATCTTGACAGCCTCGCCCTTGGCGACGTTCTCGACGAGAACCTCCTGGAAGGCGCCGAGGAAGGCGTCGGCCTGAACCTTGGTGAGGTCGGCCTTCTCGGCGATGGCGGCGATGAGCTCGGTGCGGTTGACGGACATGTATCTGCCTCTCAGTCGTAGGTGGGCACCGGGTCGGTTCGGTGCCGCTGGCCGTAACGCTATGCGTAAGCGGGCCGTTTTGTCAGATATCGCGGCGTTTCGCGTGGCGTGGAGACCCCCACGTTCCCACTCGTCACACGTGTCACACGGACCACGCGATCGGCAGGGGGTCAGGCGTTCCTCACGGCGTCGGCGAACCAGGAGGTGATGGTGGTCGGGTGCGTGATGGCGGTGCCGACGACGACGGCGAAGGCCCCGTGCTGCATGGCGAGCGCGGCCTGGGCCGGGGTGTGGACACGTCCCTCGACCACGAGCGGCACCCGGGCGATGGCGGCAACCTGGTCGATGAGCTCGACGTCGGGGCCGTCCGTCGTGGGACGCTCGCCGGTGTAGCCCGCCAGGGTGGTGCCCAGGATGTCGGCACCGCCGTCCTGGGCCGCCTTGGCGTCGTCGAGGCTGCCGCAGTCGGCCATGACGAGGATGCCCGGACGGGCCTGCTTGAGGCCCTCGACGGTCTGGGCGAAGGTGAGGGTGTCGGGGCGGGGGCGGCGGGTGGCGTCGATGGCGACGATCTCGGCACCGGTGGAGGCCACCGCGATGGCGTGCGTGAGGGTGGGGGTGATGAAGACGCCGTCGTGGCCGTCCTTCCACAGGCCGATGACCGGCACGTCGACGTGCTGGGTGATGAGGGCGAGGTCGGCCAGGCCCTGGGCGCGGATGCCGACGGCGCCGCCGGCCACGCAGGCCTGGGCAACCTCGTCCATGGTGCGCGGGTCGCGCATGGGCTCACCGGGGTAGGCCTGGGCGGAGGCGATGAGACCGCCGCGCAGCTTCTCGAGGACGGGGTTGAGGGTACTCATATGTGCTTCCTTACGTGTTCGGTGGGCTCGTGGCTGGTGGGCGGCGTGGGCCCGGCGGGCGCGGGACCGGGCAGTGCGCGCGCTCCGGCGCCGCGACCGGTGTCCGCGGCGCCGGAGCATCGTGTCACGAGGTGCGGGACAGGCGCAGGTGCGCCTCGTGCGCAGCCCCGATGATGGGTGCCGTGGTGCCCAGGGTGGCCGGCAGCAGCTCAGTGTCCCGGGCGACGAGGTCGATGAGCTCGGCCGCGACGGTCTCACGCAGGGGCCCCCACCACAGCTCTCCCGAGCGGGCGAGGCCTCCGGAGATGATGACCGTGTCGGGGTCGAGGACGGTGACCACCTGGGCGATGGCCTGGCCCAGGGCGATGGCCGCCTCCCGGTAGACCCGCTGGGCGGTGGCGTCGCCGTCGTCGGCCAGACGTTCGACGGCGAGAGCGGTGGTAACGTCGGTGGCGCCAGTGGCCTCCCGGTAGCGTCGGGCGATCTGGGGACCTGCGCCGACGGCCTCAAGGTGGCCGGAGCGCCCGCAGGTGCACATCTCCTGCCCGGCCAGCCCACTGGGCATGTGGCCCATCTCACCGGCGACGTAGTGGGCTCCGTGGTGGACGCTGCCGCCGAGGATGACGGCGCCCCCCACACCGGTGCCGACAGCGACGACGAGGGCGGTGCGCGCGCCTGCGCCGGCACCGATCCAGGCCTCGCCCGCGGCGTAGGCGTTGACGTCGTTGTCGACGTGGACGAGTGGGGCCTCGCCGTCGGGACCTGTGACGCCTGCGGCCCGCAGCCGGGCGCCGACGCCGGAGACGATGTCCGTGCCGGGCCAGTCGGTGATGGCGTCGGTGGCGGAGGTGACGACACCGCGGTCGGCGTCAATGACGCCGGCGGAGCCGATGCCGACGGCGAGCGGGGTGGCCGTCTCGCCGGGGCGGGTGCGGGTCCCCGCCGCCACGACGTCCGTCACGAGCCCGGCGATGGCGTCGAGCATGCGTTCAGGGCCATCGTGGGCCGGCGTCGGCACCTCGAGGACGTCACTGAGGACGGTGCCGTCGATGCCGACCAGGGCAGCGGCGATCTTCGTCCCGCCCAGGTCGACCCCGACGAGGACGTCGTCGGTGCCGGGTCGGGGCGTCGTGGCGGTGGGGACCGGCGCGGTCATGTCAGACCAGGCCCCGGCTGCGGGCGATGGCGACGACGCCCTCCTTGGTCTCGCCCTCGAGGGCCTTGACCGGGTACGCCATCTCGTTGGTGGCGATGGTGCCCTGGGCCTCCATGGCGGTCTTGAAGGCGCCGATGCCCCTGGCGTCGCCGGAGCGGCCCTGCGGGACGAAGACGATCTCGAAGCCCTCGTTGATGCCGTCCTGGATGCGGCGAACCTCGTCCCAGTCCTTGGCCTGGGCGGCGGCCCACATGTCGGCGTAGGCGCGGGGCTCGACGTTGCCGTAGCCGGGAACGACGCCGTCGCCGCCACCCAGGAGCATGCCGTCGACGACGCACTCGTGGCCGGTGAGCAGGACGAGCGGGTGGCCGGCCTTGTCGTTGAGCTGGACGAGGCGGCGGAAGGCGACGTCGTCGCCGGAGGAGTCCTTGATGCCGGTGACGACGCCCTCGGTGCCGAGCTTGACGAGCATCTCGGCGGCGAGCTTCGTGCCGTTGAGGCGCACGGGGACGTCGTAGGCGAAGAGGGGCAGGCTGGTGGCGGCGGCGATGGCGCGGAAGTGGTCCTCAATCTCCGCCATGTCGTTGATGGCGTAGAAGGGGCAGGTGGCGACGATGGCGTCGGCCCCGAGGGCCTCGGCGCGCTTGGCCTGCTCGATGACGCGGGCGCTGGTGGTCTCGATAACGCCGACGAGGACCGGGACCCGGCCTGCGGTGTGCTTGATGACGCGCTCGGCGACGGCGTCGCGCTGGGCGTCGGTAAGGTAGGCGACCTCGCCGGAGGAGCCACCGACGAAGAGGCCGTTCATGCCGTTGTCGATGAGGAAGTCCACGACCTTGTCGACGGACTCGAAGTCGATCTCACCATCCTTGAAGGGCGTGACGACGGGGGGGATGACGCCGGTAAAGCGGGTGTCCATGAGTACTCTCTTCTTTGACAGTTGATCAGACGTCTGACGTCTAGGCCTAAGTGTGCCAGACGCGGCCCACCCACGCCACCCCTACACGGGATCGATGGCGATCATTCCCGACCCCGGGCGGGGCGGCGTGGGTGAGAGCGTTGAGGGGGCGGCTACTTCACCGACCCCTCCGACAGCCCACCAGCGATATGGCGCTGGATGAGCATGAAGAACACGACGGACGGCACGATGACGATGACGGAGGCCGCCATCATCGCACCCCAGTCCAGCACCTCCGAGCCCTGCAGGGAGTACAGCCCCACCGCCACCGGCATCTTGTCGGAGTCGGTGATGAACAGCAACGCGTACAGAAACTCGTTGAAGGTGTTGATGAAGGTGTAGACCGCCGTCGCCACGATCCCCGGCAGGATGATGGGAACCGCTATCTGCCAGAACACGCGCAGCCGGCTGGCGCCGTCGACCGCCGCCGCCTCCTCAATGCCGATCGGCACCGTCTGGAAGAAGCCGATGAGCATCCAGATCGCGTACGGGATCGAGAAGGACAGGTAGGCGATGACCAGTCCCACATAGCTGTTCATGAGCCCGAGCTTGACCATGGTGATCGTGTACGGGATCGCCAGGAGGATCGGCGGGAACATGTAGGTGCTGATGAGCAGCTTCGTCAGCTGGCGCCCCACCCGGGGGAAGAAGCGGACAATGCCATAGGCGCCCAGCAGTGAGACGAGCACCGCGATGACCGTCGAGCAGGTCGCGATGAGCAGCGAGTTCCTGAGGTTGCCCAGGAAGCCGATCTCCGTGACCACCTTGCGGTAGTGCTCGAGCGTGGGCGCGGACGACAGGAGCTGCAGCGGGTTCTGCGCCAGCTCCGTGGAGGTCTTGAAGGACGAGGCGACGACCCACAGCAGGGGGAAGACCGCGATGAACGAGGCGATGATGAGCAGGAGGTAGACACCGACGGTGCCCAAGCGGCTCTGACCGACACGGCGCATGGCGTCAGCCCCTTTCCTTGTCCCAGCGGTTCATGACCCGGAAGGCCACCATGGCGATGGCCAGCAGGAACAGCAGCAGCAGGACGGTGACGGTGGAGGCCACCCCGAGCTGACGCAGGTTCCAGCCCTCCTGGTAGGCGTAGATCGGCAGCGTCGTCGTGCGCGTGCCCGGACCACCGCCCGTGAGCAGGAAGAGCATGTCGAAGTTGTTGAAGACCCAGATCACGCGCAGGACCACGAGCAGGCCGACGACCTCGCGGATGTGCGTGAGGGTGATGAAGCGGAAGCGCTGCCAGCCGCTGGCCCCGTCGACCATCGCCGCCTCGTACTGCTCCTGAGGGATCGTCTTGAGCGCCGAGAGGATGTTGACCATGAACAGGGGCGCACCGAACCAGACGTTGACCCCCAGCACCACCCAGAAGGTGAGCACCGGGTTGCCCAGCAGCGCGATGTTCGACTCGGTCAGCCCGCTGCGGGTCAGCAGGTTGGGCAGGATGCCGTAGACGTCGTTGAGGATCCACTTCCAGGCGAAGGCCGTGATGATGGCCGGGAAGGCCCAGGGGACGATGAGCAGCGTGCGGAACACCGCCGAGCCCCGGGGCACCCGGTCCAGGGCGAGGGCCAGGACGAGGCCCGCCAGCAGCTGCAGGATGATGGACACGGCGGTCCACCGCACGGAGACGCCGAAGGCGTTCCAGTACTCCGGGGACGTGAGCAGGTCGGTGTAGTTGTCGAGCCCGATGACGTCGTAGTCGGTACGCAGCAGGTGCTTGTTGGTGAAGGAGAACCAGATGCTGGAGAGCACCGGGTAGATGAGCAGCGCGAGCACCACCACGATCGAGGGGGCGACGAAGGCGATGCCGGTCCAGTTGAGTTGCTTGACACGAGACATGTCGTACTCCCGGCGCCGGTGGCGTCATGCGACGTCACCGGCGCTTCGGCGGGGGTCAGCCGATCTGAGCCCCGGCGGCCTTGAAGGCCGCGTTGAGCTTGTCGTCGCAGTCCTTGGCGGCCGCCTCGATGTCCGTGCCGTCGATGATGACGGAGTGGAACATCTTCTCGATCAGGCCCTGGCTGGTCAGGACGCCGGCCTGGACGACCGGTCCCTCCTCCATACCGATGGCGCTGCCGACGCCGACCTGGTCCTGGATCACCTCGATCGAGTCGGCGAAGGTGGAGATCGTCTCGTTGTCGAGGAAGGCCGGGTCCTCGGCGACGTCACTGAGGACGGGCAGCATGCCGCCGGGCACCGCGCGGAGGAACTCGATGTACTCGTCCGTGGAGTAGAGGAACTCGAGGAAGGCCTTGGCCTCGCGCCGGACCTCGGAGGCCTGCCAGACGACCAGCGGGATGGTGGAGGTCTCGGCGGGGTAGTTCACCGGGTCGGAGGCCTTGAGGCGGGGCAGGGGTGCCGCGGCGATGGAGCCGAGGAGGTCAGGGCTGTTGGCCTCGACACCGGAGATATGGAAGCCGGAGTTGAAGTCGAAGGCGGTCTTGCCCTGGTAGAAGAGGGTCGCCTGGTCGAGCACCGCGTACTCGAGGGAGCCCTCGGGCGAAACCTCCTTGTACAGGTCCACCCAGTATGTGACGCCTTCCAGCGCCGCGGCGGAGGTGAGGTTGGCGGAGCCGTCGGCCTTGAGCAGGCGCTCGCCCGCCGAGCGGACGTAGAAGTTGAGGTAGCGCGCCCCCATCATGTCCCCCGTGCCCAGCGGCACGGACAGGCCGTAGAGGTCGTTGCTGCGCCCGATGGTCTTGGCGGCGTGGGCGAGCTCCTCCCAGGTCTGGGGCACGCCCAGGCCGTGAGCCTCGAGCAGGTCCTTGCGGTACCACATGACCTGGGCGTGGGAGTAGATCGGCACGGAGTAGGAGACGTCCTCGAGCCGGCCCTCGCGCAGGGCCGCCTCGGGGAACCTGTCCCTGCCGATGGAGTCGATGACGTCGTCCAGCGGGATGAGCGCCTCGGCGTTGATCATCTCGACGACATTGTTGGGCAGGGCGGTGGAGATGTCGGGGACCTGGCCGGCGGTCAGGCCGGTGGTCCACTTGGTGTTGAACTCGCCCCATGAGAACAGCTCGATGTTGACGGTGACCTCGGGGTTCTCGGCGTGGAAGGCGTCGGCCATCTTCTGCATCCACTCGGCGCGCGGGCCCTGGGTGAACGAGGACCACATGGTGACGGTGCCGGACAGCGGGCCGGTCGCCTCGGCCTCGGCGTCGTCGGAACCGCCTGAGCCGCAGGCGGCGAGCAGGCCGAGCAGTCCGACGCCGGTGGCGGTGACGAAGCCGCGGCGTGAGGGGCCGTGGAGGGCGGGGACGGTGGTACGGGACATGGGCGTTCTCCTATGAACAGGTGTGGTGGGTGATGGTGGTGAATCGGACAGTCGGTGGGAGCCGCTCAGCGAGTGGGGACGCTCTGTTCGTCCGCCGTGGCGGCCTCGAGCGGCAGGCCGAAGAAGCTCAGCGGCAGCCGCGAGAAGTACAGGCCCTGGCACTCGTTCTCCCACAGCAGGCCAATGTCGCCGTCGGGCAGCTCGCACAGGCACTGGTAGACGTAGTGGGCGGGGTTGAAGGTCCGCGAGCTCGCCCAGCTCCTGCCGCCGTCGAGGCTCAGGCGCACGACGCCGCAGCCCCGGTAGGGCAGCATGAGGGAGGCGTTGGCGAAGACCATCCGGTCCTCGCCCGCGGGGCCGCTCAGCGACAGGGCGTTGGGCTGGCACCAGATCTCGGGCAACGCGTCGTCGAAACCGATCTCGCCCCAGCTCTCGCCGCCGTCGCCCGAGACGGCCGTGGCCACGCGTGCGCGAGGGTGCTGGTTGCGCATGAGCATGAGGATGCTGCCGTCCTCGCGCTCGACGACGGTCGCCTCGTGCAGTGACCAGGTCTCGTCGGTGAAGGTCCGCGGGTCCAGGGGTCCGACGGCGGTGGGGCGGTCCTGGTTGGGGCTGGCCCCCAGGGTCCAGGTCTCGCCGTGGTCATCGGAGTAGATGACGGCGGCGCACATGGCGAGCCAGTTCTCGTCGTTGTTGTAGTAGATCGGGACGATGATCCGGCCGGCGCGCGGGCCGTGGCGCAGGATGATGCCGGTGCCGGGGCAGGTGCCCAGGAACCTCATCCACGGCTCCTTGAGGGAGGGGTTGAGGTCGCGGGGCTCGGACCAGCTCAGGCCGTCGTCGTCGGAGTAGACGTGCTGGAGGTAGCAGGTGGGCACGGCGAACAGGCTCTGTCCGGGCCAGGCGCCCGGCGCGAGCTCGATGTTGCCCGCCGGCTCGCCCTCGAGGGTGAGGTTGAGGGCCTCATCGACCCGGTAGCCGGTGGCCCAGCCGTCCTCGGTGCTCACTGAGCCGTCGGCCTCGATCCGGTAGAGGGCGCCATCGAGGTCCCGCAGCAGTCGCCTGCCCTGCTCGTCGAAGCCCGTGCCCGCCACGCAGTTGGGCTGGCCCAGCCCGCCCGGGAAGTGGTCGATGAGCACGTGCACGCGACCGGTGGCCGGGTCCTGGACCATGCAGGAGTCGATGACGGAGGCCGCGTCCTGGCCGGTGCCGGGGCAGTCGATGACGGTCTGGAGCGGGCCCCAGGTCCGGCCGCCGTCGGTCGAGCGTCGGACGACGAAGTTGATGTCGTTGGGCGAGTCGTTGGGGCTGGAGACCCGCTGGTCGGCGCCTGCCAGCACGGTGCCCGAGCTCAGCGTGAGGAGGGAGGGGATGCGGTAGGACGCTGCGCCGTGGAAGCCGCGGTCGAAGACGGCGTCGGTCTCGACGGGGGCGACACCGTGCAGCCGCTTGACCTGCTCGTTGCTCAGCACCTGCTCGTACAGTCCGGCGCTCTGGACCTCCCCTGACAGGCGTACGCCGTGGCAGTCCTGGCCGATGACGATCTCGTCCAGGCCTTCGACGTCGCCGAGGAAGAACTCGCCGGGGGCGTGGACCTCGCGGAAGCCGTCCACGTAGAGGTCGACGGCGCCGTGCCCGCAGGAGATCGCGACGCGGTGCCACTGGCCATCGCTCCACTGCCCCACTGCCGCTACCTCCCGCAGGACGGTGCCGTCGGCGGCCAGGGCCCGGTAGACCAGCCCGTGCGGGGTGACCCGCAGGTTCAGGCCTTCGCGCCCGCCGCCGCCCACGGCCAGGAGCGCGCCCTCCTGCATGCGGCCGCGCACGCGGAAGCGCAGGTCGATGGAGCCGCGCCGCCAGGTGGCCAGGCGGGCGACGTCGAGGGCGTTGAGGCGGTTGGCGGCGAACTCGACCGTGGGCTGCGCAACGTGAGCGCGGCCGAGGACCTCGCGTGAGGTCAGGGCGCGGCCGAGGACGTCGAATGACAGGACGTGGGGGCCGCCGTCACCGCCCACCTGGAGCGTGAGGGCACCCTCGAGGGCCGCGAGGAAGGCGGTCGAGGTGCCGCTGAACACCTGGTAGCCGTCGATGTAGAGGCGGGTCCCCCGTGCGGTGACGGTGAGGACAGCGCTGTGGCGGTGGCCGTCGTTGAGGGCGCGGGCGTCCTCCGCCTCGAGCGTGTTCCACGTGTCGAGGGCGTCGGCCTCGTAGACGGCGTAGCCGCCGTTGATCCGCAGGGACAGGCTGTGGTGGGCCTCGTCGGTGATCCGCACGAGGTCGCCGTCGCTGCGGGAGACGAAGTCGAGGACGATGCTGCCTTCCCGGCAGAACCGTGGCTCGTGGTTGAGATCCGGCAGGATGAGTTTCTCCTGCATGTCTTTCTCCTTTCCCGAAAATGGGCGCACTTCTCCCCGGAAAATGCATGTAAGAAATGGCGCGTCACCGAGAGGTTATTGTTCTCAAGAAATGACGGTCAGCCGGTCCTCCCGCGTCGCGACGGCGACGTCAGGGGAAGGACGGCACCCGGCGGGGCCGGGAGGACGGGTGGGACCCGAGGTTCACCTCAAGGGCGGCAGTACCCGCACGATGGCGGAGAAGTGAAGGAGCCTGACTCCTGCACCGCCTCAGGCGGCGAGGACGGAGGGGCCGCGTCCCTGGCGGACAGCAGACCGACGACGACGGGTGCTCGTGGTGATACGCCAACTTGATGCCGTGTGCATGAGCCCCTCCTTGTCATTCACCGTCGAATTATCCGGGGCTCTCACGCCCCGCTGAGGTCATCCTTGACCTGCCGACATCAGCCAATCTATCCCGGCCTCATTCGGACGTCAAGACGTTTGCTTAACATATGTGGAGCGATTTTGGACCTCGCGGCGGCGCCTCAGGACGACACGCGCCGAGCCGTCGTCGGAGGCATCACAAACGCAGGCAGCCGACCCCACACAAGGGTGGGGCCGGCTGCCGGTGACTGGGGTGCCCGGCGGGGCGGCGGGTCAGACCTCAAGTAGCGAGGGCACGGCGCCCAGGAGGGTGCGCGTGTACTCCTGCTGCGGGTTGGCGAAGATCTCCTCGGTGGTGTTGAGCTCGAGGATCTCCCCGAAGTACATCACCGCGATGCGGTCCGAGACGTAGCGGACCGTGTTGATGTCGTGGCTGATGAACACCAGGCCCAGGCCAAGGGCGGCCTTGAGGTCCTGGAGCAGGTTGAGCACCTGGGCGCGTACCGACACGTCGAGAGCGCTGGTGGGCTCGTCAGCCACGATGATGTCCGGGTCCAGCGCCAGGGCGCGCGCGATGGCGACGCGCTGACGCTGACCGCCGGAGATCTGGCGGGGCAGGACGTCCATGGCGCTCGGCGGCAGGCCGACGAGGTGGAGGAGGTCCTTGACCTTGGCCTCACGCTCGGCCGGGGAGCCGATGCCGTGGACGTTGAGCGGGTCGATGAGGGTGTCGTGGACGATCATGCGCGGGTTGAGCGCCGTCGCCGGGTCCTGGAAGACCACGGAGACCGCACGGCCCAGCTTGCGCCGGTCCGCAGCGCTGTGACCGAGGGGACTGCCCTTGAACAGGACCTCACCCCTGGTCAGCTTCTGCAGGCCGACCATGACACGGGCGGTGGTGGACTTGCCGCAACCGGACTCGCCCACGAGGCCCAGGGTCTCGCCGCGACGCACCGAGATGGAGACGTCGTTGACGGCGTGGACCGTGTCGGGCCGGAAGAGCTTGCCCGTGCGGGACTTGTGGATGACGTGCGCGTGGCGCAGCTCGACGACCGGGTCCGTCTCCGGGTTCCACCCGGCGTATTTGTCAGCGGACATCAGTTGGCCTCCTTCGCGAGGATCGCCTCGAGCTCGGGCGTGATGGCGTGGTAGTGCTCATGCGTTCCGGGCACCAGCTTGAGCACGGGACGGGTCTCGAGGCCCACCGTCGGATGGTCCGAACGGGGAGCGAAGCGGTCTCCCGAGACGAACTCGGAGGGGCTGGGGACGGTACCGCGCACCTGGTGCAGGCGCTTGGAGCCGGCCTCGATGGACAGCACCGCGCCCAGCAGGCCACGGGTGTACTCGTGGACCGGGTTGCTCATGAGCTCGGAGGTGCCCGCCTGCTCCACAACCTGTCCGGCGTACATCACCGTGATGCGGTGGGCGACCTTGGCCACGAGTGCCAGGTCGTGGCTGACGAAGACCATGGCGAAGCCGAGCTTCTCGCGCAGGTCGTTGAGCAGGTCGATGACCTGCTTCTGGACCGTCACGTCAAGAGCCGTGGTGGGCTCGTCGGCGATGACAAGGCTCGGGTCGCGGGTCAGGGCCATGGCGATGAGCACACGCTGACGCTGTCCGCCGGACAGCTCGTGCGGGTAGCTCTTGAGGGTGCGCTCCGGGTCCAGGCCGACGAGCTCGAGGAGATCCTCGGCGGTGCGGGTGCCACCACGGGAGGTCAGCTGCTTCATCTGCGCGGAGACGAGCATTGACGGGTTGAGCGAGGACAGGGCGTCCTGGTAGATCATCGCCATCTCGTGACCGCGCAGCGTGTTGTGCTCTGCGGGGGTCATCTCGAGGATGTTCTTACCGTTGAACAGGATCTCGCCGGTGATGCGGGCGGTCGGGGGCAGCAGGCCCATGATGGCCATCGAGGTGATCGACTTGCCGCAGCCGGACTCGCCCACGAGACCCATGGTCTCGCCCGGGCGGACCGAGAAGGACACGTTGTCGACGATATTGACCTCGCCGTGCTGCTGCGGGAAGGCGATGGAGAGGTTCGTGACCTCCAGCACGGGCGTGGCCTCGGGGGTCGGGTAGATCAGCCGGTCGTGGCGGGCCAGCTCGGCGTCGCGCAGCAGAGCCAGGCGTGCGGACAGCGGGACCTCCTCGGCGGCGGGCTCGACGAGACCGGTGAGCCCGGAGGCTTGTCCACCGGCAATGGCGTCGGCGGGCAGCTCGGCGTTGTCACGCACGGCGTCGCCGGCCTCGTTCCACGCCTCCTCCGTCTCCAGGGCCTCCTCGTCGGCCTGGACGTCGACCTTCTTGCGGATCCTGGGCGAAGCCATGGCGTCGGTCAGGCCCTCGGACAGGACGTTGAGGGACAGGGTGGCGATGAGGATCATGAGGCCGGGGAAGAAGGTCGGCCACCAGTGGCCGGACAGGACCAGGGCCTTGCCCTCGGAGAGCATATTGCCCCAGGTGGGCGTGTTGACGGCCTGGATACCGGTGCCGATGAAGGACAGGGAGGCCTCGAAGACGATGGCGTCGGCGACGAGGACGGTGGCGTAGACCATGATCGGCGCCACGCAGTTGCGCACCACGTGCTTGACGAGGATCGAGGGCACGCGGGCACCCATGACCTTGGAGGCGGCGACGTAGTCCTCACCGAACTGGGCGAGGATGTTGGCGCGCACGACGCGCGTCAACTGTGGGGTGTAGATGACGGCGGTGGCCGTGACGATGACGGGGACCACCGGCATGTAGTGGCTCAGGGCCAGCACGAGCACGGCCGCGAGAGCGATGCCCGGGAAGGACATGACGACGTCGAGCACGCGCATGAGCGTCTCGGCGATCCACTTGCGGCTGGTGGCGGCGATGGCGCCGAGCACCGAGGCGACCGCGAGTGCCAGACCGGTGGCGGACAGGCCGACGATCAGGGAGACGCGGGCGCCGTAGATGGCCCGCGAGAAGATGTCACGCCCGGAGGCGTCGGTGCCGAAGAGGTGGTCAGCCGAGGGGGCGACGGCAGGATCGGAGGAGACGACCTCTCCGACGCCCTCGATCTGGGTGACGACCTCCGTGGAGGCCAGACCCGTCGCTCGAGGCGAGTAGGGGGCGATGACGGGGGCGAGCAGGGCGACGAGGACGAGGGCCGTCAGGACGATGACGGCGACCTTCGAGCCCAGGGGCAGCGCCTTCCAGCCCTGGAACCGGGTGCCGGGTGCGGCAACCTTGTCTAGCGTGCGGCGGTGCAGCATCAGATGCTCCTAATTCGCGGGTTGACGAGCACGTAGAGCATGTCCACCACGATGTTGATGATGATGAACGCTGCGGCAACGGTGATCGACACGCCCTGGACGATGTTGACGTCGTTGCGGGTCACACCCTGGAAGATCAGCTGGCCCATGCCCTGGATGTTGAAGATGATCTCGATGACGACGGCGCCACCCATGGCGTAGCCCAGGCGCAGGCCGAGGACGGTCAGCGGCGTGATGAGGGCGTTGCGCAGGACGTTGCGGGCGATGACCGTGCGCTTGGGGATGCCGGCACCGATGGCGGTGCGCACGTAGTCGCGGTCGAGCTCCTCAACCATGGCGGTGCGCACGATGCGAGTGAGGGTGCCGGAGTTGGGCACGGCGATGGCGAAGGCCGGCAGGGCGATCTGACGCAGGTAGGCACCCGGGTCATCCGTGAAGCCCACCCAGTCGGTCACGAGCGAGGGGAAGAAGCCCGCTCCGCCCGGCACGTCGCCGAGCCACTGAATGAGCAGCAGTGCCAGCCAGAAGGAGGGGGTCGCCAGGGAGAGAATGGAGATGATGCGGATGACCTGGTCTGGCCACTGGTCACGGTAGAGGGCGGCGACGACGCCCAGGACGAGGGCGATGATGACCGCGAGGAAGATACCGATGAAGGTCAGCTGGAGGGTGATGGGGAAGGCCGTGGACACAAGATCCGTGATCCTCACGCCCGTGAAGCTCTGACCGAGGTCGCCGTGCAGGAGCGACATCATGTAGGCCCCGTAGCGGGTCAAGAGCGGGTCGTTGAGGTGGTGGACTTCGCGGTACTGCTCGAGGGCGTCTGCCGATGCGGACTCGCCGAGCGCCAGGCGCGCGGGGTCGGCGTTCGAGAACGACATGACGACGAAGACGAGCAGCGTCACGCCCAGCACCATGAGCGGCAGTGCGACGAGGCGCCGACCGATCAGGCGGAGGAGGTTGGACACTGGGTGCTCCTTTGCTTCGGTGTCCATCGCCACCCGCACACGACGGGCGGACGAGGAGGTGATGACGGCATCGCCGCCACTCGTATTGTCTGATGTCTGACGTCAGATGGCAAGTGGCGGTGTGTCACGTTTCGAGCGCGCGGCCCGGACGCGAAGACGGTCGGTGCCGGGGGTTGCAGCACGTGCTGCAACCCCCGGCACCGACACTATGCCTCAGGCCGTGGCCGTCGTACCGACCCCGGCGAAGGACAGGCCGGTCAGCGCGATCGGCTTGAAGCCCTGGAGGGTCTCGCCGTTGTACGCCGTGGGCGTCTTGCGGTGCAGCAGCGGGTAGAGCGGAACCTCGTCGGACAGGAGGTTGAAGACCTCCTGCCACTTGGCGATCTGCTTGTCACCGGTGAGCTTGACGGCCTCGTCGAGCATCTCCTGGACCTTCGTGTAGGCCTCCGTACCCTTCCAGTGCATACGGGTGTCGGTCCACACGTCGCCGCCGTACCACCAGCGCAGGAGCAGGTCAGCGTCGGAGCCGAAGACCGAGGGGTCACCCGGGGCGAGCATGACGTCCCACGCACCCTCGTTGGAGTCGATGTAGCCGTAGACCTCGGAGGACTTCTTCTCCTGGTAGTTGACCGTGACACCCAGAGCCTCGAGGTTCTGACGCACGATCGGGCGGACGTTGGAGAACCAGCCGTGGTCGGTGCACAGGAGGTTGATCTCGGTGACACCGGCCTCGGCGAGGAGGCTCTTGGCCTTCTCAACGTCGTAGGTGTAGACCGTCGAGGCCTTCTTGTAGGCCGGGTGGTCCTCGTGGACGAAGCAGGAGGCCGGCGTGGCCAGCGTGCCCAGACCCGTCTCGCAGATGGAGGCGTAGTCGAGCGCGTAGAGGACCGCCTGGCGCGCCTTGACGTCAGTGAGGACCGAGTTGTTGAACATGATGAACAGCAGACCGAAGCCCTGCTGCGCCGCGACCTTGATCGGGTCCTGCATGGAGGTCAGGTTGGCCACCGGCACGGCGTCGATCGCCTGGACCGTGTTGGAGGTGATGGCGTTCGTGCGCGTCGTGTCGTCGGGCAGGATCTGCCAGACCATGTCCTTGGCCAGAGCGGGCTTGGGACCGGTGTAGCCCTCGTTGCGCTCGAAGACGACCTTCTGGGAACCCGCCCCGTTGTCGGTCATCGTGTAGGGACCCGTGCCGACCGGGTTGAGGTCGAAGGCGGCCGGGTCGGCCTCGGCAGCGGCGCGGGGGACGATCTTAACGACGCTCAGGCGCTCGGCGATCAGCGAGAAGGGGTACTTCGTGGTGATCGTCACCGTCGTGTCATCCTTGGCGGTGACGGTGTCGACGAAGGTGATGAACTGCGCGTAGAGCGACTTGTTGGCAGGGTCACGCACGCGATCGAAGGAGAAGACGACGTCGTCGGTGGTCACGGGCGTACCGTCGGAGAAGACGGCACCCTCACGCAGGGTGACCTCGTAGGTCGTGTCGTCAATCGCGGTCGGCAGCTCGGCGCCCAGGGCCGCGTAGACCTCGCGGGAGGCAGGGTCGAGCTCGGTCAGACCCTCCATCGTGTGCCAGTTGGCGGCGACCGTCAGGGCGGCCGTCGTCGTCATCGGGTCGTAGCCGTTGGTGCCCAGCTCGTAGGAAATGCCCGCGGTGATGGTGCCGTCAGAGCTGGCGGGAGCCTCCATCATCGAGTCCCCGGTCGCACCAGTGGTGGCCGAGGTGCCCGAGCCGCCGTCGCCGCCACCACAGGCGGCCAGGGTGGCGGCGATGCCGGCAGCCAGACCGAGGGTGGAGCTGATGCGGATGAAGTCGCGTCGGGAAGCGTGGGGGGTTGAGATCGCCATTGATGGTCTCCTGAAGTCGGACGTCTGTTGTCTGACGTTGGTAGGATCACTGTAGCACATATGACGACGCGTCGTCGCCCGTCACGTGCCAAGTCACATTGTGCGGCACGTAACGGCCCACCAACACGCTTTTCGTGAGCGAGAACACGCCATCACACCCACGGGCGAGATGCGCGGCAGGACCTAATACTCAAGAACGAGCGGAGCACCGAGGACAATGAAGCCCATGGCATCCACGCGCGGCACCTACGTCTCCCTGTCCGAGGACAACACGACGCAGTCCTCCACAGCCATCACGGCGATCAAGGACTACATCCTCGCCAAGCACCTGCAACCGGGCGACCCCCTGCCCACGGAGTCCCAGCTCTGTGCGGACCTGGGCGTGTCGCGCTCCTCCGTCCGCGAGGCCGTGCGCACGCTCGTGGCCCTGGACATCGTCACCGTGCGCCACGGGCACGGCACCTTCGTGGGCCAGGTCTCCATGCGCCCCATGGTCGAGTCCCTCGTCTTCCGCGGGCTGCTCAAGCCTGGGGACGACTTTCGGTCCCTGCGCGACATCGTCGAGGTCCGCGCCACCCTGGACTCCGCCCTCGCCGAGGAGGTGATCACCGTCTGGAAGGGCCGCGAGGACTCCATGATCGACGCCGTCGTCGAGGAGATGGAGGAGCTCGCCGCCACCAACAGCACCTTCACCGAGCAGGACCACCAGTTCCACTCCATGCTTCTGGAGCCGCTGCCCAACCAGCTCTTCCACCACCTCATCAACGCCTTCTGGGCCGTCCACACCCTCACCGTGCCGCTGCTGGATGCCCCGACCCCCGAGGACATCCAGCGCACCGCCAAGGCTCACCGCGCCATGCTCGAGGCCGCCCGCGCCGGCGACGTCGAGGCCTACCGCAGCGCGATCACCGACCACTACGCACCGCTCCTGCAGGCCCTCGAGGCCAACCGCGAGGCGTAGGGCGCAGGGCCCGGCGCCACGCCTGCCTCGGCCCTGCTCACGCTCATCGCCCTCCTGGCCCGCTACAGCCTCAGCTGTGACGAGCCAGTTGTTGAGGCGCGACACTGGGAGAAGCGCTTCCCGTTCCGATCAGCCCTGGCGAAGCCGCTCAATGAAGCCTCCGATGTCATCCACCAGGCCAGGGTGCGCCCCCGGCAGCGGCGCTTCGGTGTCGAGTGCTGCGGACAGGTCGGCAAGGATCGCCTCGGCACACGCAGCCGCGTCGGCGATCCCCCACCGCTCCCCCTCAGCCGCCAGGTCCGCGCCCGTCACCGAGGCATGCCGGTACACGCCGTTGACCGCCAGCGCCAGCTCCCCGTCGGTGGGCAGGTGAGTCTGCGGCACCATGTCGTAGACGGGGGCGAGTCGACAGGTGCCGTCCGGCGGATGAAGGACAGACACGTTCTTGGCATGCATGTCAAGGTTCCCGACGGCCACCGCCACCACGAGTTGTCCGAACAGGGCCTCCACCATCCGGATGCCGCCTGCCCCCTGGAAGGCGCGCGCCAGTCGCTCCAGAGTGACGACCCCACCCTCTCGTTGGTACTTCTGCACGCCGGAAGCCCCGAGCACTTGGTTACCGTCCTCTTGGTGCACACGCCCTTGAGGTGCCAGAGGGTCACGGTCGTAGCGTTCGATCACCACGGCCGGGATCCCCTCGAACTCCTCGACCCAGGTGGCGTAACTGGTCAATCCGACGGCTCGCGCCAGTCGGGCACCGTATTCCTCGTCGTAGATGAGCGTCGGATATCGAGTCTGAAGGGGCTTGAGAATGTGGGTCGACGGGGCGCCGTCGACCACTCGGCTCCACCCGTTGTCAGTCCTGCGAGCCAGGACGATCTTGTCCTGGACGCCGGCCAGCGACGTCTTGCCGCCGATCGGTTTGTTCCCCAGCGGCTCCTCCGATACGGCTGCCAGCATGCGAGCCACGTCGCCTTGCTCCAGGGGCTCATACCGAGGGCTCTTGGGCTCGCCGGGCAGCTGCGGATCCCAGATCTGCAAGGCGCCTGCCACGTCGCGCCCGAACTGGCGGAGCAGACCGATAACGTCATGCTCCTGCACTCCGGCGGTCTGTGCCAGCCTCGTTCGCATCCGCCCTTCGGGCAGCAGCTCAGCGAAGAAGTTGCGTCGGATGGGCGCCCGCGAACGGCTCGACCGCGCCTGCAGGGGAACGGCGATCGACATCACCGTCGAATCAAGACCGAAGTGAAGCGCAGCAGCAGGATCCGGCACCAGGTCGAAGGTGCGCCAGTCGCCGCGCAGCACACCGAGCCGGTGGCCGTAGAGCTCGACGACGAGGTCACCCATGGTCAGCCTCATCACGCGCAACATCCTCATCATCGGGGACGGTGATAGTGGCCGTGAGCTCCATGCCGGTCGCCTCCATGGCTGCGAACAAGCGGTCCGTGAAGATGGACGGCTTGCCGGCCTCCATCTCCCAGATGTACTTCTGAGTGGTGCCCAGCTGGTTGGCCAGCTCACGCTGCGTCAGCCCGGCCAGCAAGCGCGCCTGCTGCAAAATACGCCCAAGCGACTCCGGCCCCGACACCTTGCCTTGGTACTGCATACGACACCTCGCCTCACTGTGCCGACCACGGGAGAATCGACTTCGATATCGAAGTCATCCTACCTGACTCCGATAGTGACGTCACAAGGGCGGGCACGCCGCGCGGCAGCCCCCGTGAGGACCGGTGCTGTCCAGGTTTCGCGCACATGCTCTCCGGTAGCGCACGACGCTCACCCGCCCGACACCCAGCCCCACGAGATCGTCCGAGGCCGTCGGACCTGCAACCACGGCCACCCGGGTGCTACACCACCCTACTCTGCTCCAATTCGGCCGTACGGGGCGACTCCCGCGGTGTCTTGGAGGTTCCCACGAGGACCTGCTCGTTCGGTCCGGGTCGCAGGCTCATGCACGCTCAGACTCCCCGGCGTCTGTCAGATTCCGCGGAATCCCGGCTCTTTCGAGTTGTGGTGGGGGTGGGCGGCGTGCCGGTGTGGGCGTGGTTGTGGGGTGAGGGGGGGGGAGGTCGGTGACGGTGCTGGGGTGCTGGTTGTGGGCGTGGAGCCAGCGCGCTCGTTGGTGGGTTGTGTGCGGTGTGGTGTGGTTGCTGCCATGGGCGCTGTGAGGTGGTGCTTGTCGACGCGCCGTGCTTGGGCGGGCCGGTGCGGCTGGTGTGGCGCACGAGGACCCGGAGGTGTGCTGGGCCGGGGTGCGCGACGGGTGTGTTTGCTGAGCAGGACGAGCGGGTGGCCCGGCCGTGTGCGCTGCTGACGGTGCGGGCGTGCTGGTGGGCGGTCGACCAGATCCGTCGCGGGCAGCCCTCGGTGGCGGGCGTGGCCGGGTGGCTGGGCACGACGGGGAGCACGCTGTGGTCGGTCACTCGAGCCTGTGCTGGTGGTGATGGGTGACGATTGAGAGCCGGTTGGCCGGGGTTGGCCGGTGTGCAGCGTCTGGGTGTGGACGAGCAGGTGTGGCACCACGTGCGTGAGCTGTCGCTGGAGCGTGGTGGTCCTGGCCCCCAGCACCTGGCCGGGATGGTCGATCTGACCCCTGGCGCTGACGGCGTCGTGCGGGACAGGTGGCTGGGTCTGGTGCCCGGCGGCTCGGGCAAGGCCAGCAGCTGGCTGGCCGGGCGTGGCCAGGACTTTCGCTCCGGGGTCAAGGTCGCCGCCCTCGAAGCGTTCCAGGGCTGCAAGAACGCCATTGATGACTGACGACCAGCTCGACGACGCTACCGCGGTGCTCGACGCCTTCCATGTCGTCAAGGCTCGCCACCCAGGCCCTCGACGAGCCCCGCCGCCGCGTGCCCCAGCAGACCCACGCCCCGGCGCGGGCCCAAGAGCGAGCCGCTCTTGCGCCATCCGCGCGATCCTGCGCACCGGCGCCCAGCGCCTGACCGGCGCCCCCTCGCCCTCGCGTACGCTCGGAGCCACGTCTACGACTGCCCGACGCCGCCTTCGACTCCCACTTCGACAACCGCTGATCCCGCCGCGCCCCGTCGGCGTCGGTCACCATTGGTTCGGCCGGGCAGGCCAACGCCCCGGACCGGCCCGCCGGCCCGAGCTGGTCGCATCCCAGTGACGGTTCTCGCACCTGTGGTGCGGGCACGAACACCGGAGACACCTCCGGCTGGCTATACTTACTCGGGAGCAGCAGTTCCCGCTGAGCCTGAGGCAGGACGTCCTACCACCGACGCCGACACGAGTGACGTTGGGCTCGACGAGAGCCACGGCGACAGGAGCTTGGGTCGTGACTGAGGAGATGGACACCCGCTGGGAGGCTGGCACAGGGCAACGCCTGCGGGGCGCCTGCGACTGACACCACTCCCATGACAAAAGGAAGCCACCTTGAACTCAACCTCAACCACACCCCACCCCGCACAGATAAGTAAGACGCTCACCGTTCTTGTTCTGCTGGCCGTCACCTTCGCCGTGACCGCCGTCTCTGCCGTGCTGGCTCCTCAGGCCCACGCCGACCAGAACTACCAAGGCTCCTACGGCCGCTACGTGCACACTTCTATGAGTGCGAACCGCTACTGGCTGGGCCCCTACCTGCCGCCCAGCGGCGTCGAGCAGGGCTTCGACGTGTGGTGCGCGCACATGTGGAAATCAAACCTCGCGGCCGACGACGTGGTCTCGCCCATCACCCTGGAGGAGACCACGGGCTACAACACTGACACGGCCATGAGCGTGACCACGCCCCAGATGGCCTGGATCCTCAAGACCTACAACGTGGAGGCGACAGGTGAGTCCGGCGACGTGCGCTCGCTCAACAACGCCGCGATCGCCCTGCTCATCCACGCCAACTTCGAGCGCGACCCCGGGGCGGACAAGTACGGCGACCCGTCGAACTACGTCCCGCAGCTCATCGCCGACGTCAAGGCGGGCGCGCCCGACATCTATGAGCAGGCCCGCGTCATGGTCGAGGCCGCCCGCGCCTCGAACGTGCAGGGCTTCACGGCCATGGTCGTGGAGGGCGACAAGACCCGTCACGGCAACATCACGGGCGTGCGCGTGACCAATGAGGCCGGCGAGAACGTCGCCGGGGTCCCCTTCCAGATCACCCTCGAGGGCCCGGCCGTCTTCGACGCCACCGGCACCAACACCTGGACCGGCACCACCACGGCCGAGGCCCTGTCCGCCTCCTGGACCGGCACCGGCGAGGGCGAGGTCACCATCAAGCAGTGGTTCAAGACCTCCCGCAAGACGCTGACCCTGCTCAGCGCCACTGATCACAAGACGCAGGACACCATCACCTACGGCAACCGTCCCGAGAGCGACTCCGAGTGGGTCGAGGGTCCCCGGGGCCGCATCGAGGTCATCTACGGTCCTGCCCGCATCGGCACCACCGCCACCGACAAGGCCGACGGGGACAAGGTCCTCGAGCCCGGCGGCCCCGTGACCATCTCCGACAAGGTCTGCCAGGACCCCGACGCACCCCTGGTGCCCGGCCGTGAGTACACACTGACCGCCACGGCCGTGGACCCCGCCACCGGCGAGCCCTACACCGACGCCGACGGCAACCCCTACACCGGCACCGCCACCTTCACACCCACCGGCCCCGCCGACTGCGCGGTCGTCGACGTGACCCTGCCCGGCGAGGCCCTGGCCGGCTCCTCGGTGGTCATGTTCGAGTCCGTCGCCCACAACGGCAAGGAGGTGGCCACCCACGCCGACGTGACCGACAAGAACCAGACCGTCACCGTCCGCCAGCCGCGCGTGGGCACCACCGCCACCGACCAGCTCGACGGCGACAAGCAGATGTCCTCCGGCGGCCCCGTGACCATCACCGACAAGGTCTGCCAGGACCCCGACGCACCCCTGGTGCCCGGCCACGAGTACACACTGACCGCCACGGCCGTGGACCCCGCCACCGGCGAGCCCTACACCGACGCCGACGGCAACCCCTACACCGGCACCGCCACCTTCACACCCAACACCGCCCAGGACTGCGGCCTGGTGGACGTGACCCTGCCCGCGGCCGCCATCCGCGACCGCTCGGTCGTCATGTTCGAGAAGGTGAGCCTGGGCGGCCACGTCGTGGCCACCCACGAGGACACCAAGGACGAGGGCCAGACCGTCAAGGGCGGCACCACCCCCGGCATCGGCACGACGCTGACCGACAAGGCTGACGGCGACAAGGTCGTGGACCCAGGCACCGTCGAGCTGGAGGACACCGTCTGCCCGACCAACGACCTGACCTTCGAGCCGGGCCGTGAGTACATCATCGCCGGCCGCCTCATGGACCGCGCCACCGGCAAGGAGGTGCCCGGCACCCAGGTGCGCACCACCTTCACACCCAAGACCGCCCAGGACTGCGCCGTGATCCCGTTCCAGGTCGACACCACGAACCTGCCCGGCCACGACCTGGTCGCCTTCGAGACGGCCTACGTCCCCGGCTCCGAGACCGAGGTCCTGGCCTCCCACGAGGACCTGAACGACAAGGGCCAGACCGTCACCGTCACCACCCCGCCCTCCCTGGCACGCACAGGCGCCGACGTCACGGCCCTGCTGACCGGGGCAGGCGTCCTAGGCACCGCCGGCCTCCTGGCCATCGCCACCGTCCGCCGCCGCAAGGCAGCCAACACCACCAACAACTCCTGACAACAACCACCCCAAAGGCCCCCGGTCACACGACCGGGGGCCTTTGCCCTGCCAGCCCCCCCGGGAGACAACCGTGATGTCTCAGGACATCGGTGACAGTTCTACCTCAGGACATCGGTGACACTTCGGGTGTTTGCAGGGGTGACACTTCGGGTTGGTGTCAGGGGGTCTCCTCCGGTCGGCCGCCCGCCCACCGGGCCCGTGGCAGTCGCCGGCCTTCAGGCCCCCGCGCTGCCACCAGCTCGTCGTCCCACAGGTGCGCACGGGCCCGGCCGCCGCTCGCGCGCCGCCCGTGACCACACTGCGAACACGGGCGTCAGCTCCCCGACGGCACCCCGGCTCATGGCCTGACGTCATGGTCTTCGGGGCAGGGGCCTGGACGGCGCACGCCGAGCCCGTCCACCTCGTCCCTCCACCTTCCATCTCGTCCGTCGGCCCTCGGTCTCGTCCCTCTACCTTCCATCTCGTCCGTCGGCCCTCGGTCTCGTCCCTCTACCTTCCATCTCGTCCGTCGGCCCTCGGTCTCGTCCCTCTACCTTCCATCTCGTTCCTCAGCCCTCCATCTCGTTCGTTCACGCAACGAGATCAACGTGTGGGGAGCGAGGTCGACGTGTGAGGGACGAGAGCAGGACCTGGGCAACGAGATCGACGCCGGACGCCGGTCGTCGTCGGGTCCTCCGGGCGCCGCGACCAGACGCGCCCATCCTGGCGTGTGCTCGTGGCCCCTCGGCGGGCGCGCGGCGCGCTGCCACCCTCCAGCTGCTCGGTGACAGCGGTGTCTCAGGACGTCGGTGACACCTGGGGTGTCTGCGTAGGTGACACGTCCGGGTGGCCTCGGGGGCGGTGTCCTCCGGCTTCTCGTCCACTGGGCCCGTGGCAGTCGCCGGCCTGGAGGCCCTGGTGCTGCCGCCAGCTCGTTGTCCCACAGGTGTGGACGGGCCCGGCCGCCGCTCGCGCACCGCTGGCGTCCACGCGGCGGACATCAACCGAGGCCGCCGTCGACACCCCAGCCCAGAGGCACGCGATCACGCCGTACTCCTCCCGGCGGGTCGAGCGTGTGGGCCGGTCATGTCCGCGCCGCGGACACCCGCGGGGCCGGGGCTCGGCCCCCTCGCGCCCGGACCCCGTCGCCGCGCAGGTGCGCACGGGCCCGGGCCGCCGCTCGCGCACCGCCGGCGTCCACGCGGCGGGCATGAACCGGGGATGCCGTTGACACCCCAGCCCAGAGGCGCGCGATCACGCCGTACTCCTCCCCGCGGGTCGAACACCCAGGTCGGTCATGTCCGCGCCGTGGACACGCCTGGATCCAGAGCCCCACCTCCTCGCGGCCACCGGCACCCCAGAAGCGTCGAGACTCCGCTCAGACGGCCAAGGCCCTGACCGAACACACACCCAGCCCGAACCCGTCACCACATACATGTCCAACCACACCCCCAACCCCAAGCGTCACCAATGTCCTGACACAGAACTGCCACCGATGACCTGAGACATCACACACCCGAGAGACAACCACCAGGCACACCACCACCGACCCCCTGCCCACCGACGGCGGTTCACTCGCGCACGTGGCCGTCCGGGTCGCACGCTCATGCACGCTCACGCCTACCGACCTCGGACAGAATCCGCGGAATCCCGCGGCTTTCTGGTTTGGCGCCCTCGAGTCGTTCGGCTCCCATGTGCGTGAGCACTGCCCATGCACATGGGAGCGTTGACAGCGGTTTTCGGCTACAGGGCACAATCCGCGGAATACCAACGAAAAGTCCGAATCGGTCAAATCACACCAGTCACATGAGCGTGCAACACCCACCCGGTGACCCGGGGCAGGCCCGCGCGTCACCGCGGAAAGCGCCACCACGTGTCCACGCGGCGACCTACGGGGCTCTCCCCTCGTGTCACTCATCCGCTACGACAACCGAGAAGAAAGGGGTCAGTCAGTGTCGGGCGGTGCGTGGCATCGCGCCGAAGTTGGGTGTGTCGTGGGGGACGTTGCAGCGGTGGGTCGAGCGGGCTGGCAGGTCGGTAGGCAACCAGATCCGTCCGGGTGACGCGGGCAGCAGGCCTTGCCGGGCTGGTGCGCGGACGCCGGCCCCGCACCACGACCTCTGCACCTGTTGCTGCCCCACGGCCCGGTCTGGACCCTACGCAGTCACAGCCGATGTCCTGAACCAGCTGCGGGTCGCCGACACCACCTGTGCGCGTACCACCACGCGATAAAGCCTGCACCACCTTCGTGACCGACGCGTTCTGCCGTCGGATCGCCGGCTGGTCCACACGCTCGACGATGACCACCGAGGCGTTGGCCCTGGAAAGCCCTCAAGCATGCCCTCATCACCGCGAAGGACCACGCCCTCCAGGGCTTGACCCATCACAGCGATCGTGGCTACCAGTATGTGTCCACGCGTCACACCTGGCGCCTGACCGGTGCCGGGGTCCAAGCCTCCGTCGGGTCCCGAGGCGACTGCCACGACAACGCCCTTGGCACAGACCACCAATGGTCTCAACAAGACCGAGCTCATCCACGCCACAGCCGCATGGCCCAGCGTCACCGGGGTCGAGCTCCACACCATGTGCTGGGGCGGCCGGTGGAACAACCACCGACTCCACGAGACCCTCGCCCCAAGAAATCGAAACCCTGTACCATCAAGGAAGGACTCCAGCCCTGACACCATAAACCACCGGAACAAAACCCAGGACGCTTCAGTCCGCTATTTCATTACGCAACAGAAGCCTTTTGGCGACACCAACAAATCGGTGCAATTCAAGGAATTCGGGCACCGCACAACATCGTTACAGCGTGCCTATACAAGCAGAACTCGTGAGACGAGGCAGAGCATATTGCTGAGCTCAGCGAGACCGACCCTCTAGGAATTTAGGGATGAGACAATCTTGTGTGATGACACCACAGTTCTCATGACTTCTGGGCTGTTGCGGACCTTCGGCAAGGACGGCTTCGTCGCCGTCGATGACCTCTCCCTGAGCGTCGATCCCGGTCAGGTGCACGCCCTGCTGGGTCCCAACGGTGCCGGCAAGACCACCACCGTGCGCATGTGCGCCACCCTGCTGGCGCCCACCGCCGGCCAGATCCGGGTCGACGGCATTGACGCCGTCCGTCGTCCCGAGGCGGCACGCGCCCGCCTGGGCCTGGTGCTCGGCGGGGAGCTCGGCGTCTATCCGCGCGCATCCGCCCGCGACAATCTGCTGTTCTTCGCCGACCTGCAGGGCCTGGATCAACGCCGCCGCCAGCAGGCGGTGGATACGGTGCTGGAGCGCATGGGCCTGGCCGACGTGGCCACTCGCAAGGCCGGTGCGTTCTCCCGCGGCATGCTGCAGCGCCTGCACCTGGCGCGCGCCCTGCTCGGTTCTCCCCCGTTGCTCCTGCTCGATGAGCCGACCACCGGCCTGGATCCCGACGTCGCCCCGCAGGTACGCGACATGATCCGGGAACTGGCCATGGACGGTACAGGGGTGCTGCTGACCTCCCACTCCATGCCGGAGGTGGAGGAGCTCGCCGACACGATCAGCGTCATCGGGGCGGGGCGGATCGTCATCCGCGGCACTGTGAGCGACGTCGCCGCCTACGCGGGCATCGGCATGACCAGCGGCTTCTCCTTGCCCGCCCGCCATGCGGATGCAGCCGTCCGGCTGCAAGAGTGTTTGGGGGAGGGCGCCGTCGTCGTGCAGCGCCCCGTGTCCAGCCGCTGGACGGTGACCGTCTACTGGGCTGCGAACGACTCGCACGCGGATCGCCAGGCCCGCGACACCGTACTGGCGACCGCCCTGGCCGAGATCGGGACCGAGACGCCCGTCGATCTGGTCACCCGCCCGGCGTCGCTGGAGGAGGCCTATCTGGCCCTCGCCGACAGGCTCAGGCGATGATCCGGCAGCTGCGTATGACGGCCTTCCACGTCCGCCAGTTCGTGTCCGTCCCTTACTTCATCCAGCTCATGGTCTTCACCACCATCGTCACCACGCTGGTGCAGTTCCTCGCCGCCCGCGCCTGGGGCGGGATCACCCCCACCCAGGGCTGGGTGCGCGGCGGCGTGATCGGCATGTGGACCACGGCCACGTGCGCTGCCGGCATCATTGGATTCGAACGGTTCAAGGGAACCCTGGCGCACCTGGTGATCGCACCAATCGGCACCTTGCGCTCGTTGGCGGCCGTCATCTCCGCCGCGGCCTCCTTCGGGCTGGCGGCACTACCAGTGGCATGGTGCACGTGGGCGGCGGCTTCCGGGTCAGTGGACTTCACCCTCCCCGGGTGGATGGGGGCGGGCCGCATGGTCGCGGCTGCACTCCTGCTACTAGCAGGCTGCCTGGCGCTGAGCTTCGTGATCGCGGCGCTGTTCGTGCTCACGCCCAACGCCATCGCCTATGAGGAGCTGCTGCTGGTGCCGGTGTTTATCGCCTCGGGCATCCTGTTCACCTCCACCGCGCCACCGCCCTGGCTAGCGGGGTTCAGCCGTCTCCTGCCCCTATCCATGCCCTTTGACCTGCTGCTGGGGCGCGCTGTCACCGCCGTGGACGTGGTCGGCTGGCTGGTGTGCGTGTCCGCCTGGCTGAGCCTCGCTGCCTTTCTGGGGCGACGGGCACTACGCATGGCCACGCGCGCCGGCACCCTGGAGGTCATCTGATGGGAGCCTTCCTGGCCAGGCTCGGCTCGGGGGTGCGCGTGACGTGGGCTTCGTCAACGGCCTTCGCCACCGTAGGCACGGCCGTGGTGACGCTGCTGGTGCTGCCGCTGCTGAGCATCGCCTACGACGTGCTGCTGGGCGCGGACCTGTCCGCGCCCGACCTGGTGCGCACCGGCTACGCTGCCGCACTGGTGGCCCTGGCGAGCTCTGTGTGCGCCGGGGTCGTCGGCACCGCCGCCACCGACCGCAACCTGGGCGTCTTCCACGAGGTGCACACGCGTCGCCGTCTGGACGTGGCGTACTGGCTGGCGATCGCCGCCGTGCCCTCGCTGCTGGCGGTACTCACCGGGGCCGCCGCCATCGGCGCGGTAGCCGTCCTCTCCCCCGCCCACGACCTGGCCATGCTGGGGCGGGTCATCGCCCTGGCGCCTATCGCCGTCGTCTGCGGGCTGCTGCTGGGGGTGGGCGCGGCGGGTATCGGCGTCGACCTGCCCGACCCCTACCTGGGCGCGACCATCGTCTCCACGTTCTTGCCGCTGCTGACCGGCGTCATCGTACCGCTGTCGCTGTGTCCGGCATGGGTGCGTGTGCTCGGCGCACTAGCGCCGCTAAGCGGCACCGTGACGGCGCTCGACGCCAGTGCCGACGGCGTTGGAGCATTGTTGACCCGCGACCTGCTGGTCGCGCTCGTGTGGGCGGGCGCGGGCCTGGCAGCCACCCGGCACGCCGTCACCCGGCTGCGCGCCGGAGCGCGTCGGGATGTCATCTGAGTCGACGCGCCGACGATCGTCGTTGCGGTCCTCGCTCTCAGCCCCGGGCGCGGAGCCGCAGGCCGTGGAACATCCCATGCGTCATGAGCCGCGCGACCGGACGTATAGTCCGCAGCGCTCGACTGGCGCGGCGCGCGGGACGGGCCCGAACCCTTCGCAGGTCCGGGCCCGTCGGCCTCAGTCAGCGAGAAAGCGGGCAGCTCAGGAGGCCTCAGCCCCTGCGGCCAGGCGCTCGGCCGTCTCAACGACGTTCGCGAGCAGCAGCGCGCGGGTCATCGGACCCACTCCCCCCGGGTTTGGCGACAGCCACGACGCCACCTGGTCGACGCCGTCGGCAACATCGCCCACGATGCGGCCCTTGCCGGTGGACGGGTCCACCACCCGGGAGACGCCGACGTCGAGAACGACGGCGCCCGGGCGCACCATGTCCGCCGTGATGATCCCGGCACTGCCGGCGGCCGCGACGACAATGTCCGCGCGGCGCACGTGCTCGGCCAGGTCGGCCGTGCCCGTGTGGCAGACGTCGACGGTGGCGTTGACGTCCTTGCGCATGAGCAGCAGCCCGATGGAGCGACCGACGGTGACGCCGCGCCCGACGACGCACACGTCCTTGCCCGCCAGGTCAATGCCGTGACGGGTCACCAGCTCGATGCAGCCACGCGGCGTGCAGGGCAGGGGCGAGGTGATGGGCTCGCTGCCGCGCAGGACAAGGCGCCCGAGGTTGGTGGGGTGCAGGCCGTCGGCGTCCTTGTCCGGGTCGATGCGCTCAAGCACCGCGTTGGTGTCGATGCCCCGGGGCAGCGGCAGCTGGACGATGTAGCCGGTGCAGGCAGGGTCGTCGTTGAGGCGGTCGATGGCCGCCTCGACCTCGGCCTGGGTGGCGGTGGCGGGCAGGTCCACGCGGATGGACTCGATGCCGACCTCAGCGCAGTCGGCGTGCTTGCCGGCCACGTAGCGCACGCTGCCGGGATCCGCGCCGACGAGCACGGTGCCCAGACCCGGCACGACGCCGCGTGCACGCAGGGCGTCGACCCGCTGCCTCAGCTCGCTCTTGATCGCGGCGGCCGTCGCGGTGCCGTCCAGGACCTGTGCGGTCCCGGCCCAGGGGACTCTCACTGCTCGAGCCCGTCGTAGAGCGGGAAGGCCTCGGTCAGGGCCGCGACGCGGGCCCGCAGGCCGGCGAGCAGATCGTCGTCGGCCCGGCCGGCGGCACCGGCCACGAGGGCGGTGGCGATGATGTCCGCGACCTCGGTGAACTCGGCAGCGCCGAAGCCGCGGGTGGCCAGCGCCGGGGTGCCGATACGCAGACCGGAGGTCACACGCGCGGGGCGCGGGTCGAAGGGCACGGCGTTGCGGTTGACGGTGATGCCCGCGGCGTGGAGGAGGTCCTCCGCCTGCTGGCCATCGAGGGCGGCCTCGCGCAGGTCCACGAGCACGAGGTGGACGTCGGTGCCGCCGGTGACGAGGCTGATGCCGGCGGCGCGCACGTCGTCGGCGAGCAGGCGCTGGGCGAGGATCGCGGCACCCTCGATGGTGCGGGCCTGGCGGTCGCGGAACTCGTCGGTCTGGGCGATCCGCATGGCGACGGCCTTGGCGGCGACGACGTGCATGAGCGGGCCGCCTTGCTGGCCGGGGAAGACGGCGGAGTCGAGCTTCTTGCCCAGGGTCTCGCCGCGGCTGGACAGGATCATGCCCGAGCGCGGACCGCCGATGGTCTTGTGTACGGTGGTGGACACGACGTCGGAGTGGGGCACGGGGTTGGGGTGCAGGCCGGCGGCGACGAGGCCGGCGAAGTGCGCCATATCCGTCCACAGGTAGGCACCGACCTCGTCGGCGATAGAGCGGAAGGCCTCGAAGTCGAGGTGGCGGGGGTAGGCGGACCAGCCGGCGATGATGACCTTGGGGCGCTCGCGCAGGGCGGCCTCGCGCACCTGGTCCATCTCGATGCGGTGGGTGGTCTCGTCCACGCCGTAGGCGGTGGCGTTGTAGAGGCGGCCTGAGAAGTTGATCCGCATGCCGTGGGTGAGGTGGCCGCCGTGGGGCAGGGCCAGGCCGAGGATCGTGTCGCCGGGACTGGCCAGGGCGTGCAGGACGGCGGCGTTGGCCTGGGCGCCGGCGTGCGGCTGGACGTTGGCGTAGTCGCCGCCGAAGACGGCCAGGGCGCGCTCGATGGCCAGGGACTCGGCAATGTCGACGACCTCGCAGCCGCCGTAGTAGCGCTTGGCGGGGTAGCCCTCGGCGTACTTGTTGGTGAGCACGGATCCCTGGACCTGGAGTATGGCGCGGGGCACGAAGTTCTCCGAGGCGATCATCTCGAGGGTGCCGCGCTGGCGGGCGAGCTCGCCGTCGAGGACGGCAGCGATCTCGGGGTCGAGCTGCGCCAGGGGCATGGCGTTAAGGGTCGTGGGGGCGGTCATGCTTCTCCTTGGTGTCCGGACTTTGCCGACGTCGAGCGTCGGCAGCTGCGGCATCGGCCCAGGCGGGCGACCATCTGCTCCTTGCCGGTGGCCCGGCAGCGCCGCCGCTCCCCGGTGGTTGGCCCACCTGCGCCAGTCACGACGACGTAGCCCATGCTAGACGGGTTGGGCGGGTATTGGGCAGGTAAAGGTGTTGTGAGCCGACGGCGGGGCTGGTGGCTGTCACGCATCTCTAGTCAGAAAGACTCGCATTCTAGCGGTTCCGCGGAATCCTGCGGTTTCTGTGGCGCCCCTGCGGGCACGAGGGGCTCTGACTAGGGATGAGTGACACGCTCGTCCGCGAGTCCGGGCGGGGTCATCGCTGGGAAGCACAGCGGTCGGCTTGTCGGGCACTCACCCTCTGAGGGGCGAGGTTCACTGGACGTTGCCTTCACAGGCCAGGCCCGACGCAGACACCGTCCCTGTCACCAGGGGGTCCATCAGCCCTCCAGCGACAGGGACGGTGTGAATGGCATTCACATCCAGCGACCATGCGTCACTGACGGGAACGACGCTGGCGCGCCAGCCCTCCAGCGGCCGCAAGCAGGCCCGCTGTCATCACAAGCGCCACCGATGAGCCCGTGCGGGCAAGGTTGCGATGCTGTGACGCGGACGGTGCCTGGTGAGGGGACACGGCAGAGGGGGAAGAGGTGGGAGTAGGAATGGTCTGGCCCGACGCCTCATGAGAGGGCCCCTGTGGCTCCTGTGGCGTCTCAGGCACCTTCGGTGTCTCGGTCCCGCCCGGCGTCACAGTCGCACTCGGTGTCTCAGTCGCGCCCGGCGTCTCAGTCGCGCCCGGGGTCACAGTCGCACTCGGCGTCTCAGTCGCGCCCGGGGTCACAGTCGCACTCGGCGTCTCGGTCCCGCCCGGGGTCACAGTCGCACTCGGCGTCTCGGTCCCGCCCGGCGTCTCAGTCGCACTCGGCGTCTCGGTCCCGCCCGGGGTCACAGTCGCACTCGGCGTCACAGTCGCACTCGGCGTCACAGTCCCGCCCGGCGTCTCAGTCGCACTCGGCGTCTCAGTCGCGCCCGGCGTCTCGCCTTCCGGATGAGAAGGAGCCGGACTGCTCTTGTCAAAGTAGAGACTCTCCAGGCCATACAACTGGGATGTGGAGGGCCTCACCCCCATCTGCTCAGCGAGGTACTGCGCCAGCATGAGGTGCCCGGCATGGTTGAGCACGCCATCTGTCCACCACAGCGAGTCCAGCGTCGTGTACTTGTGCCTCATCTGTGCCATCCATTGGGAGGCGTCAATCAGGTGAACGTCCTCGGCCGCAGCCAGTTCACGCATTGCCTGGGCGTAAGGAACTACCTGCTTCCCTAGCTGCGGTGGGGTCACCAAGACCACTACCGCTCCGTCACCCGTCGCCTGCTGCACCAGGGAGGCGAGGTGGGAACGGAAGTCCTCAACCGAGGACTCGGTGAGCGTTCCATGATCCAGCACCTCGGGCGCCACCACCAGCACCGCGGGCCGTTGGGACTCCTCCAACGAGCGATACTCCGCCAGCAGGTCCGCACTGGAGGCGCCTGCACGGCCACGGTTGACCACAAACTTCATCCGACGCACCAGGGACGTCCGGTCGTAGTCCCATCTGAGCACCTCATCCAGGAGCTCGACGTACCCTCGTGTGAAAGCAGGCATATCCGCCTCGGGCACTCCCTGGGTCGCACGTCCACCCAGGTAGAGCCAGGTGTTGGGAACGTCATTGGCAACCAGCGGGCGCAGGTCCCTTTGTAGCGGCGTCTCCCCCGTGCCCGCGCCTGGCAGCATCTGGTGCTCCTCGGCGCTGAGTTGCCGGTCATAGACCGCTGCGTAGTCGACCTCCCCATGCAGGAACAGGGTCCCTCCGGGCGAGGCCTGGTCCTTCCTCGCCCCAACGGTCAGCTCGCGGACCCCCAAGAGGTCAGGTGCCAGGGCAGCGTTCTCAGCCAGGGACAACGCCCGTAGCGGGGAGCCGTCAACGTAGGGCTGGATCGCGGAGTGAGTCAGGGTCACAGAGACCGTGTGCCAGCGCCCGTCACGCAGGGCCCCTCCCACGGTGTACCAGCCGTCCTGCTGGCCCACATTGCCGTTGATACGCAGCCGCCCGTCGCTCAGCACCTTAAGCTCGACCTTCTTGGAGCTACTCGGGTCCACGGCACTGAGCAGCACCTCCTCGGTGGTTGAGGCTCCCAACTTCACCCTCATGACAAAGGTCGTCTCGCTGGCCTCCGCGAGCCACGGCACCTGATGAGTGTCGACTCCATTGCCGTCACCGGTCATTGTCCGGTCAAGGTTCAGGCCTAGACGCGCGTCGGCGGGCGCACTGGTGTCACCGTCGGCTACTACAGCTGGATCGGCCCAACTCAGCCGGTCGAGGGTCAGGGCCTGCGCACTCAACTGGGCCAGCGGGCTGGAGGCGTCGAGCAGCCCCAGATTACCCAGCAGGAACTGCGCCCACATGAGGTGCCCGCGCTCGTTGGGGTGGATGGAGTCACCCATGAGTGCGGCGTTGATCTGCTGCCCGTCATTGGTCTCGGTCCACATCCGGGCCACATCCACCAGGATCGTGTCAGTATCCAGCGCGACCTGGCGCATCACCGCGAAGTACTCATCCAGGTTGGTGTTGTACTCGGGTTTGGCGGTGTAGTTCTGGGTCTGCAGGACCGGGATACCGCCCTGCGCCCGGACCTGGGAGACTGCAGACCGCAGGTTCTCCCGATACTGCTCGATCGGGGTGAGTGCGGGCCGCATGCGACCGTCATTCATGCCCACCGACATGATGACCACCTGGGCGTGGTGCCCGAGCACCCACGAGTCAAAATAGTCCATGAGATTGCCACTGGTGGCTGAGGAGACACCCGTGTTGATGATGGTGTCCTGGGCACGAGGCTGCCCGTGCATGCCAGCGGTACGGACATAGGCGTGGACATAGTCCGCGAAGCGGTTGAGTCCGTGGCTGTGCAGGACGCCCTGGGTGATCGAGTCCCCCGTCAGCACCCAGGTCATCGGCTCAGGGCGCGAGACTCCTTGCTGCAGGCTCGCATAGTCCTCAAGCCCCTGGTTGCGAATGGCCCATTGGGCAACCGTCATTGGCGCATCGGCCCCGGTCTCCCCGCTCGTGACGGTGGCGTCCGGCGTCTCGGGCGCGCCCTGCGCCGTGGGGACCAGAAGGGCACCGGAGACCGTCAGTGCGAGGGTCGTGATCAAGGTAGGAGCCCAGAGGGCCCGGGAACGGGGTGGAGTCATCATCTGTCCTGTCTCTGAAGAGGCGCCATTGCCTAGGACTGCGGGGAGCACGACATCGTGCATGTGTCTGCGATGCACGACAACGTTGGCCTGCATCACAGACATCATACATCTTATCTCTGGAGGCGAGGCGCCGCCGGTGGACATCGTTCTGGTGATGACAGCAGGCCACAGGTCAAGCACACGGCGAATACGACCTGTCTGTGCACAAGCACGCCCCACGAGGGACAGCGCATGTCCGGCAGGGTGAAACACGGCCAGGCGTCACACACGGATGGCCACAGATCGGGTCTTGGCTGGTTTGCTTGCTGATGGGCTTATCAGCACTGGTGATGGTGGTGGGACCTACTGTCTGCCTTGACCGGCGTCCTCGTGCCTGCGGAGGCTGTCGTTTTGCTCTGGAGTGTGCGGTGGGTGGTTGTTGTGTTTGGCAGCGAGGCGAGGTGTTCGGCGGGGTTGGTGGGGTTAGTGGCCCATGGCTTCTTCGGCGTCGTCGGTCAGGATGGAGGTCAGGCGGATGAGGGTGAAGGGGGTGGAGGTCTCGGTGGTGGTGATGGTGCCGGTCACGGGTCTGGTGGTGCTCTGGCCGTCGATGGTGTAGGTGGCGGCCCAGGTGGTGGTCAGGCTGACGACGACGTTGTTGTCGCGTTTGTGGTAGCGGTGGACCACGCTCTGGTGGGGGTAGGGCCGGCCCGGGTCGGTGGTGGTGGTGCTGGTGCCGTCGCCCCAGCTCCAGGTGTAGGAGATGGGCGTGGCGGTGATGGTCACGCCGGTGCCGGCGATGGTGGTGGTCAGGGTCCGGGGTGAGGGGTCGGTGTAGACGATCAGGTCCATGGTCACGATCACCTGGTCCCCGGGTGGCTGGCGCACCAGGCCCGAGCCGCCGACCAGCAGGGTGGACACGTCCGAGGCGGTCAGGCTTACGGGCGCGCCGGCCTCAGCGGCGGCTGGCTGCCCAGCAGGCTCTGGGGCCGGCGGGCACAACCGTCCCAGAGCCTTGGTCAGCACACCGACCTGGACCTCACCGGCGGTAGGCGTGCACGCACTCCACCCGCGACCAGCAGACACCGCGGCCGCATCCTGCGCCAGAGGAACATAACCCCCAGACACCGGCGCAGGCGCACCAGAGCCCGGAGCCGGAACCGTGGTCTGGGTCGTCGAGGTGACAGTCGCCCGGTCCCCTTCGGCGTGAGTTGACCATACGGTGTCGTCGTCTGCGGGTGGTACCGGGGTGGCGAGGATGAGGCTGAGGACGGTCGGGACGGTGAGCCAGGGCAGTGACGTCATCGGATCTCACCCGCTTCGACGATCCAGGTCTTTCCGTCCCAGCGCAGCTGGAGAACGAACGTGATGTCCTCGGCCGCGAGGGTGCTAGTGCCCCCGGAGCCGTCGTGCTCGACGGTCTCGGGATGGGTGGCGTGGAGGGTGATGAGCCAGATGTTGAGGTCGGTGTCGGCGGCCCCGTAGGTGGTGGGGGTGACCTCCTGCTCCCAGGGGTCGGTCCACCCACCGGCGTCGTGTAGCTCAATTGCATAGTCGGTGACACTGGTGCAGAAGATGCAGTTGGGCTCGCTCATGGCCTGCCAGGCGCTCAGGTCTCCCGTGGCGTAGACATAGCGCAAGAGGGACAGGTAGTACTCGGCGGCGGCGATGGCGCCCTCGGGGGTGAACTGGTCGATGGTGGCGGGCCGCTCGGGTGCGGGCGTGGCCAGGGCCGCCTCGCGCAGGGCCTGCTCCTCAGCCGACAGCAGGCTTGACAACGACGACGTCGACGTCGGCGTCGGCTCAGGCGTGAGCTCAGGCGTGGGTGTGGTGGTGGGTGGCCGGTAGCTGGAGGCCACCGACGTCTCCCACGGGTAGGGATCGCGCGGCCGGTGGCTGCTCCACCAGCGCGCCGCCCCGGCCCCAGCAGCAGCGCACACCACCACGAGCACGACCATGAGCACCAGGAACCGCCGCCACGCACGCCGCGCCTGAGCCACGGCCTCGACGTCGTCGGCCTGCCCACCACGCACGTCAACGACCAGACCGCACGAGCCGGCCAGGCCGGCCAGGCCAGGCGAGTCGGCCACGCCAGCCTGGCCGGCCTGGCCGGGCTCGTCGGCCCTACCGTGCGGGCCGGGCCGCAGGAAACGAAGGCTCATCAGGGATCACCACCAGGGGGGGAGCGTCAAAAAGAAAGAGGGACACCCGGGGGACACACGGGAGGCACCGTCGCCCGCCCCTGCCCCCGGGTCAGGAACACCCCGAGCCTAACCGCGCCACCACCACAACCACCACCACAAACCCACCACCTGTGGACAACCCAGCCCGGCGGGTGCTCCGGCTACCCGGCGGGCGCTCCCCCCGCAATAGACGGCGGGGTCATCTGGGTGTCGGGTACTCCGGCTACCCCGCGGGCGCTCCGGATGCCCGGCGCGCGCTCCGGCTACCCTGCGGCCATGACCATCTCCGCCTCCCCCGCCGCCTCCGCTGCATCCCCCGCCTCCCCCGCCACGGCCGGCGCCGTGCCCGACGCGCAGCACCTCGTCCTCACCCTGTCCTGCCCGGACCGCCCCGGCATCGTCCACGCCGTCACCGGCGCGCTCGCCCGCCGCGGCGGCAACATCACCGAGTCCCAGCAGTACGGCGACGACGAGACGGGCCTGTTCTTCATGCGCGTGGCCGTCCTCACCCGCGTGCCGCGCGGCGAGCTCGAGGCCGACCTTGCCGAGCTTGCCACCACCTACGAGATGACCTGGGCCCTGGACGAGGCCGACCGCCGCGTGCGCACCCTGCTCATGGTGTCTAAGGAGGGCCACTGCCTGTCCGACCTGCTCTTCCGCGCCAAGAGCCAGGGCCTACCGATCGAGGTGGTCGGCGTCGTCGGCAATCACGAGACGCTGCGCGACGTCGCCGAGTTCTACGAGGTCCCCTTCCACTGCGTCCCCGTCACGCGCGACACCAAGGAGGCCGCCGAGGCCGAGCTGCTGCGGCTGGTCGAGGAACTGGGCGTTGAACTCATCGTCCTGGCCCGCTACATGCAGATCCTCTCCCCCGCCCTGTGCACGCGCCTGCGCGGCAACGTCATCAACATCCACCACTCCTTCCTGCCGTCCTTCAAGGGCGCCAAGCCGTACCACCAGGCCCACGAGCGCGGCGTCAAGCTCATCGGCGCCACCGCCCACTACGTCACCGAGGACCTGGACGAGGGCCCCATCATCGAGCAGGACGTCACCCGCGCCTCGCACGCCGACTCCGCCCTCGTGCTCCAGCGCAAGGGCCAGGACGTCGAGCGCCGGGTCCTGGCGCAAGCAGTCAAGTGGCACGCCGAGCACCGCGTGCTGCTCAACGGCCGACGCACGGTTGTCTTCGCCTGAGGAGCACCGCGCGGCACCCTCACCGAGGTACGTGCCTGATCGGAAGCCCGCCTGATCAACAGTCCGCACCTCGCTGAGACGGGCTCATCGTGACGAGCATCGACGCCATATCCTTGACCTGATCCCGTGCGGCGCACTCGGCGCGGCGAGGGGGCGAGGAGGTTGTCATGATCGTTGAGACTGGAGACCAGAACGCGCAAGTCCTGCGGAAGATGCTCATCGACGCCCTGGGACGTTCGCGCGAGCGCCTGGAGCGGGCCCTGGACGGCGTAAGCGTGGAGCAGGCCAATGCCCGGCCGGTGGATGGGCTCGCACCGCGGATCGATTCACTCACATGGCTCGCCTGGCACACGGCGCGGGCGATCGACTTGCAGATCGCGCCCCTGGCTGGGCGGGAGCCGGAGTGGACGGCGGGCGGGCACTCGACGCGCTTCGGCCTACCGCTGCCCGATGACACCGAGGATTGGCGGCACACGCCCGAGGAGTCCGCGCAGGTGACGGTCAGTGACCTGTCCGTGCTCACGGGCTACCTCGACGCCGTCTACGCGGTCGCCGCGGAGTTCCTGGGCTCTCTGGACGCGGCGCGGCTCGATGAGGTCATCGATGAGGCCTGGGATCCACCGACGACGCTCGGAGTGCGTCTGGTGTCGATCATCGACGACGCCTCCCAGCACTCCGGCCAGGCTGTCTACGCCCGCCGCCTCCTCGGCCTGACCGGATGACACCTCTGCCCCTCATCGAGACCGGTAGGCAGCCGGTGTCGATGAGGGGGAGAGTGCGATCAGGCGGTGCCGCCTCAGACCACCGTCTCGCCGCGGCGCACGACGGTCACGGGCCGCAGCTCGGCGTCGGTGACGACGACGTCGGCCCACATGCCGGGCTCGAGGGCACCCACGGAGTCGTCACCCAGAATCTCGGCGCCCTGGCAGGAGGCGGCGAAGACGGCGTCGACGAGCTCGACCCCGCCCTTCCAGGTGGTGCGCACGACGTCGATGAGGTGGGCGGTGCCACCGGCGATGGTGTTCGTGCCGGCAATGTAAGCGCACCCGTCCTCGACCTTGACGGCGGCCGGGCCCAGGACGTAGTCGCCGTCGGCCATACCGGCGGCGGCCATGGCGTCGGTGACGAGGACAACGTTCTCACGCCCCAGCAACTCGAACATGTCAAGCACGATGGCGGGGCTCAGGTGGGTGCCATCGCCGATCATCTCCAGGATGCAGTCGCCGTTGACGGCGGCGGCCAGGAACTCCGGGACCGGGCCGGGGGCGCGGTGGTGCATGGGGCGCATGCCGTTGAACAGGTGGGTGGCGGTCGAGCGGCCCGAGCGTACGGGCAGCCCGGCCGCGATGCGCTCGCCGATGCGCTCGGAGGCATCGGCCATGGCGGCGCGCACGGGGGCGGCCTCGGAGTCGGTGTGACCGAAGGAGGGCAGGGCCCCGCCGTCGATGAGGGCGGCGACGACGCCGTCGTCTCCGGTGATGCCGGGCTTCTCCGGGGCGATGGTCATGGTGGCGACGTGGCCGCGGCCGAGTTCGATGAGCTCGCGGGTCAGGTCGGCGTCGGGGTCGATGATGTAGGTGGGGTCCTGGGCGCCGCAGCGCTCGTGAGAGACGAAGGGGCCTTCGAAGTGGATGCCGGCGAGCTCCCCGGCGTCACACAGGTCGGCCAGAACCTTGGTGCGCGCCTTGAGGACGTCCGGGGCGGCGGTGACGCAGGAGGCGACGAGGCTGGTGGTGCCGTGGCGACGGTGCTCGAGGACGCTGACCATCGCCTGCTCGGGGGTCTCGGCGTTGGGGAAGGACTCGCCGCCGCCGCCGTGGCAGTGCACGTCCACGAGGCCAGGCAGGATGCAGCCGCCCTCGGGGGCGGGGGTAGCGCCGGCCAGGGCCTCGGCGAAGCCGAAGCGCTCGGCGTCCTCGGAGGGGCCGACCCACGCGATGTGGGAGCCGGAGAGGACGACGAGACCGTCCTCAATGATCTGGAAGGGGGTGACGACTCGGCCGGTGAAAGCAGCGGTGCTCATGTGGCGAGCATACGCCCACCAACCACGCGTTATCTGACGTCTGACGCCCCGTGGTGAGGGTCCCGCCGAGGGGCGACGGGACCGCCGAGAGGTGCCGACGAGGCGCGCACAGCACGCGTCAGCTCAGGCCGCCGCGTGCCCAGCCAGTCGCACCGCTGTGAGTCAGGCCCGTCGCCCTTACGCGCGCCCGGCGGCGGGGTCTGGGTGCACACGGGCCCCGGATCCGGTCCGTCGCCCTTACGCGCGCCCGGCCAGCCGCTTCTCCATCCGCCTGACCGCCCGCTCGACGTCGGCCTCCAGACGCGCCGAGCGCCGCGCCGCCGGGTCCCAGATGAGCCCCTGCCCCACCGGCCGCACCGCCACCACACGCCCACGGTCCACCAGCAGCGGCCGGAACATGCCGTTGGCCCCCGGGCAGATGAGCCGCTCGCCCGCCTCATCGGTCAGGCAGCTGCGGTCCTTGTAGCCCACGTGCAGCTCGTCGAAGGAGGCCAGGAACAGCGTGGCACGCGCCTGGCGCCACGAGACGGCGAGCAGGTCGGGCAGGTCGGCCCGCAGATAGAGGGTCGAGCCGCGTTCGCGTGCCGACGGCGAGGCCGAGCCTCCAGCCCCCGTGACGGTCAGTGCACCACGGGTCCCCTCCCCCACCCGCGCCCGGGTCAGGGGCACGAGCCCGCGCGCGGCGGCGTCGGGCTCGTCGGCCGCGTAGTCCACGGCATTGGTCATCTCGACGGCGTCCTCCAGGGCCTGGGCGGCCTGCCCCACGGGCAGGGTGGTCCAGCGGGCCAGGTCGGCTGCGGTCACCGGTCCGTGGCTCGTGGCGTAGCGGCGGGCGATCTCCGCCAGCGCAGCCCGGTGTCCGTCACTGCCACGGGCGCTGCCACCGCTGCCGCCCGGTCCTGTCTCGGAGCCCGGCAGGGCGCTGGCGTCCACCACCAGGTGCTCGTTGGCCGCTCGAGGCCCCTGGACGAGGACGCCCTGCCAGTGCAGGCGCGCGATGAGGTGACGGCGCCGCCCTGAGACCACCTCGGAGGAGTCCTGGCCGTCGCCCGATCCCAGCAGCCCGGCCTCCTCCCAGGCGCTGATGAGGCGGGCTCGCGGCAGCGGCCCCTCGGCGGCGATGAGCGCCAGGGCGGTCTCGCCGGCCCGGTCGATGTCCGCCTCCGTCAGCCCCAGCCAGGAGGTGCCCTTGGACATCCCGTTCTCGTAGCGGTGCACCAGGGCCTCGCGCAGCCAGTGGTGGTCCTCAGCCGTGGTGACGTGGACCGTGCCGCGCATGGGCCAGGAGCGCACGAGCTGTCCGTCGGCGAAGGCCCGCTCGACGTCCGGTATCCGGGTGCCCGTGGTGCGTGAGAGCAGGGCGTGCGGGACGGCGGAGACCTGCTGTCCCTGGACGGCCAGCTGGCGGCGCACCGCCTCAGCGACGTCGGACGCGCTCGTGGCGGGCACGAGGCCCTGGGCCACGATGCGCAGCAAGGAGGGGTCCAGCCGGGTGCTGCCGGGAGAAGAGGCCGGGGCAGCGGAGGCGGCCGGGGCGGGCTGAGGCACAGGGGATCCCTTCGGAGGGGTGGTCCGGCGCGTCAGAAGAGCCGGGAGCCGGGGTCGTCGAGCCCGCGCATGGCGTCGTAGTCGAGCACGACGCAGCGGATGCCGCGGTCCTCGGCGAGCACGCGGGCCTGCGGCTTGATGGTCTGGGCGGCGAAGATCCCGCGCACGGGGGCCAGCAGCGGGTCGCGCTCGAGCATGTTGAGGTAGCGGGTCAGTTGCTCGACGCCGTCGATGCCGCCCACGCGCTTGACCTCCACGGCCCAGGAGCCGCCGTCGGCGTCGCGCACGAGCAGGTCGACGGGCCCGATGGGCGTGGGGTGCTCGCGGCGCACGGTGTGCCAGCCGGCTCCCAGCACATCGGGCTGGTCCGCCAGCAGCTCCTGCAGGTGGGCCTCCACCCCGTCCTTGGTCAAGCCCGGGTCGACGCCGAGGTCGACGCTGGAGTCGGAGACGATCTCGAAGAGCCGGATGACGAGGCGGTCGTCGCTCTTGGCGGCGCGCACCTCCCAGCGGGCGGTGACGCCGACCTCCAGGTCCTCCTCGTCGGGCTCAACCTCGGTCAGCCGCGCGGGCGGGCTCATCCAGTTCAGCGGCTTGTAGGAGCCGCCGTCGGAGTGGACGAGGACCGAGCCGTCGGCCTTGACCATGATGAGGCGGCGCGCTGGGGGCAGGTGCGCGTCCAGGCGGCCGGAGTAGTCCACAGAGCAGGAGGCAATGACGACACGCACCCCGGCAGCCTACCGGCAGGGCGACGGCGTGACGAAGGAGTGCTGCGGCACACCCAAGGACGTGACCGAGCCCAGGTGCTCGATCACCCTGGGGTCGAAGGTCAACGTGAGCGGTGCAGATGTGCTTGCGGTTCAGAGCTCTTTGAGGATCTGCCGGGCGATGGCGGTGCCGAGCGGGATGGGCACGGCGTTGCCGATCTGGCGGGCGATGGCGGAGCCGATGAAGCGGTGCTCCTCAGGGAAGCCCTGGAGGAGGGCTGCCTCGTAGTGGGTGATGGCGCGGTTCTCGACGGGGTGCAGGTAGCGGCCCTTCTCAGGTTTGAAGAACTCGGTGCGGATGGTGACCGACGGTCTGTCCCAGTGCAGTCTGCCCATGACGTCCATCGATCCGGTGGTGTGCCTGCGCCAGCATGGCGCCTTGAGATCGTCCGGGAGGTCGGAGCGGTTGCCGCCAGCGAGGATCGTCGCGAAGCGCTTGAGCGATATGTCGCTGTAGTCCCGCGAGATGTGCAGCTCGCGTCGAGAGAACGACCCTGGCACCTGCCGTGGGCCCACCGGTGTGCGGACCTGGGTGAAGCACTCGTCCATGTCGGGTACCGGGGCACGCCGAGCAGGGCGTCGTGCACCGTCCTGTAGGGGGTCAGCCCGTCTGTCCCGTGAGGGCCGTGCGTGGGCTCTGGGCACCCGGGGGCCGCCAGGTCGCGGTGGTGGCCTTGTAGTCCCGGTACTGGGGGACTTGCCGAAGGCGGGGACGTTCTCGACGACGAAGTACCTGGGCTCGACCGCGATCAGGGTTGCCGCATACTGCTCCCGCAGGTGGTTGCGTGCGTCCTCGACGTCCTGCTTGCCGAGTGTGCTGAAGCCCTGGCAGGGCGGGCCGCCGACGACGATGTCCACGTTCCGGGGCATGTCGCCCTGGGCAAGCCAGTCGAGGAGGGAACCGGAAAAGACGGAGTTCTTCCCGAAGGTGGCCTCGTAGGAAGCGGCCGCATACGGGTCGATCTCCACGGCGGCGACGCTGCGGAAGCGCGACGACGCCGTGTGGAACCCCGTGGTGAGGCCACCCGCCCCGGCGAAGAGGTCGACGACGCGGATCGTTCTGGAACCCATGGGCAGGTTAGGTGTGCTTCCCCGTGAGGTTGTGGACGCAACTGGCGGGGGTCTGGTCGTCCGGGATCTCGCAGCAGACCAGGCGCGAGTGCTCGTCGATGGCGTCGGTGGCGTGGTGCGGGCAACCGGTAGCCGCCGGCGGCCCGAGCCCTTGCGGCGGGGTTCCGGTCTCCGCTAGGCGTATCGAGGTCAGCGTCCTTAGGCCCGTCCCCTTGCGGCGGGGTTCCGGTCCTTGGCCCACTGCGCGGTCGACGCGGACCGCCAGCCACGCCCGTGAGCCCTCCAGCCTCCACCGTCGCGAATGCGGCCGAGCGTGTTGGTATCGATGTGGACCGGCCCGGACGGGCTGGTCCTCATCACAGCACTGGGGCCGCGTTACGCTGTGTGGAGCGCCATTGATCAGTTTGGACCACGTTCGATCGTTTGGACCACCCCAGACGCGTCCGTAGGTGGTCCAAATGACGGCAGGTGGTCCAAACAAACGAACAGACCACCTCCCCACCCCCCGCCCGCAGGGTGGGCGTGGGGTTGCCCGCAAGTCGTGGACTGGGGTGGGCGCAATGACGAGCTCCCATCATCGGAAGATCTCGACCCCTACCCCGCCGCCAACACACCCCAGGCCACACCACCACAACATAGACAAATAGCCATCCGCAGGGTTCATCATATTCGAAACGAATAGGCTCGCCTGACTTTACATACTTCGCAATTACCTCCTGCTTCAAGTCAAGGTTCTCTCTACCTTGCACAACTAGGCTCGCTGCGAACACTCCATCCACTGCGATACCGGATGTTCCCACTCGAGTCACGGCCGGACCACCCAATAGTTACCCATTGAGTCGAAGTGCAGGGCGTGGAGACGCTCCGGCGCAAGCAGGACCGGCTTGCCATGAACTTTCGCGATGCAGGCACTAAGCGCCTGACGGAACTCGTTCGGCGACAATGGCGTGGGAGCCGCTGGCCTGTAGTATGCAATAGTGATGTGAGGGGTGAATGGTCCAGAGGGAACAAGCGTATCAAATAGAGCTCGAGCCGCGAACAGCTTACGATGTTCTCCCTCGTCAGCAGCACGGACCCCAATGACAACGCTTGTATTCATCATGTTGAATACCGCGGTACATGTGGTCTGAATAGATCCGATATCGCGCGCCTGAGCGACGAGATCCGCAACTGGTTTTGCGCTGTTCATCATCATCTGCCGCACTGTTCTTAGCTCCGGACTGGCATGGAGATCATGGAGTGTGACGTGCGCCATCGCCAATGGCAGCGGAACTGATAGCGACCCGCCAAATTGAGCGTGGAGGTCGTCAGCCAGCATTCCAACGAGTTCCCGAGCCTGACCGTCCAGAAAATAAGCAACTGTGGCCCCATGGAAGGGCAGCAACACGCCATCCCGTGGGGACACTTTTTTTGCAGTGATTCAGGAAGGCCGAACTCGGCTTCATCAGGGACAGAATTTGTCTGAAACAGTTCCACACGCGCATCGAACTCGCGCAACGTCTCCATCATACATTGAGCCTTTCTCACCGGGGTGGGGATCGTTGGGGTGGTGGGGGAATGTGGGTGTGTCGTAGGCGAAGGCACGCGGAGCCGTGCGTCAGAGTTGTTTTCGACCAATGAAAACCTGCTCGCAAGCAGGCTCCGCGCGGGTGTCCTGTCGTGCCACCCTGGACGTTGCGTCCGCTACCCGTGCGCACCGTGTCGGCCTGGCTGGCCGCCCACCGCCGCGTTCACGGCACCAGGCCTCACCAGCGTGCCGCCACGCCTTGGGTGCAGGCTGTGATGCTGCTGCGCTGGTTGATCGACGCCACCGGCGTGGCGACCCTCGCACCAGGCGCGCGCGTGTCCCCGGCGACCGCCTACAGGTCCCTGCACGAGGCCCTCCAGGTCGTCGTCCGCCACGCCCCACAGCTGCCCGACGTCCTGAGGGACCTGCACGACCAGGGTGAGCCCTTCGTGTGCCTCGACGGCACTCTTATCCGCACCGACAGGGTCGTAGCCCGCACCGAGCGGGGCAACCACTCGTGGTACCCGGGCAAGCACAAGGCCTTCGGGGGCAACGTCCAGGTCGTCACCGACCACACCGGATTGCCTGTATGGGTCTCGCCGGTCGAGCCGGGACCGACCCATGACCTGATCGCCGCGCGCGCCCACGCGCTGCCCGCCCTGACAAGGCCGCCTCCCAGGGCATGCCCACCCTGGCCGACAAAGGCCACCCGGCACCGGCACCGGCGTGCTCACACCCGTCAAAGGCGCCAGCCCCTGCCCCGACGACGCCACCCACAACCACATCCACACCGCCCTGCGCGCCCCCGCCCAGAGGGCAAACGCCATGCTCAAGCACCTCAAGGCCCTCCAGCACCTCACCCTCGACCCACACACCATCACCCACATCACCGCCACAGCCCTCGTCATCAGCAACCTCAACAAACACACCCGGTGAGAAAGGCTCATTGAGGAGATCGGGTAGTTTCCTTCCTCGCGACCGGTGAGCTCGTACTTCCGACTCACTGCTGTTCCTTCGCGAGCCAGGCCGCCGCTTTTTCAAGAACTCATTCTCCTGGCGCAGCTCGCGGTTCTGCGCTCGTAGTCTGGCCATCGCAGCGGACTCGGCGGCTGTTTGCCTCTCCTTCTGGCTGCCGTGCTCCTTCTTGTACCTCGCGACCCAATTGCCCACCGTCTGGGGCACCAGGTCGCAGGAGGCTGCCACCGACGCGATCGTGCGATCCTTCTCGATCACCTCGCGCACCACCTGCTCCTTGAACTCATCCGAGTACTTCGCCCTTGACATGGATCCATCCTACCGAATCAAAGGAAGACGAAAATCTCCCCCTGTCCAAGAAACACCACCCACCCCAATACTCGCACTCGCCCACCGCCGCATCCTCACCCTGTACGCCATGATCCGCGACGGCTCCCTCTATGACCCCCAACCAGCCCAGCAACTACCCACCGCCGCTTGACACACCACATAGAGGCGCCCCCTGAGACGGAATCACCGCCGTGCCAGTGGCACGGCGGCGATTACCGCGGCGATCCCAGCTACTGCGTCACCAGCGGCGTCGGCGTCGGCGCACGATGCTTCACATTCCGGCGCGCCGCAGCTCACGGAAGGCGGTCGCCACGCACACCACTGTCGAGAGCAGCGCGGTGATGACCACCACGGGCATGGACCCGGCAACGGCCGCGAAGGCGGTGAACATACTCAGGATCGCGAGGACGGCGAGCACGGTCGTCACCACCGAGACATCGGCGCAACCGCCGGTGGTCTCGTGGCGCTCCTCAACGGTGTTGTCCGCAAGGGGGCTGCGGACCATCTCGAGGACGGGGGTACTGACGGATTCGACCATTGTCGACATGACTGCTCCTGCTTCTCATCATTCGATGCGGCAGGAGCTCCACCAACAGGCCGTGCCCCTGCACGGCCCTGTGCGTCTCTCGTGGAGACCTGCGGCGAGAGTGTACCACCTCAGAGCACTGAGCAGTGTCAGATTCCTCACCACCGCCCGGACGCGGCACCCGCGGGGCGGGCGCTGGAACACCGACGGGAGGTGGACCGGGGCCTCAGTCCTGTCCGAGCAGCACCTTGACCACCGCCGCCAGCGCGTGCTCATCGCCGACGTTGCCGGGGAAGACGATGTAGGGCACGCCCCGCGCCGGACCGTCCTGGGCCGCCCACAGGGAGACGATCCCCGGCAGCATCGGGCCCACGCACTGGGCGCGCCGGATGCCCAGCCCCCGGGATGCGACGTCGGAGGACGTGATCCCGCCCTTGGCCAGGACGAAGCGCGGGCGGATCCGTCCCATGATCCCCTGCACCGTTTCCACCACGGCCGTGGACACCCGGCGGGAGACCTCGAGGGAGTCCTCGGCGTTGATGCCCGTGACCAGGGTCCGCGAGGTGCGCACGACGAGCGTGCCCTGCCCCAGGAGCTCGACGGCCTGAGCGATGACGTCCTTGAGGTGGTCATCCCTGCTGACCGGGTCGAGGATCTTGCCCACCTCCACATCCAGGACCGGCACCCCCGAGTCGGCCACGAGGCGCTCGAGCTGCCTGGTGGTCAGGGCCACGTGGGAGCCGACGACCACTAGGCCGCCGACCGCCTCGGGCTTCGCGGCACCCCGGCCGTCGGCACCCTCTTCCGGCGAGCGCAGCGCCTCGACCTCCTGGGCGGACAGGGGGGCGCGCACCTCCTGTCCCAGGCGCGCCCGCATGAAAGGAGGTCCGACCCGGTAGACGAAGGTGCGCCCCCGGGCCTCGGCGGCGATGAGCGCCAGGGACAACGCCAGCAGGTCCTGCTCGCAGGCGATGTCGGGGGCGATCACCTGCTGGTCCTTGGCCGACATGAGCAGCCCCACCAGTGCCTCGGGGCGGGTGCGGAGCTCGGTCAGGTCCGGGGTGAGGACCTCGTCCGCCCTAATGGCGCCCCTCGTCTTCTCCTCGACCCAGGCGGCCAGCGAGGAGGCGGTGTAGCCGAAGGTGGCGTCGCGGGCGAATTCGGTTTCGCCGCTGGGCAGGAAGTCCTCGCCGATGCGCGTGTAGTGGATGCCTCCCACGCTCACCCGGCCCGCTTCGGGGAAGGCGGGCGCCAGGATGATCCCATCGACCGGCTGGCCAGCCTCCTCCAGCAGGTCGGCGATGAGTTGCGGCTCCAGGGGGAAGTGGCCGCGCAGGGTGGAGTCGGAGCGGCTGACGAAGGCCAGGCGCCGTCGCATGGCGGCAGCCGCCGTCGTGGCCGCGGCCACGACCTCACGGGTGATGCGATCGGCATGCTCGGGGGGCAGGGAGCGCGAGTTGGTCATGACGTAGACGGCCGGGGCATCCCCGCCCAAGGCCCAGGCGACATCCTCCTGGGCCCACGAGGTAAGGACCGGGAGCCCCGAGACGGACTGGGTCCCGGTGGGGTCGTCGTCGAGCACGACGAAGAACGGCTGGGGGGCTCCCACCGCCCGGGCCGCCTCCCTGACGTCGAGCGCCGTAAGCGCGGGGGCGGCCGGATAGGGCGCGACGATCTCGCTGAGGGTAGCCACACTGCTCTCCTTCACCGCGGAACTTAGACCTCTGAGGTCTTAGAGGTTACCACGAGGGTGTGCCCCTGAACACACCCTCCGGCGCCCCGCCCGCGCCTTGCCGGGGCGAGAGATTTCAGAGGTTCTCCGACAGCTCCCCACCGCGGCGCTCCCTGGCAGTGAGGAGGTCCTTGCGCATCTGCGCCATGTGCTCGTGCATGAGCTCGGCGGCCCGCTCGGCATCCTGGGCCTCCACCGCCTCCAGGATCCGACGGTGCTGCGAGATCACCTTGACCCGGACCTCACCGGACTCCGTGGCACGAAATCTGGCGCCCAGCAGGGCGTCCCGGAAGGGGTGCATCGTCGAGGCGACGAACTGATTGCCCGTGGCCCCCAGAATCACGTCGTGGAAGGCGTGATCCAAGCCGACCAGCGCCTGGATGTCATCGGTCTTGGCCGCGATCTTGTACTCCTCCAAGCAGCGGCGCATCTCATCGAGGTCCGCCTCGGAGCGCTGCCTCGCAGCCAGGCGGACGGCACCGACCTCCAGCATCTCCTCGACACCGATCAGGTCCAGCTCGACCTCCCGCACGCGCCCCTCGTGGGCAGCCACGTACATGAGGTAGCGCAGCTCCCTCCAGCGGAAGCGGGGAAGGAGGAACGTGCCCCGTCCGTGCACCACGTTGAGGACCCCGCCCATGGACAGGTTCCTCACCGCCTCCCTCATGGTCGGACGGGAGACCCGTAGGAAACGGGCGAGCTCGGCCTCGGCTGGAAGCGGCTCCTCCTCGACGAACGTCCTGTCGACAATCGCGTCAAGGACGCCCTCAACGGCCCCTTCCACCAGATCGTTGGCCATCCAGGCCTCCTAACTCGCACGTGCCCACCGGCACGGGTTAATGATTCGCACCCCCGCCCGCGCGTGGCGGCGCAGACACGGGCTCCCATCACGCACCGCTACGGACATCGCCGCGCGTGGCGCACCGCAGACAGGATGATGACGGGAACCGGGCGCAGCCGAATCATGTCACGTCGTCGCCGCCCGACGGCGCACTGAAGTGTTCGGGGTTTTGTTCGGGCCTTCTTCCTCAAGGGAGGGTCGGGACGTGCCCCAGAGGTGTACGCCCGTACGCCCCACGGTTTAAGGCTCGGGCCGGGAGCCTGTGATGGCACGGCACATCGCTCTGGGTACTCCCCCGGGTTCAGGGCTCGTGCCTTGAGGCTCATCGAGGACAGGGTCCAGTGCGGGCAGTGCTCGGGTTGGGTTGCCTGTACCGCGGTGGGTGAGGCTCTTGGCGGGGTCTGGCCCCTACGCGCTGCGCAGCTGATGGAAGCACAGTCGCATCGATGGGGGCGAGGCCCCCTGGTGTGAGCACCTGAGGGTCTGAGGAGATCCGCTGGCTGCGCCGGGAGGACTTCGAGCTGCGTCGCGTGAGCGAGATTGTGCGCAGGGGCACCGGTGTTGTTCGCGGCGGAGCCAGGCCGCCCCATGACGAGATGACCCGGTTGATCGACCAGCACCGTGATCGTCTCGGGGCCCGGGCCGCTCTGCCGGGTGCTGGGCGCGACAGAGGTGTGGTCTCATCACCTTCGCTCGGCTTACCGGGCCGCGAGGATGCGCCCGGCCTGCACCCGGGCCTTGCACGGACGAGACCCTCGTGGAGGAGCTCACGCCGGTCCATGCCGAGGACCACGGCGTCTACGGGGTGCGCAATCGGCGACGTTCGAGCGGATCAAGGGCCGGCACAACCCCCGATACCGACACTCCGGGATCGGGATCCCGTCGCCCCACGAGCTCGAAGCCCACCACACCACCGTCACGACAGCATGATTCAACCAACACAAACCGTCCGAGAAACCGGGCCAGGCTCCGGGCATGGTCGAGCGTGGTCGGGCTTGGTTGAGCGCGGCGGGCGTGCTCGGGCCTGGTTGAGCGCGGTCGGCGCCCGTCGCGGCCCACAGAGGACTCGACTACTGCCATCGATCTCGTTCCTCAGGTTCTGATCTCGTTCCCCACAAGTCGATCTCGCTCCTTAACCGAACGAGATCGAGCGCTGAGGAACGAGACGGACGGGCGGGGAACGAGATGGACGGGCAGGGACCTGCGCCCGGCGCCCCGGAAGAGGGGCGGGTTGCGCGGGCATGACAGCCCACGCCGATGACTCCGCCCGCTCCGCCGACCCCGCTATCGTCTGCGTCCTCGCCCAGGTCTACGTCGACAACATCGACGTCACCCTGCCCCTCTACCGGAGCCTGACCGGCGTCATCCAGGGCATGCTCAAGGGCTTCCAGGCCAACGCCTCGGTGGTCATCGTCGAACGTGTGAACCAGCCAGCGATCCGACGGCAGAACGCGTCGGTCACGAAGGCGGTGCAGGCTCCACCGCGCGGCGGTACGCGCACAAGTGGTACCGACGACCCACAGCTGGTTCAGAACATCGGCCGTGACTGCGTAGAGTCCAGACCGGGCCGTGGGGCAGCAACAGGTGCAGGGGTCGTGGTGCGGGGCCGGCGTCCGCGCACCAGCCCGGCAAAGCCTGCTGCCAGTTAACGCCTTCCCCAAGGACGTGTGGACCCAGATCTGGTCCAACAACCCCCAAGAACGCCTCAACAAGGAGATCCGCCGACGCACCGACAGCGTCGGCATCTTCCCCGACCGCCAAGCCATCATCCGCCTGGTCGAAAGCCGTCCCGGCCGAGCAGACCGACCAGCGGGCCGAAGGCCGCCGCTACCTCGGCCTAGACGTCCTCGCCCGCTGCCGCCACAACCCCACACCCCACACCACCACCAAGGACTTGACCAGGAGGGTAGTGTGAATCGTCGTCGAGATCCTCGGCATCATGGTGAATCTTGAGCAATTCCATGATCGCCCAGGCCCCCGACCCCGGTTACACCCTCAAGCTGGAAGAGCCGGTAAGACCCCACATCCCAAGACGTCGAATCCAGGTCAGAAGTCAGCGTGGATCATCCGCCAGTAGGCCCCACACGCCGCAGGGGCCACCCAGGCAAGGGCCTCGACGTACGTCATCCCGGGACTATCCCACCACGAAGACCATATCGCGAAGTCTCCTCCGAGCAGCCGGGTGAACACAGCGTTCGGCAGCACCGCGTTGACCCATTCTGGCAGGAGAAGACCCCCCGATCCGCCGCCCGTTAGGATCCACGGCACGAAGATGAGCAGCAATTGCCCACCGCCGATGACGAGCACGGCCAGGATCATGGCGCTGAGCGCCGAGCGGAGCAGCACGCTTAAGAACCCTCCGACGAGTGCGACCAGGGTCAGCAACAGCCCCATCCGCGCTGCCAGCGCAACGCTCTCCGCTGCGCTGAGCGGCGTCCCTTCAAAGCTCGTGTAGGGATTGCTCACCGCGATCATCACCAGCATGGCCACTACCACGGGGAGCGCGGCCATCACCGCCACGCAGCACACCTGAGCACCCAGCAGACGCCGCCGGTCGGCGGCCGCGACCAAGCTCGCCATGATTGCCCCAGACGGGTACTCCGCCCCCATGACCCATACCCCAAGGAGCATGGCGAGCATTGATGCCGTTTGCGGCCCCGGCACTCCGAGGGCGTAGGAGAACACGCACACGGCAACCACCGTGGCGCCCATAACGACCCAGACCGTCAACGAGCACGCGGCCTTGTACAACTCCGCGAGAAACACACGCCCAAAACCTGGCCTCGTCGTGACCCTCATCGTGCCACATCCCCTTCGCGGCTCCGCGCAACCGCATCGAAGTAGAAGTCGGAAATCGTTCCCCTCGAGGCGGCTGCCTCCTCGATACCTACCCCCGCCTCGGCCAGGGCACGGATCGCCTCGTCCAGGCTCACGCCGATGACGAACCAGGAGTCGCGCCCCGCCCGCTCAACCTGCCAGCCCCGCCGAGCCGCCACATCGCTGAAGCGCTCCGAATCATGGACCCGCAGCCGCACTCCTTGGATTTGCCGGAGGTCCGCCACGGGTCTGTCTGCGACAACACGCCCGTCGTTGAGCACGATTACGCGATCGCCCACCGACTCCAGTTCCGCCAGCAGGTGGGACGAGACCAGCACCGCCCGCCCCTCGCGAGCGAGATCCCTCAGCAGGTCGCCAAGCCACCGGACACCCTCCGGGTCCAAGCCAACGAACGGCTCATCCAGGATCAGGTTGTCCGGCTCTCCGAGCAGTGCCGCAGCGATCGACAGCCGCTGCCGCATTCCGAGGGAGTACGATCTCACCCGCCGCCGAGCAGCGTCGCCCAGCCCCGCCTCGTCCAAGCAAACCGGTACGCGAGAGGTGCTGGCCCCTATCGCCAACGCGAGCGCTTTGAGACTCTGCTCCCCTGTGCGTGAGCCGACCCAGTACTCCGGACCGAATACGACGCCGATCCGTCGAGCCCCTTCACGTGCATTCATGCGCAAGCTTCCCGCATCCACGGCGATGAGCCCCAGGAGCGCCTTGATGACCGTCGTTTTTCCCGCCCCGTTCCGCCCCACGAGGCAGGATACCTCTCCATCCGGGACCGTGAAGGAAACCCCCTTCAGGGCGCGCACAGAACCGTACGACTTACTCACATCACGACACTCCATCACCATACGACAACAACTTTCTCGGCCGCCAGAATAGACAACGTCTCCAACCCTCCCAGTTAACTCCATCCGACTTGCACTAAATCTCCACCCCTTCTCCCGAATGAACCATCGAAGTCGCGCCAGTCAAAGAAGGTTATTCAGGGTCATGTTTGAGTTTTGACGTGTTGCAGTAGAGTGACAGCTCGTTTCTTGAGATAATTTGTTTATGAGCAATCAAATTCCTCAAGACAACGAGCTGTCATCATGACAGTTTAGTACAGGGCTGAGCAAGGAGCAATTCGCCAACCTGGTGACTTGGGTCAAGGGAGGACTCGATGGTCAGTACATCCCGCCTCGTTTAGGGTTGGGGAGAGCGGTGCGTGCGTGCTTGATCTACGTGCGCCACAACCTGTCCCAGGCCTATGTCGGCGAGATGATGGGAGTCTCGCAGCCCACGATCAGTCGGGCCGTGTGTGCGCTTACCGCCTTGACAGGCCAGGCCCTGGAGGGCTGGCTGTTGACGGCGCAAGAGATAGACCCACGCCAGTCCTACGTGCTGGACGGCACGCCTCTTCCTTGTTGGGCCTGGAAGGACCACAACGGCCTCTACAGCGGCAAGCACCGGCGCACTGGCCTGAGCCTGCAGGTCCTAGTCACCCTGGATGGACGACTTGTGTGGGCCGCGGACCCACTGCCTGGCAGTGCGCACGACGTGCGCGCTCTAGACGTCTCGGGCCTGTTGGAGGTGCTGGACCCAGCCACCATCATCGCTGACAAAGGCTACATCGGGCGCGGTCTGATCACCCCGCCAAAGAAAACCTCCAACACTCAACGCAGTGAATTAGACAAGGAACACGCACGCGACATAAACAAAATCAGATATGTTGTCGAACGACTTATCGCGCACCTGAAAAACTGCCGTATACTCGCCACCAGTTACCGCCCTCCCCATCACACCCACAAAGAAATCATCACAGCCACCCTCTCACTATTCACCTACGCCACCAACTGAATAACCTTCACGGCCTGGTCCAGGATTGCCCTGACGTGCTTGTCGGCGTTGTTACGCATGGATCGGGTGAGGCTCCAGCCGGTGAGCATGTCGGTCATGCTCAGGGTGCGGGCGAGCTCACCCTTGAGCACCGGGCCGCGGTGGGCGACGGTATCGACCTCGAAGAACCCAGCGGACTGCTCGACCTCGTCACCGTCCTTGCGGATCGCGATGGAGCTGAGCAGCAGCGGCCCGGCCTTCGTGGCGCTCTTGCCACGCAGCCGGTCCTTGGCCCTGGCCGGTGCGAGATAGCGGTCAATGGTCGCCGCGCGTGGCGTGCCACAGACAGGATGATGACAGGAGCCGGGCGCACCCGAATCATGTCACGTCGTCGCCGCCCGACGGCGCCCCCATCCCGAGGAACACGCACCGCGCACGCCACAACCCACTGCGGGCCGGCCTGGCGGTGGCCCAGTCCGGGCGCGCCTTGTCGAAAGGGTCACGGCGCGCCCACCCCCACTACACCCTCGATTGCGAAGAGCGACAAAGCCCCTGGCGTTGGCAGGGCCGCGTGTGGGACTATCGGCCCATGGCTTCCATCATGGTGCACGGTGCTGCTGTCTCCACTGTCGGTGAGCTTCCCGCTGTCGGCTCGCCTGCTCCGGCTTTCACGCTCGTCGGTGCTGACCTGGCTGAGGTCACCAGCCAGTCGCTGGCCGGGCGCCGCGTCGTGGTCTCAATCTTCCCGTCGGTCGACACGGGCGTGTGCGCCCAGTCGGTGCGCGAGTTCAACAAGCGGGCATCCTCGCTGGACAACACCACGGTGCTGTGCGTGAGCAAGGACCTGCCCTTCGCCCAGGCGCGCTTCTGCGGGGCCGAGGGGCTGTCCGACGTCGTGACCGCCTCCGCCTTCCGCTCCTCCTTCGGGGACGACTACGGCGTGACCATGGCCGACGGGCCGCTGGCCGGCCTGCTGGCGCGCGCGGTCGTGGTCATCGGGGCCGACGGCGTCGTGCTCCACACCGAGCAGGTCGCCGAGACCGGTGACGAGCCGGACTACGACGCCGCCCTCGCCGCCCTCGCCTGACACACGCGGCGCAAGCGCAGTCTCGGGGCGGGCACGGCGCACAGACTGCCAAGACGCAGCAAAGAGACGCACCACCACCGATCGCCTGTACAACACCGGCCGCCCCCACCAGGCGCCGTCTGGGCGTCCCACACCCCAGCAGGTGTGGGACGCCCAGCGCATCATCTGCTCAGCCCCAGACAACGAGGTACTGGCCGAGCACACCTGGCCCGCGCCCGGATCGGCAGGGCCTCACCCCTGCGTCTGCTGGGCCCGAGCGCCGGGCACGGGGGCGGCCTCCTCCCCTCGCATCCGCATCACCACCCAGTAGCACAGTGCCCCCAGCGGGGCGGCGATGAACCAGGAGAAGGGTGCCAGCGCCCGACACAGTTCGAAGGGCAGCAGCGCGATGGCCAGCGCCACGATGGCGGCCGGGATAAGGGCGAACGCGGCGTTGAGGTTGACGCCCTTGTGGTAGTAGTACCGCCCGTCCGGCGCCGGGGAGTACAGGTCTCGCAGGTCGATGCGCGCGCGCTTGTAGTAGAAGTAGTCGAGCACCAGGATCCCGAAGAAGGGCCCCAGCAGGGCGCCCAAGGACCCCAGGAAGTAGGTGATGGCGGTGGGGCTGCCGTACAGGTTCCAGGGGGTGACGACGATGGAGGCGACGACAGCCACGATCCCACCCACCCGGAAGGACACCCTCTTGGGATTGACATTCGACAGGTCGAAGGCCGCCGAGACGAAGTTGGCCACGATGTTGACCCCGATGGTCGCCACGATGAAGCCCAGGCTCACCACGTAGAACACCACGTTGTTATCGATGCGGGCGAGCAGGTCGCCCGGGTCGTGGAAGGCCTCCCCGTAGACCTTGATGGCAGCCGCCGAGCACAGCACCGAGGTCATGGCGAAGGCCGTCCAGTTCAGGGGCAGGCCCAGGACGTTGCCCAGCACCATGGAGCGGGCAGACGGCGCATAGCGAGCGAAGTCGGAGAAGTTGAGCATGAGGGTCGCCAGTGTCCCCACGGTCAGTCCCACGGTGACCAGCACCTGGTAGACCTGGTGGCCCGCCGACGGGGTGACGCCGTCGGCGTTGACCATCCAGTCGAACTGCCAGTCGGCCTGCCACAGCATCCACACGCCCAGGCCAATCATGATGACCCAGATGACGGGGCCCGCCAGCCCCTGGAAGTGGCGCACCGCGTCCATGCCCCGCCACACGATGAGCAGCTGGATGGCCGACAGTGCCAGGAAGGCCACCCATCCCGACACGCGCAGCCCCAGGATCGGGTAGTCCCAGGACTGGAACGCGGGCACCATGCGCATGAGCAGCAGTTCCAGGGAGATTGAGGCCAGGTACGTCTGGATGCCGTACCAGGCGATGGCCACAAGCCCGCGCACCACCGCAGGGAAGTTGGCGCCCCAGACCCCCCAGGTCACCCGTGAGATGACCGGGTAGGGGGCGCCGGTCTCGTAGCCCATGAGGCCCGAGACGCAGCAGGCCGCGAAGATGATGAGCGTGGCCACCAGCACACCGACGACGATGGCCAGGGGCGTCATGCCCATGAGCGCTCCGGTCCCGATGAACAGGGCCGCAGCGAAGGTGTAGTTCGAGGCGTTGTGCGCATCGTTCATCCACAGGGAGAACAGGGAGTAGCCGTTCCAGGTTCGGTCGTCCGGTCGGGCCGGAGCGAGATCCTCATTGAACAGTCGTCCGTCAGCGTCACCGCGACTGAGTTCGTCGCGGTCGACTTCCACAGCTTTCATCGTGCTTCTCCTTACGCCGTTGTATGGGAATGACAGTGGATGGTCGGTCGGGTAGTCGGGTCGTTGGTGGGTGCGGCCCACCAGGGGCACCACGACGACGGCGGTGCCCCTGGGGCCGCTGGACGGCTCAAGCTGTGGGCGGTGCTGCCCGCTCAGCCGGACTGGCGGGCCTCCTCACCCCTGCGCAGGCCAACCGCCTGCGGGGCGTCGACGGGCAGGTCCTCGGCGGTGGGCTCGAACTCGTTGACCGCATCGATGGCCGTCCCCATCGAGATATTGGTGACGCGCTCGAGAATGACCTCGACCACCACCGGCACGCGGTCGCGCAGCGCGGTCTCCCGGGCGCCTGCCAGGGCCTGGGACAGCTCCTCGGGGGTGCGCACGCGCACGGCCCGGCACCCCAGGGCCTCAACCACGCCCACATGGTCGACGCCGTAGCCCTCGGTGGCGGGAACGTTGATGTTCTCGAAGGAGAGCTGAACCTGGTAGTCCATGTCAAAGCTGCGCTGGGCCTGGCGGATGAGCCCCAGGTAGGCGTTGTTGACCACGACGTGGACGTAGGGGATCTGGAACTGGGCGGCCACGGCCAGCTCCTCGATGAGGAACTGGAAGTCGTAGTCGCCCGACAGGGCCACCACCGGGGTGTCCGGGTCGGCCACGGAGGCCCCGATGGCGGCCGGGATGGTCCAGCCCAGCGGACCGGCCTGACCGGCGTTGACCCAGTGGCGGGGCCGGTAGACGTGGAGCATCTGGGCGGCGGCGATCTGGGACAGGCCGATGGTGGTGACGTACCGGGTCTCGGGGCCGAAGGCGCGGCACATCTCCTCGTAGACCCGCTGCGGCTTCATGGGCACGTTGTCGAAATGGGTCTTGCGCAGCAGGGTGGCCTTGCGCTCGTTGCACTCGGACACCCAGGTCCCGTATCGCTCCAGGGGAGCGCCGTAACGCTGGCGGGCGGCCTCGAGCAGGGTGCGCAGGGCGGCCCCGGCATCGGAGACCGACCAGAAGTCGGGCGGGAAGACCCGGCCGATCTGCGTGGCCTCGATGTCGATGTGGACGAAGCGGCGCCCCTCGCGGTAGGTGTCGATGTTGCCGGTGTGCCGGGCCGCCCACCGGTTGCCCACGCCGATGACCAGGTCTGAGTCCAGGAAGGTGGCGTTGGCGTAGCGCTGGGAGGTCTGGATGCCCGCCATGCCCTGAGCGAGCCGGTGGTCGTCGGGAATGGCCCCCCAGCCCATGAGGGTGGAGATGACGGGCACACCCAGGTACTCGGCCAGGGCCACCAGGTCGTCGCAGGCGTCGGCGTTGATGATGCCGCCACCGGCGATGAGCAGGGGGTGCTCGGCCTCGTCGAGCATGTCCAGGATGCGCTCGGCCTGGTAGTGCGACATGACGGGACGGGCCACCGGCAACGGCTCGTAGGCGTCGATGTCGAAGTCGATCTCGCTCATCTGGACGTCCATGGGCAGGTCGATGAGCACCGGGCCGGGGCGGTCGGAGCGCATGAGTTGGAAGGCCTTGGCGAAGGTGCCGGGGATCTGGGCGGCCTCCAGGACAGTGACCGCCATCTTGGTCACCGGGGCGGCCACCGCGGCGATGTCGACGGCCTGGAACTCCTCCTTGTGGAGCATGGGGCGGGTGGCCTGGCCGGTCAGGCACAGGATGGGGATGGAATCGGCGCCGGCGGAGTACAGGCCGGTGACCATGTCCGTCCCTCCCGGCCCCGAGGTCCCGATGCACACCCCGATGTTGCCTGCGCACGCGCGGGTGTAGCCCTCGGCCATGTGGGAGGCGCCCTCGACGTGGCGCGCCAGCACGTGCCTGATCCCTCCGTGCTGCTTCATCGCCGAGTACAGGGGGTTGATGGCCGCCCCGGGAACGCCGAAGGCCTGTGTCGCCCCCTCCTTGGCCAGGATGAGGACGATTGCGTCAACTGCTCGCATTCGTGCCATGACTTCTCACTTCCGATCATTACGGTGGGTGCCGCTGAGCAGTTCTGCCACCTGGACCACTGCGGCGTGGTCCAGGTCGGCCCACCCGTTGGCGACAGCGGCGTTGAACGCCTGGGTGACCGTGTCGAGAACGGGCAGGACGCAGCCGACCGAGCCGGCCAGGTCCTGCACGATTCCCATGTCCTTGGCGTGGAGCCCCACGGTGAAGGTCGGGGAGAAGTCGCGGGCGAGGACGGCCGGGGCCTTGAGCTCCATGATCCGTGAGCCCGCCAGTCCGCCGGACAACGCCCTCAGGGCGCTCTCGGCGTCAACGCCGCCGGCCTGAAGGAGGAGGACCGCCTCGCCCAGCGCGGCCAGGCCGGCCCCGACAATCAGCTGGTTGGCGGCCTTGACCACCTGACCCGAGCCCGCCGGTCCCAGGTGCGTGATGGTGGTGCCCATGGCCTCCAGCAGGGGCCGGGCCCGCTCCAGTGCCCGTTCGGGACCGCCGACCATGATGGTCAGGGTCCCGGCCCGGGCCCCGGCCACGCCCCCGGAGACGGGGGCGTCCAGGACCTCGATCCCCAGCTCCTCCCCCCGCGAGGCCAGCTCGCGCGCCTGCCGGGGGTTGACGGTGCTCATGTCGATGAGCAGGGTGCCGGAGGGCACGGTTTGTGCCACGCCGCCCTCCCGGTCGACGACGTCGCGTACGACGGCGCCGTCGGGGAGCATGGTGATGACGACGTCGGCGCCTCGGAGGGTCTCGGTAAGACTGTGGCAGACTCTGCCCCCGACTGCCGCGAAGCGCTCCAGACGCTGGGGGGCGCGCGAGCCCCCGCGGACCTGGTAGCCGGCCCGAAGGAGCCTGAGGGACATGGGCAGCCCCATGGCCCCCAGGCCGACGAAGGCGATCGTCTCACCCCGGGGGCCGGCGGCAGGGCCCCGCCCCGTCGGCCCGGTGCGGGTAGACGGCTCGACGGCGTCGCTGTGCGTCATCGTCATGCCCTGCCCGTTAGAGCGTCCGCCAGGCCTCGCGCAGGACGCGCTTGGCCTCGGCGATGATGACGGCGGAGCGCTGGTCTCCCAGGGGCTGGACCTCGAAGGCGACGACGTTGCGCTCGTCGGCGTCCTCGCGCAGGTAGCCGATATCCAGCAGGCCGCGCAGGAACTCGCGCACCTGCGGCACGTGGTTCTCACCCTTGGGGTGCCCGAAGTGGGGGTGCAGGTCCCCGTAGGCCGGGTCTGCGGGGTCGCGGATGACGCAGTTGCCGATGTGGGCGTGGTTGATGAACTCCTCGGTGGCGCTCAGCGCCTGGCGGATGGTCTCCCCCTGCATGGGCAGGTGGGACAGGTCCACCATGAGGCCGAAGTCCGGAATCGCCTTGCGTACCTCCAGGGCCAGCTCGCAGGCCAGCCTGTTGGTGCCGATAAGCGCCTTCTTGTCGGTGGAGTCATCGAAGGTCTCCAGGGACAGCACCAGGTCCCCCTTGGACTTGGCGTAGTGACCGAGCTGGATGATGGAGTCGGCCAGCAGCTCCAGGGCCTTCTGCCGGTCCTGAGCCGGCGGTTTGGGGCCGGACAGGAAGCCGAGCTTGGTCGCACCGACCTCGTAGGCCTGGTCGATGGCCGACTTGAGGGTGTCGATGGCCGTGGTGCGCTCGGCCTCGTCGAGGGAGTTCAGGTTCAGCTTCCCCTTGAGGATGTAGGGCTGGGCCCCGAATCCCACGGCGATGCCGGAACTGGTCAGCAGGCCCTTGACGGCGTCGCGCTCGGCCTGGTCGTTGATGCGCGTGATCTCGATCTCGTCAAAGAACTCGTCCTCGACGATCCCGGCCACGGACGTCGCAATCTCGCCCTCACCCCCCAGGGCGAAGGGGTAGGCCATGAAGTGGACGATGCCCACCTTCATGTAGTCGTGCAGAGAATCCTTCACAGTGATCGCTCTCCTTATGCTCGTGATGCTCGTGTTGGTCATGCTGGTCGGTGGAGGTGAGCCCGCAGGGGCCGCTCAGCCGCGTCGGGCACGCGCCCGGCGCGCGGCCTCGGCGATGTTCGCCGCCCTCAGGCCGAAGTGGTCGAAGAGCTCGTCCATGGTTCCCGACAGCCCGAAGACGTCCCGCGTGCCCACGCGCTCCAAGGGCGCGGGGTGGTGCTCGCCCAGCAGCTCGGCGACGGCCGAGCCCAGGGCGCCGATGATCGAGTGCTCCTCGATGGTGACCACGCAGCCGGTGCGGCGCACCGAGTCCAGCACGGCCTCGGCGTCCAGCGGCTTGATGGTGTGCAGGTGGATGACCTCGGCATCGATTCCCTCGCGGGCCAGCAGCTCCGCCGCGCCCAGGGCCTCGGATGCAGTGCAGCCGGTGGTCAGGATGGTCACGTCGCTGCCAGCGCGCAGCGGCACCGCCTTGCCGATCTCGAAGGGCGTGTCCGGTCCGGTGACCACGGGCACCGGCAGTTTGCCCACGCGCAGGTAGACGGGGCCGGGAAGGTTGTAGATGGCGTGGACGGCCTTGCGCATTTCGACGGCGTCGCACGGGACGATGACGGTCATATTCGGCAGGGCGCGCATGAGGCCCACGTCCTCCAGGGGCAGGTGGGTGGCCCCCTCCTGGGCGGCGGAGGTTCCCGCGTTGTGGCCCACGATGACGACCTTGCGCTCGGAGTAGGCCACAGAGACGCGGACCTGGTCGAAACCGCGCCCGGTGAGGAAGTTGGCGTAGGCGTTGGCGAAGGGCACCTTGCCGGCGGCCGCCAACCCGGCAGCGGTGCCGACGATGTCGCACTCGGCGATGCCGATGTTGAAGAAGCGGTCCGGGTGAGCCTCTTGGAAGCGGGCCGTGTAGTTGGGCGTGGCGCAGTCCCCGTCCAGGACGAAGACGTCGTCGTGGTCGCGTCCCAGATCCAGCAGGCCCTCGGCGTAGCCGTCGCGGGGCTCTCTCTTGTCAGTCATCGCAGTTCCTCCAGCGCGGTCTCGAGCTCCTCGGGGTTGGGCGCCAGCCCGTGGAACTTTGCGGTGTTCTCCATGAAGGACACGCCCTTGCCCTTGATGGTGTGGGAGATGATCACGGTCGGCTTGCCCTTGGTGCGCTTGGCCTTCTCCAGGGCGGTGTCCACCTGGTACATGTTGTGGCCATCGATGTCGATGACGTGCCAGCCGAAGGCGTGCCATTTCGCGGGCATATCCCCCAGGGATTTGACGTTGTCGACGGTGCCGTCGAGCTGGATGCCGTTGGCGTCGACGATGGCGCAGACCTGGTCCAGGCCGTAGGCGGCTGCGGTCATGGCCGCCTCCCAGACCTGCCCCTCCTGGATCTCCCCATCGCCGAGCATGACGTAGTAGCGGGAGGGCCGACCGTCGTACCTGGCGGCCATGGCGGCCCCGTTGGCCAGTGACAGCCCCTGCCCTAGAGATCCGGAGGAGGAGTCAACCCCGGGCAGGTGGGTGTTGGAGGGGTGTCCCTGGAGGCGGGTGTGCATGGCTCGGAAGGTCATGAGCTCTTCGCGGGGGAAATACCCACGTGCCGACATCGCCGCGTAGTAGGCGGGGGTGCAGTGGCCCTTGGACAGGAAGAACATGTCGCGCTCGGGCCACAGGGGCTCCTCAGGGCGGATGTTCATGTGCCGGAAGTAGAGGACGACGAGCGCATCGATCGCGGAGAGAGACCCTCCCGGGTGCCCGCTTCCCGCCTTGTTCGTCATGCGGACGATGTCCCGTCGGCACTGACGCGCGATGTCCTCCAGCTCCTGCAGCTGTGCGTTGTTGATCATCGTTGTCTCCTCGTTCACGCCGCTTCCGGGTGGACACCCGGGTGCCCACCCGGAAGCGGCGTCATCTCATGGGGTCACACTTCGCGGAAGGAGATTTCCTGGGCCCCCTCCCACAGGAACTTCTCGCCGAGCTCGCTGAGGTGCTCGTTGCCCTCGACGATGGTGGCGAAGTGGTTGCCGGCGAGCTGGCCGGCCTTGGAGGCGAAGTTGACGTAGCCGTAGGCGATGAGCAGCTCGGTCTCCGAGACACCGCCGGGGTAGATGACGATCTCACCGGGGTGGGGGTAGCAGGTCCCGTTCTCCGGCTCCAGACCCAGGTCCAGGTCACCGAAGGGGATCCATCCGGCCTGGCCGGACCAGCGCACGTGGATGATCCGCGAGTCCAGCGGGAGCAGCTTCTCCCGGAAGGCGGCGATGGTGCGAGGAGCGGACTCCTCCTCGTAGCGGGCCTTGAAGGTGAATCCTCCGGCCTTGATCTCAAGCATCATGACAGGTCTCCTTTTCTGCGGGTTGTTGGTTCGAATCGGTGATCAGAGGTTGTCACAGGCCCAGAATCGCGGTGATCAGGGCCATGCGGATGGAGACGGATTGCAGGATCGCCCGGAAATAGAGCTGGTGCGGGCTGTCGTCGATGCGCAGATCCATCTCCCCGGCGCGGCGGGGCAGAGTGTGGGTGACGTAGATCTGGTGGCCCTTCTCGGCCTCCTCGTGGAGGGTGTCGTACCGCACGAGGTAGCGGTCCATGAGGGTCTTGAACTCCTCCGCCTTGGCTCCGGCCGGTGCGGAGCAGCCGGGCAGGTAGATGAGATCCTGGCTGCGGACGAAGTCGTTGAAGGAGTCCTGCTCGAAGTCGAACTCCTCGCTGAGCTCGCAGTTGAAGTCGCTGCGGATGCGCTTGGTGACCTCCTCGGGGGTGCGCCGGTCGGAGTCGGAGCAGATGGTGACCTTGGCCCCGAGCCGGGCCAGGCCGTAGGCCATGGAGTGCCCGGTGCGGGCCTCGATCATGTCGGGGGAGACGACGGCGACGTTGAGCCCCTCGATCCTGCCGAAGCGCCGCCACATGGTGTACAGGTCAAGCAGGGCCTGGGTCGGGTGCTCCCAGTGCCCCCAGCCCCCGTTGATGATGGGGCAGGTCGCGGCCTCCGCCCCGCGCCTGGCCTCGTCCGCGTCGTAGTGGCGCAGGACGATGAGGTTGGCGTACTGGGATACGCAGCGCATGGTGTCCTCGATGGACTCCTCCTTGGCCACCGAGGAGGTGACCTTGGGGTTGGCCTCAACGATCGTGTGCCCTCCCAGGCGCTCCATGGCGGTCTGGAAACTCATCCGGGTTCGGGTGGAGGGTTGGAAGAACAGCAGCGCAAGCATGTTGTCCTTGAGCAGATCCGTCGAGGAACGGTTGAACAGCTCCAGGCACTTGGCCAGCTCGAACAGGTTGTAGAGCTGGTCGTCGGTCAGATCGTTGATGGAGATGAAGTTCTTGCCAACGTGGTCGACGGCGTCGACCATGCCCTTGATCGAGCGCATGTACTCACTCATGGTGTCTCTCCTCTAAGGTGGTGGTCAGATGGTGTGAGCGGGTGTGGGGGCGGCGGTCACCGGCGAAAGAGCGGGCGCCCGGCCTTGGTGTCGCGGTCGACGCTCCAACCGCGCAGGAGCGTCCGCTTGACGACGCCGCGCAGGAGCCTGCCGTTGTAGGGGGAGATCTTGTTCCTGTGCTCCAGGGCCTCGACGTCGACGACGAAGGTCTCCTCGGGCGCCAGAATGGTCAGGTCGGCGTCGTTGCCGACGGCGATGGCCCCCTTACCCTCCACGTGGAAACTCCGGCAGGGGGCGGAGGCGAACCAGCGGGCCAGGTCGGTCAGCTCGATGCCGAACTCCTGGCCCGCGGTCCACACCGCCGCCGGGCCCAGCTGGACGGAGGCGACCCCTCCCCAGGCCTTGCCGAAGTCGCCAGAGTCCTTGGCCTTGAGGTCCACGGTGCATGGTGAGTGGTCGGAGGCGATGTGGTCGATGGTGCCGTCCTTGAGCCCCTCCCACAGAGCGCGGCGATTGTCCTCCTCACGCAGGGGCGGACAGCACTTGTACTCGGTGGCGCCGTTGGGGATGTCCTGCGCGGCGAAGGTGAGGTAGTGGGGGCAGGTCTCCACGGTCAGGCGCACCCCGTCGGCCTTGGCGGCGCGGATCATGGGCAGGGCCTCGGCGGAGGACAGGTGGAGAATGTGCACCCGTGCCCCCGTGGAGCGGGCGGCCGCGAGCACCTGCTCGATGGCCATGTTCTCCGCGGCGCGCGGCCGGGAGGCCAGGAAGGTCGAGTACTCGTCCGTGATGCTCTGGGGGGCGGCGGCCAGCGCCTCGGGGTCCTCGGCGTGGACGATGAGGACGGAGTCGAGCCCAGCCAGGACCTCCAGGACCTGGCGGACCCCCTCGTAGCCGAGGTAGCCGTACTCGTCGATCCCCGAGTGGGCGGTGAAGCACTTGAACCCGTAGACCCCTCGCTCCCACAGAGGGGCCAGTTCCTGGACGTTGCCGGGGACCGCCCCGCCCCAGAAGCCGACGTCGACCGAGAGCTTGCCCTCGGTGGCGGCGAGCTTGTCGTCCAGGGCCGCCACCGTCGTCGTGGGCGGGCTGGAGTTCAGCGGCATGTCGATGATGGTGGTGATGCCCCCGGCCAGGGCGGCCCGTGTGGCGGTCTCATAGCCCTCCCACTGGGTGCGGCCTGGCTCGTTGACGTGGACGTGGGAGTCCACCAGGCCGGGCATGAGGACCTGGTCCTGCGGTACGTCGATCTTCTCAGTGGCCTGAAGGTCGACGTCGTAATCCTCAATGGCGGTGATGGTCTCGCCGTCGACGACGACGCAGGCGGACCGAATACCTTCGGGCAGAACGACTCGGCGGGCTCTGATCAGCAGGTCGTGGGTCGTTGGTGTTGTGGGTGTCATGACGTGCACTCCTTGCGTAAGCGTTGTCTGGGTGGGGTCATCGGGCCACGGAGTCCCGGTCGGCGTCGAGGTCGATGGCCTCGGCGCGCTCGACGGCCCGGATCACGTGCGGGTCGTGACGCGACATGAGCAGATGCACCCCGAAGCCCAGCGCCGCGCCGATGAACCAGGAGAAGGGGCTGAGGAAGCGGCACACGTCGTAGGGCGCCACCGCGACCACGATCGAGGGGATCGAGGAGATGAGGAAGGCCCACACGGCCCGCAGGTTCCATCCGTTCTGGAAGGAGTGGAGGCCTCTGGCCTTGAACAGTTCGGAGACCTGGACCTTCTCGCGGCGCAGGATGTAGTAGTCGGCGATGATGATGCCGAACAGGGGCCCCAGAACGGCGCCCAATGCCGCCAGGAAGACGTTGATGATGACCGGGTTGTTGAACAGGTTCCAGGGGGTGATGAGTAGGGCGATGCAGGCGGAGATGAATCCGCCGCGCACGAAGGTGATCTTGGAGGGCCAGGCGTTGGCCAGGTCGTAGGCGGGGGAAACGAAGTTCGCCACGACGTTGATACCCAGGGTGGCCACCGTGAAGGTCACCGCCCCCAGGATGATGGCCACGGGGTGGTCGATGCGGGCCACCAGCTCAATGGGATCGAAGACGTACTCTCCGTAGATCTGCAAGGATCCCGCGGTCACGAGGACCGAGACCACGGAGAAGGCGATGAAGTTGACGGGCAGGCCCCACAGGTTGGCCATCCACACGGCCTTACGGGTGGGTGAGAAGCGCGAGAAGTCGCAGAAGTTGAGCAGGAGGGTGGAGAAGTAGGCCACGGTCAGTGAGATGGCGGCCAGCACCGCGTGAAGCGTCCCCCATTCGGCGGGCTCAGTGGCCAGGTCCAGGGAGATGTGCCAGTTGGCGAGCTTGAGGATGTAAATGGTCAGGATGAACATGACCACCCACACGGCCGGGCCGGCCCAGTCCTGGAACTTACGAATGGTGTCCATGCCATTGCGCAGCAGCAGTAGCTGAAGGGACCACATGAGCAGGAAGGCGGCCCATCCCAGCAAGCTCTCGCCCAGGAACCTGGTTTGCCCCATCTCCAAGATGGACGGCCAGATGCCAGCGACCAGGACGATGACGGCCTTCGAGGCGAGCCAGGTCTGGATGCCGTACCAGCAGATCGCCACGAAGCCTCGCAGCAGGGCGGGAAGGTTGGACCCGACGGTTCCGAAGGTGATGCGCGCCAAGACGGGGTAGCACAGGCCGGTCTTCTGCCCGGCGAATCCCACCAGGTTCATCAGGAAGAAGACGACGATGATCCCCACCGTCAATGAGGTGAAGACGTAAGCCGCTCCGATCCCGAGGGCGAATAGTCCGGCGGCGAAGGTGTAGCCGCCAATGGAGTGAATGTCCGACATCCACATGGCGAAGAGGGAGAAGAATCCCCACTCCCGGCTCTTGGCCGGGGCGAGATCGTCATTGATCAGATGGGGGTCGATCTCCGCAGGCGCATTTTCCGACTGCGGCGTCGCAGTACTGTGTTCCACGGCAGTGTCCTTTCAGGTGATCGCTGACCAGGCCGGGCACCTTTGCCCGGCCCTCCTTGTGGTCAATGGGTGATTCGAGTGCCTGCGTTGCCTTCCAGTGCGTCCTGGAGGGCCTCAAGAGAGGTGATGATGGCGCGCTCGCCGCCTTCAGCCAGGAAACTGAGCGCGGATTCGATCTTGGGTGCCATGGAGCCCGCGCCGAACTGCCCGTCAGCCAGATAGGACGCGGCCTCCTCGACCGTCATGGTGTCCAGGGCCCGCTGATCCGGGGTGTTGAAGCTCAGGCAGACCTGGTCCACCGCCGTGCAGATGACGAGGTCCTTGACCCCCAGGCAGGAGGCCAGCAGCGCGGAGGCGAGGTCCTTGTCGATGACGGCCTCGACGCCGACGAGCTCATCGTCCTGGCGGCGCACCGGGATACCCCCGCCTCCGCAAGCGATGACCAGGCTCCCCGAGTCCACGAGTGTCTTGACGACGTCCCGCTCGATAATCTCCACGGGCGAGGGCGAGGGGACCACCCGGCGCCAGCCGCGTCCGGCGTCCTCGCGGACCTCCCAGCCGTCCCTCTCCTGGTGCGCGCGCGCCTCGGCCTCGGTCATGAAGGAGCCCACGGGCTTGGAGGGCGAGGCGAAGGCCGGGTCCTGGGGGTCCACGACCGTCTGGGTGACGACGGCCGCCACCTCGCGATGGATGCCGCGCCGGGCCAGGCAGTTGCGCAGGCTCCGGGAGAACAGGTACCCGGTGGCGCCCTGGGTGTCGGCTCCCAGGACGTCGAGGGGAAGGGGAGGCAAGTCGGCCTGGGCGAGTTCGGCCCTCCGAAGCAGGAAGCCGACCTGGGGCCCGTTGCCGTGGGTGATGATCGGGGTGTAGCCCTCCTCAACCAGGGAGGCGATGCGCTCGCAGGCCTCCCGGACGGCTTCTGCCTGGTCCCCCACGGAGATCCGCTTCGGGTCCTTGATCAGGGCGTTGCCTCCGACGGCGATGACGATGGCGCGAGTGCTGGAGCTCATGGGGATTCCTTTCCTGCTTACTGCTGGGCGGAGTGTCGGACAGACAGCGGCCAACCGCTGATCCGCTTGGGTCGGGGAGGCGCGTAGGTGCGGGACTTGGAGGTGGACGCCCCCAGGGCCGCCAGGCTCTCGGCAAGCACAACGGCGCTGGTGACGCCGTCGACGACGGGCACCCCCAGCTCCTGGGTGAGGCGCTCGTCCAGACCGGCCATGCCGCCGCAGCCCAGGACGATGACCTCGGCCCGGTCCTGCTCGACGGCCTGGCGGGCCTGGAGGATGATTGCTTGCGCCGCTCGGTCGGCGTCCTCCAGCTCCAGGACGCCCAGGCCGGTGGAGCGCACCGAGGCGCAGTGCTCCTGCAGGCCGAAGCTCAACAGGCGGTCCTCGATGAGGGGGACCGCCCGGTCCAGGGTGGTCACCACCGAGTAGCGGTACCCCAGGAGCATGGCGATATGGGCGGCGGCCTCGGTGATGTCGACGACCGGGACGTCGAGGAGCTCCATGAGCCCCTCTTTGCCGTGCTCGCCGAAGCCAGCCAGGATCACGGCGTCGAAGTCGCCGTCGTAGGTGATCACGGCGTCCATGACTGCGACGGCCGCAAGGTAGGACTCGAAGTTGCCCTCGACCGAGTCCGCCCCGACGGCCGGGGTGAGTTCGATGATCTGGGTGTCATCGCGCGCCACCGAGCGTGCAGCGGCACCGATGCTGCGGGTCATTGATGCAGTGGTATTGACATTGACTGCGAGGATCTTCATCGTTCCGCGCTCTCTGGCCTCTCGACGGGGCCTTCCGGGATCGGATGCGCCGCGACGCACGTCACGAACATTTCTCTGAGGTCAGTGCTCTGAGGTGTTGTTAAGTACAGCATATCTCACACCTGCTCGCAAGGCCTTCGACGAATTCGCTTGCACTCGGTCAGCGGCGCCCGGCGCACGCAGCCCCGCTGCACCACGACGGACTACTCAGGCGCCTCCAACCAACTACGCCCGGCGCACGCAGCCCGCTACCCCCTTGAACGACCACTCCCTCTCGGCCGCGTAACTACGCCCGGCGCGTGCAACCCCGCTACCTTGTCGGTGGTTGCCAACCGAAGGAGTGCTGGTGGCTGAGCCGGCGGTGCGCACGCGCGGTGGCCTGGTGGCGGCCGGGACCCCAGCCAGCACGGAGCACCGCGTGGCGCACCCCGTGCACGCAAGCAGCTGTGCGCGTGGACCCGCCCAGCCCGGCTGCGAGGACCTGACCTGGCAGTGCCCGTGCTGATGGCGCGCGGGTCCTGGCAGCCCGCCACCCACAGGGGGGTGATGAGGCCACACCCCCCTCGCGCCCAGCGGGCGGCAGAGCGGCCCGGGCCCCAAGAGACGATCACGGTGAGTGGTCGATGAACCGGGTCATCTCCTCGTGGGGCGGCCTGGCTCCGCCGCGAACAACACCGGTGCCCCTGCGCACAATCTCGCCCACGCGCCACAGCCCTGGGTCCTCCTGGCCCAGCCGACGCGGCCGGCACACCTGTTCAGACTCGCCGGTGCTCACACCAGGGGGGCCTCGCCCTCATCGAGGCGGTTGTGCTTCCACCAGCTGCGCAGGGTGTGCGCGCAGAATCCCGCCCAGGGCCTGGCCCACTCCGGTGCAAGCAACCCAGCCGGAGCACTGCCCGGCACTAACACGTTCCTCGACGAGCCGCAACGCCCCCGCCCTGAACCCGAGGGCGTACACCTGGGGCATGCTCCGATCCTCCTTGAGGAAGCAGGTCGGAACAAAACCCAGGACGCTTCAGCCGGCATCCGTCGTGGCCCGCAAAGGACTCGACTACTGCCATCGATCTCGTTCCTCAGGTTCTGATCTCGTTCCCCACAAGTCGATCTCGCTCCTCAACCGAACGAGATCGAGCGCTGAGGAACGAGATGAACGGGCGAGGAACGAGATGGATGGGCAAGGCACGGGGGCGAGGAACGAGATGGATGGGCAAGGCACGGGGGCGAGGCACGAGATGAACGGGCGGGTGGAACGCTGAGGCACGAGATGGACGGCCGGGTGGAGCGCTGGGGAACGAGATGGACGGGCAGGGACCTGCACGTCGGGTCACCGGGCGGGCTGGCGCCCCCGCTCAGAAGAGCCGCGGCTGACTGGGGGCCGCGGCCTCGAGCCAGGCAACCAGCGCCGAGTGGGAGTCCTCGAGCATGGCGAGCTCGAGCCTCTGGCCGCCGACCGTGCAGCTGACGTCGATGATGCGCCCGTCCGCACCCCGCGGGCGCGAGTCGGTGATCTCGAAGACCTCGCGGGGCAAGCGGTAGCGCGGCCACGGGCTGAGGGACACAAGCCGGTGCCAGGCGATGGCCTCGTCACCGAAGGCGGCGACCCCGCTCATGAGCCGCTCGGTCCCCGCCGGGCGCAGCGCACACTCGAAGGAGCCCACCCTGGAAGCCAGGATGCGGAGCCTGACGAGGAAGGCGACGGCGAGCAGGAGCACAAGGGCAATCAGCCCCAGCACGCACCACCCCGCCGTCGCCATCTCAGTCCAGGTCCCCGGACGCGGTGTCCACCACGCGCTCGGCCAAGAGGTCGAAGTCCGCAGCGGTACCTGTGATCTCGTCCCCGATGCGGTCCGCAGCGACGGTGACGACGTCGTGGTCCACCGAACAGAAGCCGCCGGCCACCTCGAGGCGCTCGACGGTGCCATCGAGCAGCGTCACGCGCACGGTGCCGCGTCCCAGGAGGGCGAGGATCGGCTGGCGCCCGGGCAGGACGCCCAGCTCGCCGTCGGCCAACGGCACCGAGACACTGGCGGCCTCACCGGCGAAGGCGGTGCCGCCGTGCCGGGAGACGACCTCGACTACGAGCGTGCGGGAGGAGCTCATCTGCGTGCCCCCGTGCTCAGGCGCCCGCGAGCTCGGCGGCCCGGCGCTCAAGGTCTTCGATGCCACCGATGTTGAAGAAGGCCTGCTCGGGGACGTGGTCGTAGTCGCCGTCGGCAATGCGCTTGAAGGCCTCGATGGTCTCCGCCAGCGGGACCGTCGAGCCGGGCACGCCCGTGAACTTCTCCGCCATGTAGGTGTTCTGGCTCAGGAACTGCTCGATGCGGCGGGCCCGGTTGACCGTGACCTTGTCCTCCTCGGAGAGCTCGTCAACACCGAGGATGGCGATGATGTCCTGCAGCTCCTTGTTCTTCTGAAGGATGGACTTGACCCGGGTGGCGACCTCGTAGTGCTCCTTGCCGACGAACTCGGGGGCGAGCAGGCGCGAGGAGGAGGCCAGCGGGTCCACAGCCGGGTAGATACCGCGCGAGGCGATCTCACGGCTGAGCTCGGTGGTGGCGTCCAGATGCGCGAAGGTCGTCGCCGGGGCCGGGTCCGTGTAGTCGTCCGCGGGCACGTAAATGGCCTGCAGGGAGGTGATGGAGTGGCCACCGGCGGAAGTGATGCGCTCCTGGAGCTGGCCCATCTCGTCAGCCAGGTTGGGCTGGTATCCGACGGCGGAGGGCATGCGTCCCAGCAGCGTGGAGACCTCGGAGCCGGCCTGGGTGAAGCGGAAGATGTTGTCGATGAACAGCAGCACGTCCTGGTGCTGGACATCGCGGAAGTACTCCGCCATCGTCAGGGCGCTCAGGGCCACGCGCAGACGCGTGCCCGGCGGCTCATCCATCTGGCCGAAGACGAGGGCGGTCTTGTCGAAGACGCCCGCCTCATCCATCTCGACGATGAGGTCGTTGCCCTCACGGGTGCGCTCGCCGACACCGGCGAAGACGGAGACACCACCGTGGTTCTGGGCCACGCGCTGGATCATCTCCTGGATGAGGACCGTCTTGCCCACGCCGGCGCCGCCGAAGAGGCCGATCTTGCCACCCTGGACGTAGGGGGTGAGCAGGTCGATGACCTTGATGCCGGTCTCAAACATCTGCTCCTTGGCCTCGAGCTGGTCGAAGGCCGGGGGCTGACGGTGGATGGGCCAGCGCTCGGTCACCTCGAGGGTCTCGCCCTCCTTGAGGTTGAGGACCTCACCGGTGACGTTGAAGACGTGACCCTTGGTGACGTCGCCCACCGGCACGGTGATCGGGGAGCCGGTGTCGCGCACCTCGGTGCCGCGCACCAGGCCGTCGGTGGGCTTGAGGGAGATGGCCCGCACGATGTTGTCACCCAGGTGCTGAGCGACCTCGAGGGTGATCTCGTGGTCCTCGTCACCCTCGCCGGTGCCCCGAACGGCGGTCTTGAGGGCGTTGTACATCGCGGGGATGGCGTCCGGCGGGAACTCGATGTCGACGACGGCGCCGATGATCCGGGTGATGCGCCCGGTGGCGGTGGTGGTCTCAGCCATGATGCGTTCTTCCGTGTCCGTGTGGGTGGGGCGAGGGGGCCGTGGCTCCCCGTGTGGTCTGACTACTCGACGCCCAGGGCGTCGGCTCCCGAGACGATCTCCGTGATCTCCTGGGTGATGTCACCCTGCCGAGCCGCATTGGCCAGGCGCGTGTAGGTGTTGATGAGGTCCTCGGCGTTGTCCGTCGCCGTGTGCATCGCCTGCTGCCTGCTGGCCAGCTCGGAGGCGGCCGCCTGAAGCAGGGCGTTGCGGATACGGCTGGAGACGTAGCGGGTGAGCAGGGCGTCGAGCACCTGCTCAGCGCTGGGCTCGAACTCGTAGATGGGTGAGGCTCCGGAGAGCTCGGCACGCTGACTCTCAGTGCCGGCGACGATGTCCTCCCGGTTGAACTGCCCCGGGCCGTCGACGTCGACGACGGTCAGCGGCAGCATGCGGCGGACCTCCGGGACCTGGGAGACCATCGACACGTAGCGCGTGAAGACGATGTGGACCTCGGCCACGCCGCCGGCCTCAACAGGGGCAAGGAAGTGCTCCAGCAGGAGGAAGGAGACCGAGTCGATGACCTCCTGGGTGGGACGGTCGGACTCCCCCGTCCAGGCGAACTCGACCGGCCGGCCGCGGAAGGCGAAGTAGGAGGCGGCCCGGCGGCCGGAGGTGAAGACCACCGGCTCCTTGCCCTCCTCAACCAGCTGCTCGATGAGCCGCTCGGCCTCGCGCAGGATGGTCGCCGAGTAGGCGCCCGCCATGCCGCGGTCGGAGGTGACGACAAGAACCGCCACACGCCGAGTGTCCGTGCGCTCCCGGGTGATCGGGTGGTCCAGGTGCGCGTAGGTTCCGACGGCGGCGACCGCCTGGCTCAAGGCGTGGTCGTAGGGACCGGCCTCCTGCGCGTCGCGGCGCGCGGCACCGATCCGGGACGCAGCGATGAGCTCCATCGCCCGGAAGACCTTCTGCAGGGTCTTGGTGGACCGGATGCGCTGCTTGTAGACACGCTGGTTGCCTGCCACGTCAACCCCTCGTGCGGACGATCTGCTCGGCCGTGCGCTCGGCGGGGGTCGAGCCCTCGTCGATGACGACCTCGCCCGACAGCAGACGGTCACCCGCGATGTAGGAGGCGCGGAAGGCCTCGACCTCGGCGCGCAGGCGCTCCTCGGTCTCGTCGCTGAGCTGGCCGGTCTCACGGATGGTGGCGAGCACGGTGGAGTTGCGGCGCAGGGAGCCCAGCAGGGCCTCCTCGAAGGGCAGCACATCCGCCACGTCAAGGTCGTCAAGGTAGCCGTTGGTGCCGGCCCACACGCTGACGACCTGCTCCTCAACCGGGTAGGGAGTGAACTGGGGCTGCTTGAGCAGCTCCATGAGGCGCTCACCGCGGGTCAGCTGCTGGCGCGTGGCCGCGTCCAGGTCGGAGGCGAACATCGCGAAGGCCTGCATCGAGCGGTACTGCGCGAGCGTGATCTTGAGCGTGCCGGAGACCTTCTTCATGGCCTTGACCTGCGCGGCGCCACCGACGCGGGACACGGAGATGCCGACGTCGACGGCGGGACGCTGGTTGGCGTTGAACAGGTCCGACTGCAGGAAGATCTGGCCGTCGGTGATGGAGATGACGTTGGTCGGGATGTAGGCGGAGACGTCGTTGGCCTTCGTCTCGATGATCGGCAGGCCGGTCATCGAGCCGGCGCCGAGCTCGTCGGAGAGCTTGGCGCAGCGCTCCAGCAGGCGCGAGTGCAGGTAGAAGACGTCACCCGGATAGGCCTCGCGGCCCGGCGGACGGCGCAGCAGCAGCGACACGGCGCGGTAGGCCTCGGCCTGCTTGGACAGGTCATCGAAGATGATGAGCACGTGCTTGCCTGCGTACATCCAGTGCTGGCCGATGGCCGAGCCGGTGTACGGCGAGAGGTACTTGAAGCCCGCGGGGTCGGAGGCCGGGGAGGCGATGATCGTCGTGTACTCCAGGGCGCCGCGCTCCTCAAGGGTGGCGCGCACGGAGGCGATGGTCGAGCCCTTCTGACCGGTGGCCACGTAGATGCAGCGCACCTGCTGGGCCGGGTCGCCGGTGTCCCAGGCGGCCTTCTGGTTGAGGATCGTGTCCAGGGCGATGGCGGTCTTACCGGTCTTGCGGTCACCAATGATGAGCTGGCGCTGGCCGCGGCCGATCGGGATCATCGAGTCGATGGCCTTGAGCCCGGTCTGCAGGGGCTCGTGGACGGACTTGCGGGCCATGACGCCGGGGGCCTGGAGCTCCAGGGCGCGGCGGCCCTCGGAGGCGATCTCACCCAGGCCGTCGAGGGGGCGGCCCAGCGGGTCGACGACGCGCCCCAGGTAGCCGTCGCCGACGGGCACGGACAGGACCTCGCCGGTGCGGCGCACGACCTGGCCCTCGTCGATGCCGGTGAAGTCACCGAGGATGACCACACCGATCTGGCGCTCGTCGAGGTTCATCGCCAGGCCGGAGGTGCCGTCCTCGAAGGTCAGCAGCTCGTTGGCCATGACGCCGGGAAGGCCCTCGACGTGGGCAATGCCGTCAGCGGCGAAGACGACGTGCCCGACCTCCTCGGCGGCGACCTCGGCGGGCGTGTAGAACTCGACGAACTCGTCGAGCGCGGAGCGGATCTCCTCCGGCCTGATGGTCAGCTCTGCCATCTGTCGTCTCCTTGTCTTCGTGGAATGCCGTGTGGCGGGTGTCTGTGGGGCGGTGGGCTCAGCCCACCAGGGCGCTGCGCAGACCCTGGACGGACGAGCGCACGGTGGAGTCGATGACGGTGTCACGCATGGTGATCTTGACCCCGCCGACGACCTGCGGATCGATGACGGTGTTGAGCTCGACCTCTGTGCCCGCACGGCGGGTCAGCAGGGTGCGCAGGCGCTCCTCCTGGGCCGTGGTCATGGGCACCGCGGTGACGACGTCGGCGATGACGCGCTGCTGCATGGCGGCGGCGAGCTCGGTGACGCGACGCAGGTTGGCGGGCACGCCGCCCTCGGCGCCGTGGTACACGCACCAGGTCAACAGGCTCAGGGCCGTGGCGCTCAGGTGGGGGCCGAAGACCCGGTGTGCCAGGGCCACACGCGTCTCGGTCGCGGTGCGGCGTGAGGGGGCGAGGGCGGTGCGCAGCTCGCGGTTGCCTTTGAGCACGTCGGTGACGTCGAAGAGCTCCTGCTCAACGGCCTCGATGGTGCCGCCACTGCGGGCCCCGGACAGGATGGCCTCGATGCCCAGGTCGTGCAGGGCACTGACGAGGTCGACCGGCCGGGACCAGCGTCCGCGCACGAGCGACTGGAGCAGCGCGACGACACGCTCGTCGGCCCGGTCGGTGAACAGGCGCGCCGCGAGGGCGGCCTTGTCATCGGCGGAGCGTCCGGGGTCGGTCAGGGGCCCACGCAGGGGGTTGACTGCGATGAGGTGGGCGACCAGGAGGATCTGCTCACCGAGCTCGAGGCCCTGCGCGCCGGCGGCGAGCAGGACGGGGTCCCACGCCTGGCTCGCGGCGGTCCTGGAGGCGGCGGTGCCAGTGTTCACCGGGACTCCCCCGTGGCGCCGGCGGCCACCGAGGTGGTCTGGGCGTCAAGCTCGTCGAGGAAGCGGTCGATGACGCGGCCGGACAGCGCGGTGTCCGTCAGCTGCTCACCGACGATCTTCTCAGCGAGGGTGGAGGCGAGCAGACCGACGTCGGTACGCAGGCTGATCTGGGCGGCCTGCTTGTCCGCGTCGATCTGGCGCTTGGCGGCGTCGACGATGCGGGCGGCCTCGGCCTGGGCCTCGGTGCGCGCGGCGGCGACGATCTCCTTGGCCTCGGCCTGAGCGGAGTCGCGCAGGGAGGAGGCCTCGCGTCGAGCGTCCTCGACGATGCGGGCGGCCCGGAGCTCGGCGTCCTTCTGGTCCCCCTTGGCCTTCTCGGTCAGGGCCAGGCCCTCTTCGATGGTCCGGGTGCGCTCGTCGAGCACCGCGTTGAAACGGGGCAGGGCGTACGTGATGAGCACGACGGCGATGAGCGCGAAGGCGACCGTTCCCCAGATGAGGTCCGGGAGGTGGGGGATGAACAGGCCGATGCCCTCGGGTGCACCGCTCGCCGGGAGCACGGTGGCGAGCACGGGGCCCGCGGTAGCGATGGTCACGGCGGGGCCTTCGGTCAGAAGACGAAGCCGGCGGCGAAGCCGAGCAGACCGAGGGCCTCGATGAGGGCGGCACCGATGAACATGTTGGTGCGCAGGGCGCCGGCGACCTCGGGCTGGCGGGCGGTGCCCTCCTGGGTCTTGGCCACAACCATGCCGATGCCCAGGCCAGGGCCAAGGGTGGCGAGGGCGTAACCGATGACGGTGATCGAGCCGGTGATGTTCATGGTGTCTCCTTGTAGTGGTGGCCGCCCGGGGGCGGGAGGCGTGGCGGTCGGGATCCGGCGGGCGGGTCCCGACCGGGTCAGTGGACGTGGACGGACGAGTCGATGTAGACGGCGGTGAGCAGAGTGAAGATGTAGGCCTGCAGGGCGGCGATGAAGGACTCCAGCAGGACGAAGGCGATGCCGGCCGCGAGGGTGACCACACCGGCGGCCTTGAACTCAGCGGAGGCGTAGACGAACAGGAAGTTCGTGCCGATGAAGCACAGGCTCAGCAGCAGGTGCCCGGAGATCATGTTCGCCATCAGACGGATGGTGAGCGTGAGCGGTCGCAGGACGAGGTTGGAGAGGAACTCGATGGGGATGATGAGCGGGGCCAGGAAGCCGGGCACACCGGAGGGCATGACCGAGCCCTTGAGGAACGTGCCGACCCCATTGGCCCGGATGCCCGCGTAGATGAAGACGACGTAGGACACGAGGGCGAAGATCAGGGGCATGCCGACGACGCCGGTGGAGGCGATCTGAAGGCCGGGGATGACGCCGGAGATGTTGAGGAAGAGGATTCCCAGGAACATGGCGGTGAGCACGGGCGCGTACTGGGTGCCGTACTTCTTGCCCAGGATCTCCTCGGCGATGTTGACGCGCACGAAGCCGATCATCATCTCCAGGACGTTCTGGAGGCGTCCGGGCACGAGCCGGGCGCGTGCGGCACCGATGCCGAAGACGAGCACGAGGGCCACCGCCATGACCAGGCGGACCATCATGACCCGGTTCATCTCAAAGGGGGTGCCGAGGAAGGCGAAGGGCTCGGGGTAGAAGTCGTCGATCGACGGCGGGGTGAAGCCACCATCACCGTGGGACATCGGCAGGCGGGCACCGACGACCGCCGTCAGGCTCGCGGTGAGGCTCGCGCTCGTGATCACCAGACCTCCTTGTTCATGGGCGCTGTCGTCTCTCGGGGCGGCCCGCGCCAACCATAGCCTAGGTCGCAGGTCCCTGTGACACAGCCTCCGACGGCCCAACCGTCCGTGCGGCAGGCCTGTGAATGGACGGTTCAGCCGACGCCTGGGACCTCAGTCCTGCGGACGGGACATGGGCTCGACGGTGAGGGTCCGGCCGGTCGCCAGTGTGACGATCTCGACACCGGTGACGGCCAGCAGCACCACCGCCAGGGGCACGAAGAACCACACCGGGTCGATGCTCTCGCGGTGGGGTCCGAGCAGGAGCACAACCGCGATCATGACGGCGACCTTGCCCGCGAAGGAGAGCATGACGCCACTGGAGGCGAGCAGGGGGTAGCGCTCCCACGGGAACCACAGGGCGAGCGCAGTGAGGGCGGTCAGGGCGGCCCCGGCTCCGGCGCCCCACAGCGCCCCGGTCCAGGCCCCTGCCCCGCTCAGGGCCCCGGCGGCGAGGCTGAGGGCGACGAGGACACCGCCCACAATGGCCACGCGCCGGGCGGCGGTGCGGAAGACCTGCCCGTGGGTCTCGATGACGGGGCGCGGAGACCGGCTCACGGCTCCTCCTTCTCGCGATGGGTGGGGGCGGAGCGCCTGCCACGCCCGCCGCGCAGGACGTGGCGCACCCCGGGCATGAGGTCGGCGGTCACCAGCAGGGCGGCGAGGGCCGCCACGATGGCGCCAACGGCGACCCGCTGCCAGGGCAGGAAGGCCAGGGCCGCCGCCGGGAAGGAGAAGGCCGCGGCCCACACGTACATCACGAGCACGGCCCGGCGGTGGGAGTGGCCGGCAGCCAGCAGCCGGTGGTGCATGTGCATGCGGTCGGGGTGGAAGGGGCTGTGCCCGGCGCGGGTGCGCCGCACAACGGCCATCACCATGTCGGTCAGGGGCAGCAGGAGGACGGCCAGGGGCAGCAGCACGGGCAGGAAGACGGGCACCGCCGTCGTCCCCTCGAAGGTGGCGGGGTCAACCTGACCGGTGACGATGATGGTCCCGGCGGCGGACAGCAGCCCGAGCTGCATGGAGCCGGAGTCACCCATGAAGATCGTCGCCGGATGGAAGTTGTGCGGCAGGAAGCCCAGGCACACGCCGATGAGGGCGGCCACGACGGTGGCGGCCAGCGAGGTGTAGGACTGCGGCGAGGTGGCGCGGGTGAGCACGTACACGTAGGCGAAGAAGGCGACGGCGCCGATGCCGATGATGCCGGCGGCCAGCCCGTCGAGCCCGTCGACGAAGTTCACGGCGTTCATCGCCACGACCACCACGAGAACGGTGGAGACCAGGGACAGGCGCGAGGAGCCGATGGTGAGCCCGCCGATGGGGAAGGTGATGAGCTGCACGCCCTGCCAGGCCATGACGCCCGCGGCCAGGACCTGCCCGGCGAGTTTGGTCATCCAGTCCAGGTCCCACAGGTCGTCCACGACGCCCAGCAGGCACACGATGCCGGCACCGATGACGACGGCCCAGCCGGAGTCGTCAATGGAGGCCTCCAGATAGGGCACGCGCGAGGCCACGGTGATGGCGGTGGCGAAGCCGACGAACATGGCGACGCCGCCGAGCCTGGGGATGGGCACGGAGTGCACGTCGCGGGCGCGCACGGGGGTCAGGGCGTTGGACACGAGTGCCACGTGCCGCACGACGGGCACCGCGATGTAGGTGACCGCGGCGGCGATGAGCATGACGAGGAGGTAGACCTTCACTCCTGGGCGCCCTCCTCGCGGGCGAGCGGGGCGGCGCCGGCGACGGCGAGGACGGGGTTGAGCACATCGGCGAGCTCGGCGCGGGTGATGACGCCTTCGCGCAGGACGAGGGGGGCCAGGGCGTGCCGGCCCGCTAGGGAGACGATGGTGGAGGGTACGGGGCCGGGGGTGGGGCCGCCGTCGAGCAGCAGGATGTCGGCCACAGCCCCGTCGGTGGGCGCTCCGACGTCTAAGGGCCGTCCGGACCCAGCGGGCAGGTCGGCACCAGTGAGCGCTCCGGCGTCGGTGACGCGGCCGGGGAAGGCGGCGCGGGAGGAGGCGGCGTCGGTGGCGGGGGGCTCACCGGTGGGGTTGGCGCTGGTGACGGCCATGGGGCCCACCTGGCGCAGAAGCGCGAGGGCCAGGGGGTGGTCGGGCATGCGCACGGCGAGGGTGCCGCCGGTCTCGCCCAGGTCCCAGCCGAGCCCGGGCGCGGCGTCGAGCACGAGGGTGAGGGCACCCGGCCAGCAGGCCTCCATGAGGGCGCGGGCGGTGGCGGGCACGTGGGCGACGATGGCGTCGAGCTGCTCGGGGCCGGCGACGAGGACGGGGGGCGGCATCTGGCGGCCGCGGCCCTTGGCGGCGAGCAGGCGGGCCACGGCCCCGGCGTCACTGGCGAGGCAGCCGATGCCGTAGACCGTGTCGGTGGGTAGCACGAGCAGCCCCGAGGCGCGCACGTGGCGGGCGGCGGCGAGGGCGGGGGGGCTCGGGTGATCCACGCCGGTCATCCTCGCACGACTCAGCCCCGTGCCGTCCCCACCCCGGCGAGGGGCACCCGCCCAAGGTGCAGCGCGCCGCCGCCGTCGGGGGCGGGAGCCTCCCACACGACGAGGGCGTCGCCGTCGGAGTCGCCGTCGGACAGCAGGGCGAGGTCGGAGTAGCCGAAGGGGGCATCACCCATCTCGTGGAGCACCTGCCAGCGCCCCTTGGCAGTGCGCAGGCTCAGGCGTCCGGCGCGGCGCCCGGCCGGGTCTCCGGCGTGGGACAGCAGGGCCCGGCCGCCGACCAGGGCGATGAGCCCGGCGTTGCTTGAGCAGTTCGGGGCGGGCCTCCTCCTCGTCGACCCGGCCGCCGACCAGGGCGATGAGCCCGGCGTTGCAGCCGGGGTCGGGGACGTCCGCCTCGCGCTGCGCGGGGCTCCAGGTGGCGGCGCCGTCAACGGAGAGGCTGGTCAGGCGGGTGCCGCCGTAGGCGCCGTCGCGGGCGCTCATGAGCACGGTCGCACCGTCGAGGGCGACGACGGCGTGCTCATCGGTGCCGCTGGTGCGCGCGCCCCCGGCGAGGGAGCGTCCGGCACTGGTGGCGACGGGAACGGGTCGTCCCAGGCGCCAGGTGATCCCGTCGTCGTCGGACAGTAGACACACCGAGCGCAGGTGGACGTCCTGACCGGACCGGGAAGGCGCGGGCAGGGCGGCGACGAGCGGGGCCACGAGGCGTCCGACGGCGGGGCCCGGGCCGAGCACCGTGCCGTGGCCGGAGGCGGGGAAGAGGACGCAGCCCTCGGGGAAGACCGGGCCGGGCAGGCACAGGTCGGTCAGGTCCGTCCAGGCCCAGGTGGCGCCGACGTCGTGGCTCGTGGCGTGCAGCAGGCGCAGGGTGCCGGGCTCGGGAGCCTGGCCGGCGCGCCAGGGGCGGGTGGGCACGTGGGCCCCGAAGAGCCCGACGTCGGCGCTCGCGGCGGCCAGGAGGTGCAGGGTGCCGCTCGGGCCCTCCAGCAGGACGGGGTCGGACAGGCCGACGATGCCGGGCAGGGCCTCGGGGTCCGGGAGCAGGGGTGCGGGGGCGGACCAGGTGGCGCCGTCGTCGTCGCTGGCGCGCAGCCACAGGGAGTTGGGGTTGGGCAGGTCGCCCGGCAGGGCTCCGCCGCTGGTGCGCCAGGCGTCGTCGGAGGTGGTGACGGGGCGCAGGTCGTGGGCGAGCAGCAGGCGGCCGGTGCAGCGGTGGCGCAGGAGGGCGGGCACGCGCAGGGCGGCACCGGGGGTGGGGCGGCCGGTGACGGCGGTGATGTCGGCGGCGGTCAGGACAGTGGTCGCGGGAGTGCTCATGGTGGGGCTCTGGGGGCGGCGGGCCTTAGGGGCGGCGGGGCGGGCCGGTGGCGCGGGGCTCAGACGATCCGGCGGGCGGCCGCCCAGCGGGTGAGCTCGTTGCGGTTGGACAGCTGGAGCTTGCGCAGCACGGCAGAGACATGGGTCTCGACCGTCTTGACGGAGATGAACAGCTCGCTGGCGCACTCCTTATACGTGTATCCGCGGGCGATGAGGCGCATGACCTCGCGCTCGCGCGCCGAGAGGCGGTCGAGCTCGGAGTCGGCGACGGCGACCTCCCCCGTGCCGGCACCGAAGGCGTCGAGCACGAAGCCGGCCAGGCGCGGGGAGAAGGCGGCGTCCCCGGCGGCGACGCGGCGCACCGCCTGGGCCAGGTCCTCGGCGGAGATCGCCTTGGTGACGTAGCCGCGGGCGCCGGCGCGGATGACGCTCACGACGTCCTCGCTGGCGTCGGACACGCTCAGGGCGAGGAAGCGGGTGTCGGGCACGTCATGGCAGGAGGCGACGACCTCGGCCCCTCCTCCGCCGTTGCCTCCGGGCAGGTGGACGTCGAGCAGGACGACGTCGGGGACGAGGGCGTGGACGGCGGCGACGGCGCCCCCGACGTCGTCGGCCTCGGCGACGACCTCGAGGTCGGGGGCGTTGAGGTCGAGCTCGGCGCGCACCCCGGCGCGCACGAGGGTGTGGTCGTCGACGACGATGACGCGCAGGCGGCGGGCGGGCGGCGTCGCTGGGGCGGGGCCGGCTCCGGTCGGGTCCGGGGCGGGTCCGGTCGGGGTGGCGGCGCTCATGCTGCTCCTGAGGGGGTTGTGACGGGCGGGTTGATCGGGGCGGACGGGCTCGTCGACGCCGGGACCGACGCCGGAGAGGCGGCCGGGGCGGACGAGCTGATCGAGACGGGCGGGGCCAGCGGGCTGAACGAGACGGGCGGGGCCAGCGGGCTGATCGAGACGGGCGGGGCCAGCGGGCTGAACGCCGTCGGAGAGGCGGCCGTCGCGGGCGACGAGCCAGCCGGAGAGCCAGCCGTACCGACCGTCACGGCCGCGGAGGCGGGCAGGTCGAGGTGGACCTCGGTGCCGGTGGACAGGCGGCGGATGGTCGCAGTCCCGCCGCGGCGAGCCATGCGCCCCACGATGGACTCGCGCACACCGTGACGGTCCGCCGGGACCGCTGCGGCGTCCTCAAGACCGAAGCCGGGGCCCCGGTCGCGCACAAAGACCTCGAGCCTGTCCTCACTCATCTCCGCGTAGACGCTCACGGGCGGCGCCCCGTGCTTGACGGCATTGGTCAGGGCCTCGCGGGCGGCGGCCACCACGACCTCGGTGTCGCGGTCCGGCAGCCGGTCGCCGACGACGACGAGCTCGATCTCCGCCCCGTAACGGTCCTCGACCTCTCCGACGAGGTCGCGCACGGCGTCGGCCGCGGAGGTGCCCTGGGCAGCGCGGTCGGTGTAGAGCCATGCCCGCAGCTCGCGCTCCTGGGAGCGGGCCAGGCGGGCGACCGTCTCCGGCTCATCCGCGCGGCGACGGATGAGGGTGAGGGTCTGCAGGACGGAGTCGTGCAGGTGTGCGGCGATGTCTGCCCGCTCGGCCTCGCGGACCTCGGCGGCACGCGCCTGGGCGACGGCGCGGTTGGCGGACAGCCACACGGGGGCGAGCACGAGGCCGACGCCGAGGATGAGGGCCCCTCCGGTCAGCATCCCGGTGAGCAGGGCGCGCGGCGGCGTGTCCGCGGCGAGCCACAGGAGGATGCCGACAGTGGTGAGCACGACGCCGCCCGCCAGGCGCAGCACGGCGCCGCGGTCACGGCCGGGGCCAACGACGGCCTCGATCTGGGACCAGGCGAGCGCTGCGCCCGCACCGCTGACGAGCACGGGCAGGAGCACGGAGTTCGGGTCGAGGAGCCCGGCCCGCCAGGCGAGGGCGAGCAGGCCGGCGGCCAGGATGGCTCCACCACCCAGAAGCGTGGCCAGGCGCGGGCTCAGGCGGGGGGTGGCGCTGGAGGTCTGGAGGTGCGAGGCCAGGCGGGCCCGGGTGGGCGGGATGCGTCCGGCGGCCTCCTCCCAGGGGTCCGCGGAGGGCACGAGGAGCCACAGCAGCACGTACAGGATGACGCCCGCCCCGCCGGCGAGGGCCGCGAGCGCGGTGGCGGCGCGCACGAGGGTGACGCTGACGCCCAGGTGTGTGGCAACGCCCGCGCAGACGCCTGCGAGGAGTCGTCCGGGGCGCGGTTCGGTGAGCAGGGGCGCGGGGGCGGGGTAGCGCGGTGGACGGCGCAGGGGCAGCCGGGCACCGGGCGCGCCGACCAACGGGTGACCGGGCACGGACGCCACGGGCACGGACGCCACGGGTCCCTGCGCGCGCATGGGTCCCGGGGTCGTCGTCATGACTCTATCGTGGCACGCGCTCAGGGCAGGGAGCCGGGTCCCGGGGGCTGACCAGGGATCATTCAGGGTGTCCCCCCATCGTCGGGGTGCGGTGGCGGGGGCGAGCATGGAGACATGAACGAGACCCCGATCCCCATCCCTGAGCAGGACGACGGCGCAGCGCAGCCTGATCCGGCACAGCCCGGTCAGGCAGGAAGCGGCCCGGCACAGTCCGGCCCCTACCAGCAGTCGTATCAGGCCCCGTACCAGCAGCCGCAGGACCCGTACCAGCGTCAGGCCGGTCAGTACCCGCCCGGCGGCGGGTACCAGCAGCCGCATGGCGGGTACCAGCAGCCGCATGGCGGGTATCAGCAGCCGGGAGCCGGTGCGCCCCATGCCAGGACGAGCCCGCTGCACTCCTTCTTTGCCTCGGTGCGGCGCACCGGCCTGTTCCGTTCCGAGGAGCGGTGGGTCGGAGGTGTCGCCGGGGGGCTCGCCCGGCGCCTGGACCTCGACCCTGTGCTCGTGCGCTGCGTGTGGCTCGTGCTCATGGTGTTCTCCGGGCTCGGTCTCGTGCTTTACGGGCTTGCCTGGGCGCTGCTGCCTGAGGAGCGCGACGGGCGCATCCACGCCGAGCAGGCGTCCTGCGGGGACATCAACGCCGGGCTCGCCGGTGCCGCCGTCGCTGTCATCACCGGTTTCGGTCTGGGCGAGGGCGGTCTCTTCCCTGCGTGGTTCGTGCTGGGCTGGACCTCTTCTTCCGTCGGGCGGGTGCTCACCACGCTGTTCTGGGTCGGGCTCATCCTGCTCGTGCTGTGGGCGGTGACCCGGGGTTCGCGGATGCGCAAGACGCCTCAGCCGGAAGGCACGTATCCCGGCGGACCGCACACCGGTGGCACGCAGCAGCCCGGTGGGCCGGTCCAGCCGACCACCGCGTGGGCCGCCGCTCCGGCGACCGAGGCCGGACGCCCGCCCCACACCCCGCAGGCCCCGCTGGCCTCGCCTTCCCCCGTCACGAGCGTGGCCCCGGTTGCCCCGGCAGGCACGGCTGCCTCAGCGGACGCTGCCGCCGCGCCCCGTGCAGCCACCGTGACCGCGGACAGCGCCGTCGGAGACACCATGAGCGCAACAGACGCCGATGACGCGGCGGGCACGCCGGACCCGGCAGGCACCGAGGGCCCGGCAGGCACCGAGGGCCCGGCCTCAGTTGCCGACCCGATGGGGACGGCCGACACTGTGGCCCCCGTGGCTCCCGCGGCCAACCCGCCCGCCACCGCCGACGCTGCCTATGCGGCACAGCCCGCACCCTCCGCGAGCACAGCGGCCTTCCACACCCCCTACCAGCCGACCCCCGGCCCCACCCCGGCCTGGGCCTCCACACCTGTCAGCAGCCCGGGCGCCCCCACAGGCCCTCGGGCCGGCGGACCCGCCGTCGCCCCCGCCTGGCGGGCACCCGCGGCGCCGGTACCCGTGCCCGTCGCCCCGCCGAGGGTTCCCGGCCCAGGCCGTTCCCTCAGCCTCACGGTCCTCGCTCTTATCTTGTTCTCCCTGGCGGCCTCTGGCCTGACCACCACCACCGGTCGCCTCGGCGTCTTGAGCGCGCTCGTCGTCTGCGCGGGCCTGCTCGTCACCACCCTTGGTCTCGGCGTCGTCATCAGCGCCTTCAGGGGTCGGCGCGGAGGCTGGATGTCCGTCTGGGGCTTCCTCACCCTCATCATCGCCGTGCCGTCCCTCTTCTTCGGCTCCCTCGTCGGCGGCGTCGGCGCCCTCAACGGGCGCATCCCGAACCAGGAGGTCAACATCGTCGTCACCGAAGCCATGCTGGACGGCGCCGGAGGCCACCTTGACCTGGGCGACTACGCCGTCGGCACTGTGAATATCGACCTGCGGGATCTGCCCGCCGAGGCGGCCCGTGGGGTCACGATCGGCGTCTCGGTGGGTGTCGGCAGCGTGCGGGTGTGGACCCAGCAGGGCCAGGCCGTGACGGTCAACGCCGAGATCGGGATCGGGGAGATGTCCGGAACCCTTGCCGAGACGTGGCACTCCTCCGGCGTCACGCAGTCCCAGAGGACATACGCGCCCTGGGCGGAGACGTACTCCGTGACCGGGAAGAACGTGCTCGACACCTACGTCGTGCGCAACGGCCTCGACCTCGACGCGCGGCTCGCCTCTCCCGCCGCCCAGACCGGTGGCACGACCGATGCCCTCCAGATCGACGTCGAGGTCGGCGTCGGCGTCGTCAGGGTGGACGAGCGCAGGAACGAGGTCACCTGGACCGGCTGGGTGTACGACGCCTACTGGGTCGTCGACTCCTGGCAGGAGCCGAACGGCATGATCCACGACGGTACCGAGCCCGTGCCCGGCATGACCTTCCCCGCCGTGTCCTCCGACGACGTGCGGGCGTGCACCGAGAAGATCGCCGACCGGGTCGCCCCGGACGACGCCTACGACTGGCCCGACGGTCCTGACAGCCTCGACCTGCTGCCGGACGACGTGCGCGCCGAGGTTGACGCCTGCGTCCTCGAGCGGATCGGCATACGGACGGGACAGGTGCCGCCGGACGCCGAGCCCGTGCCGTCTCCCACCGCCGTGGAGCCCACCGCGCTGGCGACCGATGCCGCCACGCCGGCACCGACCGCCACCCCGTGACCTGGACGTCCGACGACGTCACACGATGCTGACAGGAGCCAGAACCATGACCACAACACCCGCCTCAGCCCACTCCCCCGCCGGGAGCGCTGAGACCACCGAGCTCGTGGAGATCGCCGAGGTCGCTGAGACCACCGAGCTCGCCGCGCCCACCGAGGTTGGTCAGACCGCGGCGCCCACCGAGGTCGTTGACCCAGCGACGTTCGCCGAGCCCACCACACAGCCCTTCGCCTCGCCGTCTGCCGAACCCGGCCCAGCAGAGCCCACCACCCAGTCCGGCCCAGCCACGCCATCGGCACAACCCGGCCCGACCGCGCGCGTTGTCAACGGCGTGTGGACCGCCTCACACCAGCCCGAGCCGCAGGCCCCGCGCACGCTCCGTCCGAGCACGCTCTCCTGGGGGGTGCTGCTCGTGAGCATCGGGGTCATCACCCTGCTCATCGGCCTGGGGGTGCGTATCAACCTCGCCACCGCCGGGATCAGCGTGCTCGTGGCGCTCGGGGTGCTCCTGCTCGGGCTGGCGCTGCTGCCCCAGCACGGCTCGGAGCGCTCGTAGGTCTGAGCGTGTCCGAGGCACCGGGCATACTCGCCGCATGACACAGCTGCGCGACCTCACCGTCCGGGCCCAGGACGGCACCGACATCAACCTCGGCCGCTACGAGGGCAAGGTCCTGCTCATCGTCAACACGGCGACGGGCTGCGGCTTCACCCCACAGTACGAGGACCTCGAGCGCCTCTACCAGGCCCACCGCGAGGCGGGCCTGGAGATCCTCGACTTCCCCTGTAACCAGTTCCGGGGGCAGGCCCCGGGCACGGACGCCGAGATCCACGAGTTCTGCACCCTGACCTACGGCACCACCTTCCCCCAGTTCTCCAAGGTGGAGGTCAACGGCGAGGGCGAGTCGCCGGTCTTCACCTGGCTCAAGGCCGCCACGGGTTTCGAGGGGATGGGCTCCTCCGCCAAGGCGCTGGCCATGCGGGCCATGCTCAAGGCGCAGGACCGCCACTACGCCTCCAAGCCGGACATCAAGTGGAACTTCACCAAGTTCCTCATCTCACGCCAGGGCGAGGTCCTGGCTCGATTCGAGCCCACGGCGCCGATGTCCGAGGTCGAGGCCGCCGTTGTCGCCGCGCTCTGAGGACGGGGATTTGGCGGTGCACTCTGGGGGCGTCGCCGTCGGCGGTGTCTCGGAGGCGTGTCGCAACACCCGGGGGGCGGGCCCCACCCGGGTACGGTGGAGCTGTCCAGAAACGCGTGAGGCGACAGCACCCGACCACGGAAGGACACCGCCATGATCACCTCTCTGACCGACACGCTCCCGCTCTCCGACGGCAACGCCATCCCGGCAATCGGCTACGGCACCTGGCAGGTCACCGACGACGAACAGGCTGTGTCCGCCGTCAAGACGGCCATCACCGCCGGCTACCGCCACATCGACACCGCCGCCTACTACGGCAACGAGGCGGCGGTCGGGCGTGCCATCGCCGAGGCGCTGGCGGACAACGGCCTGGCCCGTGAGGACCTGTTCGTCACCACCAAGCTGTGGAACACGCGCCGCGGTCACGATGAGGCCCTACGCGCCTTCGATGAGTCGGCGCGTCTGCTCGGCCTCGACTACGTCGACCTCTACCTCATCCACTGGCCCGCGAACTCCCGCCAGCACCCCGAGGACTGGGCCGAGGTCAACGCCTCCACGTGGAGCGCCTTTGAGGAGCTCAAGGCGGCGGGCCGTGTGCGCTCCATCGGCGTGTCGAACTTCATGCCCCGTCACCTTCAGGCCCTGCTCGCCGGCGCCGATGAGCCGCCGGTTGTCAACCAGATCGAGCTGCACCCCGGCTTCGGCCAGTGGCAGGCCGCTGCGGCTTCCCGGGAGGCCGGCCTCGTCGTCGAGGCGTGGAGCCCGCTCGGTTCCGGCACGGTCCTCAGTGACCCGGTGCTCGCGGCGGTGGCGGACGAGACGGGGCGCACGCCCGCCCAGGTGGCTCTGCGCTGGCTTCTGCAGCAGGATGTCGTCGTCCTGCCCAAGTCGGTGACGCCCGAGCGGATCGTCGCCAACGCCGAGCTCTTCAACTTCGAGTTGAGCGACGAGCAGATGGCGGCCGTGAGTGCGATCGACGATGGTCTCGAGCACCACGACCCCGACCAGGTAACGTTCTAAGGGACCTGAGGGACCGTCTGCGGCCCGGTCGGCGGAGGAGAGGAGCCCCGGGGACCCGGGATCCTGACCGGCAGGAACCCAACCGGTCAGGACCTCAGCCGCGAGCCGTGGACGTGGAGTCCGCTCGGCTCCGGCTGGGCAACCCGGTCGGTCAGGACCTCAGCCGCGAGCCATAGACGATGCCGGTGCGCACGCGGTCGGCGGCCTCGGTGTCGAGCAGGTACTCGATGACCGCCAGGCCCAGGTCCGTGGCCGTCGCCATGCCCCGGCTCGTGATGAGGTTGCCGTCCACGACGACGGCCTCCTCGCTCACCTCGGCGCCGTGATCGGCCAGCACCTGCATGAAGCCCGGGTTCGCCGTCGCCCGGCGCCCGTGCAGGAGTCCGAGCTCGGCCGGGATCGACGGAGCGGCGCAGATCGCCACCAAGGGCTCGTCCGTCTCCAGGCGCCGGCGCACCTCATCGGTGACGGCCTGCGAGGCGCGCAGGTTGGGGGTGCCCGGGATCCCTCCGGGCAGCATGACGAGGTCGTAGGCGGCCAGGTCCGTGTCCGCCAGCCGCGCGTCGGCGAGGAAGGTGATGCGGTGCGAGCTCGTCACCTCCAGCGAGTCGCCCACGGCCACCAGGTCCGTGCGCACACCGGCCCGGTAGAGGACGTCGACGACCGCCAGGGCCTCGACCTCCTCCAGTCCGGGGGCGACGAGGACAGCAACCGTCTTGTCGGTGGCGAGGGTGTCGGGCGTGGGCATATTTCCTCCTCGGGTGGCGTAGCGTCGGGTGTCGCGCGGTCGCGGTTGGCGGTGCGACGGTGGAGCGCACTCCCAACGGGGCCGCAGTGGTGCCGGAGTGGTGGTCGTTGCACGCTCATGTTACGCCTGTGATTTCAGAGATCCGGGGTTTTCGTTGGAATTCCGCGGTTTGCGCCCTTTGACGGAAAACGGCTGCTGAGGCTCCCATGTGCGTGCGTGTGGCCCATGCACATGGGAGCCGAGCGTCCCGAAACGCCCGAACCAGAAAACCGCGGAATCCTGCGGATCTGACCCGCCGCCCCATCACGTGAGCGTGCATCACCCCGCCAGCGGCCTCGCACAAGGTCACTGCGCGAGCTCGCCGCACGAGGCCGCCGCACGAGCTCGCCGCGCGAACTCGCCGCACGAGGCCGCGGGAACCGTTACCCCGTCTGCGTCGTGCCCGCCGTGCTCGACCCGTACGCGGTGTAAGCCAGGGATGTCCCCAGGCGCGGGTGTCATTCGCTGCGCAGGGCCTCCACCGGGTCCTCACGGGCCGCCTTGCCCGAGGGGATGATGCCGGCCACCACCGTCAGGCCGACGGAGATGAGCACGAGCACGACCCCCGCGGTCACCGGCAGGGTTGCGATCGGGTAGACCCCGAAGCGCGCGTTCACGATGGCGTTGGCCGGCAGCGACAGCAGCACCGTCACCCCCACGCCGAGCACACCCGCCAGCAGCCCCTCGATGACCGTCTCCGCGTTGAACACGTGCCGCACATCCGAGCGCGAGGCACCAATCGCCCGCAGGACGCCGATCTCCTTCTTGCGCTCCAGGACGGAGATGTAGGTGATGATCGCGATCATGATGCTCGAGACCACGAGGGAGATCGCAACGAAGGCGATGAGCATCCAGGAGACGATGTTGACGATGCGCGTCACCGAGCTCATGAGCGTGCCCACGAGGTCCGAGTAGGTGATGACCCGTTCATCCTCTCCCGCGGCCTCGGCAGCCCGGTTGTAGTCCTCAATGATGGTCTTGACCGCGTCCTTGTCCTCGAAAGACGCGGGGTAGATGTCGATCCTGTGGGGCGAGTCGAGATCGGCCCAACCCAACGACGCCAGGTTGTCCTCATAGGTGGGCAGCGTCGTCGACATGAGGGTGGACATGAGGGCGGCCAGATCCTGCTCGCTCATGCTCGGCTTGAAGGCGGCGGCGAAGGCCTGCTCGTCAATGCTCATGGCGGAGGACAGGGAAGTCGCCAGCTGTCCCATCGCCTGCTCGATCTGGGTCTCCAGCGTCGCCTGGAGCGAGGTCATCATCTGGGTCATGGCGTTGGTCATCGTGGTGGACACGTAGCTCGAGACCAGCTCCCCGACCGCCCCCGACAGCCGGGTGCCGAGCTGGGTGGCGATCTGGGTGCTGATGGCCGTGGCCGCGCGCTCGGACACGTCCGTGGCGACGGCGGACAGAGCCGCGTCCTCACCCAGGCCCGCCAGCAGCTGCTCAGTGAGCACGGCCGTATCGACACTGGAGGCGGCCGCGTCGCGCAGTGGCTGAGCCATGTCCGGCCCGTCGGGCTGGGAGGGGTCCGCGGGCAGCGCGAGGTATGTGGTGACCAGCTCGAAGACGGAGCGGTCGGGGGTGTTGGGGTCGGCCAGGTCCGCCTGCATCTGGGTCTGGACCCAGGGCACCATGCCCTGGACGAGGGTGACGGCGGCGGTCGACAGGGTCTGTCCCGCGTCGGGCCGGATGACGCCGTCGGCACTCAGAGCCCGGGTGATGATCGTCTGGTAGTCGACCTCGGCCAGCTGCGGGTAGCAGGTGGCGAGGTCGGACAGGTCCAGGGTCGACAGGTCCAGGGTGCTCATGTCCACCGCGCCCACACTGGACATATCCAGGGCCGACAGGTCCATGCCGGACATGTCCAGGCCGGCCAGGTCGAGGGAGGCGGGGCCCACGCTGGACATGTCGAGGCCGGACAGGTCGAGCTGGAGGGCGGAGGGGTCGATGGAGAAGGCCGACTCGAGGGCTGCGCCGTCGATGGTGAACAGGGAGGACATGTCGAAGGAGGTCATGCCCTCGCCGGAGGCCAGGTCCTCGAAGGTGCGGCCCGTGAAGACGTCCGTGTCGGGGCGGGCGATCTGGTCGCGCACCACCTGGGAGGCGGCCGCCTCCTCCATGACCTCGCGGGTCAGGGCCGGCGTGTAGTAGACGCCCTGGCCCAGCAGCGCGGAGTCGTCGTTGGCGCGCACGACGCCGACGATGCTCAGCCGCTCGCCGTCGGCCACCAGCTGACGCATGACATCGGTGTCGTTGGAGCGGTCCGTCCACACCCCGTAGGTCTCGTCGTAGGTGTAGCGGTCGCTGGCGGCCACCCGGGAGAAGGTGCGCCCAAGGATCTGCTCGTAGGTGTAGGTGCGCTGCTCGCCCCGGCCCTCACTGTCCTCAGGGACGTTGCCGGCCATGTAGGCCGCCATGAGATCGTCGAGTTCGGCGTGGTCGCGCAGCCCGAGCGTGTACTCGAAGACGTCCTCGATCTGCCCGGACTCGGGCACGACGAGTACGAGCTCGTTCGCCGCCTGGGGCCAGCGCCCGGCCACGACGTCGTACGTCGACTCGTACAGGCCGGAGTGCTCCGGCAGCTGGCGGAAGGCGTCGACGGAGACGAGGGAGGAGAACACGCCCGACCCGCCCACCGCGGCGCCCATCTGGGCGAAGGCCTGCTCGGGGTGGAGCTGGACGACGGCGTCGGAGGTGTCCACCCGATAGATCTGCGGGGCGACGTCGTAGGTGTACTCGATGGCGTTGATGTGGGACTGCACGCCCCCGCCGTCACGGTCGAGGTAGGCCTTGAGGGCGGTGAGGTCGTTGCTGGACTGCGAGCCCATCGTCGCAGTGAAGCCGGCCGCGGTCCTGATGGTGCCGTCGGCGGCCGGCTCGGTGTCCGACGGCGGGGAGGTGAGCATCGAGGTCATGTCGAAGCCGATGGCCTGGATGCTCAGGGGGTAGGAGGCCAGGGTCTCCTCCTCGGTGCGCGCGATGTAGGCATTGACGCCGTTGGCCAGGGCGAGGATCGTCGCGATGCCGATAATGCCGATGGACCCCGCGAAGGAGGTCATGATCGTGCGGCCCTTCTTCGTCATGAGGTTGTCGAAGGACAGGGCGAGGGCAGTGAGCGGGCCCATGCGGGTGCGGCGCGTCTCCTTGGCGGCGCGGGCGGGCTCGGTGGCGGGGTCCAGGGGGCGCGAGTCGGAGCGCACCCGCCCGTCGGCGAGCTCGACGACGCGGGTGGCGTACTCGCGGGCGAGCTCGGGGTTGTGGGTGACCATGATGACGAGGCGGTCGGAGGCGACCTCGCGCAGCAGGTCCATGACCTGGACGCTGGTGGCGGAGTCGAGGGCGCCGGTGGGCTCGTCGGCCAGCAGGATCTCGGGGTCGTTGATGAGGGCCCGGGCGATGGCCACGCGCTGCATCTGCCCGCCGGAGAGCTGGTTGGGGCGCTTGTGGACGTGGTCTGCCAGCCCCACACGCTCCAGGGCCTCGACGGCCCGACGACGGCGCTCGGCGCGCCGGACACCGGAGAGGGTCAGCGCCAGCTCGACATTGGCCAGGACGCTCTGGTGGGGAATGAGGTTGTAGGACTGGAAGACGAAGCCAATGCGGTTGTTGCGGTAGGTGTCCCAGTCGCGGTCGCGGTAGTCCTTGGTGGACACGCCGTCGATGATGAGGTCGCCGGAGTCGAAGTGGTCGAGGCCTCCGATGACGTTGAGCATCGTGGTCTTGCCGGAGCCCGACTGGCCGAGGACGGCCACGAACTCGTTGTCCCGGAAGGCAAGGGTCACGCCGTCAAGGGCGGTCTGCGTGAGGGAGGCGGTGCGGTAGGCCTTGGTGACGGAGCGCAGCTCGAGCACAGTGCTTCTTCCGAGGTTGACGGCGGTGCCCGTTCACCCTACTGCGACGGCGAGGCCGAGCGTGTCACCCACCCGGCCGGTAGCGCCCGCACCGGCGACCCCGGGCAGGCCCTCGAGGCGCAGCAGCCAGGTCTTGCGCTCCGTGCCGCCGGCGTAACCGGTGAGGGAACCGCCGGCACCGAGGACGCGGTGGCAGGGGACGATGATGCTCACCGGGTTGCGGCCGACCGCGCCGCCCACCGCGCGAGCGGAGCGTGGGCGGCCGGTGCGGTCCTCGAGGTCGCGTGCCAGCTCGCCGTAGGTGCGGGTCTGCCCTGCGGGGATGTCGAGGAGCGCGTCCCACACGAGGCGCTGGAAATGCGTGCCCCGGGGCGCCAGGGCGGGGAGCGGGCCGGGGGTGCGTCGTGCGAAGTAGGCGTCGAGCCAGGCGGTGGCCTCAGCCAGGACAGGGGGCTCGTCTGGGGTGCCGACGGCGGCGTCCTCGTCCAGCCCGGCCCGGTCGTGGCGCTGCCCGTCGAACCAGCAGCCGACGAGGGCGCCGGCCCCCTCCCGCCCGGCACCCTCCTGCGCAGCCAGCGTCATGGGTCCGAGCGGCGAGTCGTAGGCGATGGTCACGGTGCGCGGCACGGGTGCTCCCTCCTGCTGGCGCGAGGCGGTCCTGCCCCAATGCTATTGGCCGACGGCGCGCGCGGCACGGCCCTGCACGGCAAGGAGCTGCTGGTGGCGGTATCGCCGGGCGCCCCGGCAGCTACAACCATGGCGGCAACGCCCGCGTCCTCACCACCCCGCGGGAGGCTCTGGGCGACCGCGAGGTCTGACCGCTACCGCACTCCCCTACCCAACCCTGCGCCCGGCCACGACCCACCGGTCGCTGACCGCCAGCAGGGCCGGCAGGACGAAGACGATGAGCAGGACGGCACTGAGCGCACCGATGGAGATCGTCTGGCAGATCTGGCCGACAGTCGGGTTCTCGAAGAGCCGGCCGAGGACCCCGGTCACGAGGACCATGATGAGACCGCTGGTGAGGATGGTGTGGATGGCGCCGTCGTAGGCGCCCGTGAGGGAGTCGACGACGCCCTCGGTGCGCCGGTGCTGGCGGTAGTAGGTCGTCAGCACGATGGCGTAGTCGATGGTGGCTCCCATGAGGATGCACTGCACGACGAGCATCGCCAGGTAGTACATGGAGCCCGCTACCAGGCCGGAGGCGGCAATCGTCACGAGCACGCCGCACTCGACGAGCAGGACGAGGACCGCCGGCACCGCCAGCGAGCGGAAGGTCAGGGCGACGATGATGAAGATCGCCAGCGCCGTCAGCAGGGCGATGCGCAGGTTCTCCGCGGCGAAGCCGGATTGCAGCTCCCAGACCATGACGGAGGAGCCGACGCTCCAGTGCGGGCCGGCGAGCGCGTCGTCGGCCCGCGAGGTGAGGTCCTCGATGAAGGCGGTCGTCTCGGGGCTATCCTCCGGCAGGCCGGTGGTGATGAGCATGCGCGAGTGGGTCGGGCCGATGAGCTCGGCCCGGGCCTGGTCCGCCCGGGCCTTGGCAGTGGTGAGGGCGGCGGCCTGCTCCTCGCTCACGAGGCTCGCGTAGGCGGCGTCGGTGAGCACGCTGGAGCTGACGTAGGTGAGCAGCTCGTCGGTGCTCATCGTCCAGCTGGGGTCTGATGAGGTGGCGGCCGCCCGGTTGAGGTAGAGCATCTCCAGGGTGGTGGCGTCCACGCCCGGCCCGGCCACGGCGGCGGCGCTCGCCTCGTCGAGGACCACGCCCTGCTGGGCCGCCTCGGCCTGGGCCTGGGAGACCCGGATCTGGGTGAGGGTGGCGGCCATCTCCTCCGGAGTCAGCTCCGCGCTGAGCAGGGCGGGGTCGATGAGGCCGGCAGCCGCGGCGTCGCCGAGCTGGGACAGCCCGGCCAGGGCGGCAGCGTCCTGCTCGCTCAGTACCGACGGCGATGCCTGGCCCCCGACCTGGGTGGCTTGGGTCTCGCTGACGTAAGCGGCAAGGTCGTTGATGCTCATCGTGCCGGTCTCGCCGCCGTGGTAGCGGTAGTAGATGAGGGCGAGGGACTGCGGGTCCAGGACGGGGGCCTCGTCGAACCGCCCGACCTGGCCGCCGTCGGACCGCCCGACCTGGGCGGTGAGGGCGGCCTGCATCTGCTCGGCGGTCAGCTGCGCACCCAGGGTGGTGCCGTAGCCCTGGACGGAGCGGACCTGGTCTGCGTAGTCGGCGGCGATCTGCTCGCCGAGGGCCGTGGCGGCCACCTCGTCATCGTTGGCGTAGACGAGGACCACCTGGTTGTCCTTGGCGAAAACGTCGGCGACGGCGTCGTCACGATTGAGTGTGAAGGCGGTGGTCACCTGCCCCTGGGCGAGTCCCACCCCCACGAGCAGGACGACGAAGACCGCGGCGATCGCCCAGCGCCCCCGGTGCTCGGCGCGGGCGAGGCCGCCCAGCCGCGGCTCGACGAAGGGCTTGGCGGTGCGGGCGATGAGGCCGTCGCACCAGATGAGCAGCGCGGGCAGGAGGGTCAGGACGCACAGCAGGGAGATGAGCACGCCCTTGGCGAGCACGATGCCCAGGTCCTGTCCGATGCGAAAGCTCATGAGCGTGAGCATGAGCAGACCGACGAAGGTCGTCAGCGAGGCGGAGGAGACGGCGGTGAAGGCCTTGGCGAGGGCCGTCTTCATGGCGGTGACGGTGGCGCCCGCCTCGACGTCGGTCCCGGCGGCCCGCTGGGCCTGGCGCTCCTGGCGGTAGCGGTTGGCGAGGATGATCGAGTAGTCCATCGACAGCACCATCTGCAGGATGCCGGCGATGGAGCTGGAGACGTCGGAGATCTGCCCCTGGATGAGGTTGGTGCCCATGTTGATGATGACGGCGACCCCGATGGTCACAAGGAAGAGCAGCGGCTCGATCCAGGAGGCGCACATGAGCACGAGGATGACGGCGGCCAGGGCGACCGCCACCACGAGGATCCACAGGGGCACCTGTGAGGCGTTGGAGGGGTTGTCCGTGCTCCACACGAGGCCGTTGGTTTCCTGGGCCTCGAGGGCGGCGGTGACCCGGGCGTAGGCGTCGGAGTCGTAGTCCCCGTCGATGCTCAGGACATAGAGGGAGGCGGTGGCACCGTTCACCTGGGTCACGTGGTGCTCGTCCTCGGCGAAGTCAACGGCCCTGACTCCGTCGATGGCGGCAAGCTGGTCGGCGACGGCGGCGCGGTCCGCCTCAGTGGCGGGGCCGGTGACCATGACGCGCACGCTCGCCGTCGGCTCCTCCGCGCCCCACTCCTGCTCCATCACCCGCATGCCGACGCGCATCTGGGAGTCATCGGGCAGGAACTCGCGCTGGTCGGTGATGATGCCGACCCGCGGGAGGAGCAGGGCGGTGGCGGCTGTGAGGACGGCCAGGAGGGCGACGACGGCGCGGCGGTGGTCGACAATAAGCGAGGCAAGCCTGGAGAACACGGGGCCTCCCGGAAAACGGATGCGGATACGCCAAGGTTAAGCCCGCCCCCAGCCCTGTGCGCGAAGGCGCCACCGAAGCCGCTGGCGCGAGCCGCGGCCTGGGCGGGAAGTAATACCCATGACAGTGGGTATTGCACGCTCAAGTGACTGGCGTGATGTGCGGAATGTGGACTTTTCCTTGGTATTCCACCGTTTGACCCCGAAGGCCGAAAACCGCCTCTGAGGCTCCCATGTGCATGGGGGCTGCTCACGCACATGGGAGCCGAACGACTCACAAGCTCCAATCCAGAAAACCGCGGAATTCCGCGGAATCTGTCGGAGGTCGGAAAGCGTGAGCGTGCAAGAGCGTGCGACCCGGACACAACATGCCATCGCGGGCAGTTGTGACCACGCTGCGAGGCTCGCCCGAACACAGCACCCACAGCCGCACGCATGCGCTGAGCCTCGAGTTTTCGGGCCGGCCCCTGATGCTTCCCCTGATGCTTCGGGTCAGGGACCAGTGTGAACGCTCAGGCCTCAGCGGTAGGCCTCGAAGGAGGCCCCTTCCTCGTAGTTGGCGACGAGGACGAGACCGCTGAGCGCGTAGGGGCCGCCAATGTAGGGCAGGGCCTGGACCAGGGCCGCCGCGACCTTCTGGCGCGAGTTGCCGGCCCGAATCGCCCCGGCCACGTGAGGCCGCAGCTGGGTCGCGGCCCCGAGGGCAGCGATGGCGACGAGGCTGACGAGCTCGCGGAAGGCGATGTCGAGCACGCCGCGCGTCTCAACCTCCCCGAAGGCGACGGCGGTGAGCATGTGGGGGACCTGAGTGTCGAAGGGGGCCGGCAGGCCCGCGAAGACCTCCGCGACCTCGTCCCCGTAGAGAGGACGCTGGATGGCAGCGCCCGCCTTCTCACGCTTCTCGTAGGCGACCGTCGCGGCGGGCGCGAGAGGCAGGGCGACGCCGTGCGCGGTCAGGACCTCGTTGAGGACCGCCACGGCGTTGAGCGTCTTGGGATAGCCGATGTAGGGCTGGCACTGGTAGACGGTCTCGCGCAGCTGCTCGGGCGTGGCACCGACCCTCAGGGCCGCACCCACGTGAGCGCGCAGCTGTGGCAGCGTCTGCATCGTGGCCAGGCAGGTGACGGTGAGGAGCTCACGCTCGACGTCGGTGAGGACCCCGGCCGAGAAGACCTCATCGAAGATCTGGTTCTGGAGGGTCTCCATGAGCTCGGGGTCGGTGGGGCTGGGCTCGGGCTCAGCGCCGAAGAGCCGGGTGAAGGTCTCGCGGGCGGCGGGGGTCAGGGGCATGGTCTCTCCAATCGCTGGTGATCAGGTGTGAAGATGGCGTCGGCCCGGCGTCCCGTGGAGGTCTCCACGGGACGCCGGGCGACGACGCGGGCCGGGCTCAGTGGGCGGGCGAGCGGCCGACCTCGGCGGCTCGACGGCGCAGGCCCGACCGAGCGGACGGATACGCGAGCCGGGCTCAGCGGGCGAGTTTCCAGGCCATGCGCACCACTCGGGCGGCCTGCGTCTGAAGGCGTTCGCGCGTGAGGGTGGCGCCCGACTCGGACCCGCCGGCCAGAGCCTCGAGGATGTCCTGGCGATCCTCCTCACAGCCGGGCATGAACAGCTCGTTGCCCGCGGCGACGGTGGCGCCCGCGGCAGCGCGCGGGTGCGTGAGGTCGGTGCGGGTCATGAAGCGCACCACCCAGTCGGTCATGACGAGCCCCTGGTAGCCCCACTCCTCACGCAGGATCGTCTCCAGCAGCTCGGCGGACTCGGAGGTGTGGACTCCGTTGACGAGGTTGTAGGAGGTCATGAGCCCATGCGGCTGGGCCTCGCGCACGCAGATCTCGAAGGAGCGCAGGTACAGGTCGCGCGCCGCCCGCTTGGAGACGCGGCTGTTGGAGTTGAGCCGGTTCGTCTCCTGGTTGTTGAAGGCGAAGTGCTTGACGGTGACGCCGCGGCCCGGGTGCTGCTGCACGCCGCGGGTGATGCCCGCAGCGATGCGGCCGGACAGCAGCGGGTCCTCGGAGAAGTACTCGAAGTTGCGTCCGCACAGGATGGAGCGGTGCAGGTTGAAGGCCGGGGCGAGCCACAGATGCGCCCCGAAGTGCTCCATCTCGGTCCCCACGAGGTCGCCGTAGGCGGCCGCGAGCGCGGGGTTCCAGGTCTGGGCGACGGCGGTGCCGATCGGGATCGCCGTCGTGTACTGCTCGTAGGTGGACCGCGGGGTGCGGGGCTCATTGACAAGGCCCAGCGCCGCCAGGGACTCCTCGTCCATGAGGTCACCCATGAGTCCGCCGAAGGCGCTGCCGAGCGGGAAGGCACCGCGCTCGTCAACGCCGACCTGCGGGGCAAGGCGCAGGCCGGCTGGGCCGTCGGGCAGGATGAGCGGCGGGACGTTCTCGACGCGGGTGGTGGACTGGCCCGCGGCGCCAATGAGGCTGGAGGCGGCCTGGCCGATGATCGACTGCTTGTCTGCGGCCTCGGCGTAGTCGCCCAGGACGAGGTAGCTCAGGTCGTCGTCGCTGAGCCCCCGCACGAAGTCCAGCTCCTCGCTCAGGTCGACGGCCTCCTGGGTGTCGTCGCGGCGCAGGTCCGCTGCGGCCACGGCCAGGCGCGGGGCGTCGTCGGGAATCTCGACGGCGGTGGGGGCCTCGGGGCGCCAGTCGGTGAAGCCGGCCTCGCCCAGGACATCGTGGAGGCGGCGCACGATCGCGGTCTCGGCGAGGGTGATGACAGCGGCGACGGCGGTGGCGCGGCTGGAGGTGCCCACGCGCACGACGTAGTCGCCGGCCTCCAGGACGGTGGCGGCCGTGGCCTCGTTGTAGGAGGCGAGGTCGACCAGGTCGAAGGATACGGTGGTCTCGGTGCCCACGCCGGGGGCCAGCTCCGCGGTCTTGGTGAAACCGGCGAGCGCCTGGTAGGGCTGGTCGAGGTCGCCGGCGGGGACGGAGACGTAGACCTGGACGACCTCCTTGCCGGGGCGGGTGCCCGTGTTGGTGACGGGGACGGTGACGGTGACGGTCGAGGCTTCGACGTCGACGGCGGCGTCGCCGAGTGCGAAGGTGGTCCAGCCCAGGCCGTGGCCGAAGGCGAAGAGGGGCTCGGCGCCCACGGAGTCGAGGTAGCGGTAGCCGACGTACACGCCCTCGCGGTAGTCGGCGTCGTCACTCTCACCGAAGGTGCCCACGGCCGGGTAGTCCTCCCAGGCGGCCCAGGTGGTGGCGAGGTGGCCGGAGGGGTAGGCGGTGCCGAGCAGGACGTCGGCGAGGACGTCACCGGTGACGGCGCCGAGCTGGGACAGCACGAGGATGTTGGCCACATCCTTGACGGGGGTCAGGTCGACGGGGCCGCCGACGTTGAGGACGAGGAGGAAGGGCTTGTCGGCCGCCTCGAGGGCGAGGATGTCGTGCACCTCGTCGTCGGTGAGCATGACGTCGCCGGGGACGGGGGTGCGGTCGGTGCCCTCACCGGAGTCACGGGCGACGACGTAAATGGCGACGTCGCCGTCGCCGTCGAGGGGCAGGTCGACGGCGGGAGCGGGCACGACGGCGCCCATGGCGTAGAAGATGGGGGGCTGGCCGGCGGCCTTGGCCTCGGCCTTGATCTGGGTGAGGAAGTTCCGGTAGGCGGCGTCGGCGAGGGTGTCGTAGGCGTCGAGCCAGGAGCGGGTGGTGATGTCGAAGCCGGCGTTGATCAGGCCCTCCTCGATGGTGACGACGTGGCGGGAGTTGACGTCGCCGGAGCCGGTGCCGCCCTTGACGGTGCGGCGCACGCCCGCGCCGTAGGCGTCGATGCGGCAGGGCGCGTCGAGGGGGAAGGTCCCGTCGCTGCTGAGCAGGACCATGGACTCGGGGGCGGCGGCCCTGACGGTCGCGAGGTGGTCGATCTCGAACTGTTCCACGTGTGGCTCCTTCGCCGTCGTCGGGGTGCTGGTGGCGGCTCACCAACGTTGGGAGCTGGCCACGCCACAAATCCTACCGCCCGGTACAAAATGACGCTAGCCCCTTACCCCTCCCCCAACTCCTCGGTGTGCTCGCGACGTACGGATATGCGCCGTGTCGAGAGCACACCGAGGAGTTCGAGAGCGTGGGGGCGGCGGGTCGGCCGACGTGTCAGGGCCGCGGCAGCGCTCCGACGACGTCGTGGGCCTGGTAGGGCTCCTCGAGGAAGGCGACCTCCTCGGCGCTCAGCTCCAGGCTCAGCGCCCGCACGGCGTCGTCGACACGGCTGGGCCGCGAGCAGCCGACGATGGGGGCGGCCACGCCCTTGGCCCAGTGCCAAGCGAGGGCGACGTCGGCCATGGGCACGCCCAGGCGTGCGGCCAGTGTCGCCACCCGCTCGATGACGGGCATGTCGATCTCGCGGGTACGGTCGTACTTGTCGCGCATCATCACATCCGTCCTCGAGCGCGTGGAGTCGGAGTCCCACTCGGGGCGGGCGAGGTGGCCCGAGGCCAGCGGGCTGTAGGGGGTCAGGCTCATCCCGTACTGCTCGCACACGGGGATGAGGTCGCGCTCGTCCTCGCGGTAGAGCAGGTTGTAGTGGTTCTGCATGCTCGCGAAGCGGGTCCAGCCGTGGGAGTCGGCGACGAGCTGCATGTTGTGCAGCTGGTAGCCGTACATGGCGCTGGCGCCCAGGGCCCTGACCTTGCCGGCGCGCACGAGCGCGTCAAGGGCCTCCATCGTCTCCTCCACCGGGGTGGCGTAGTCGAAGCGGTGGATGATGTAGAGGTCGAGGTAGTCGGTGCCCAGGCGCTGGAGCGTGCCCTCGATCTCCCGCGCGATGGCGGGGGCGGTGAGGGTCCCCTCGTTGAAGTAGACCTTGGAGGCGAGCACGACGTCCTCGCGCTTGACGCCCAGGTTCTTCAGGGACGTCCCGATGAACTCCTCACTCGTGCCCCGGGCGTAGGTGTTGGCCGTGTCGATGAAGCTGAGGCCGAGCTCGAGGGCTCGGGCGATGACGGCCTGAGTCGAGGGCTGGTCGATGACCCACTGATGGAACTCGGGCACGGCCTGCCCGAAGCTCATTCCTCCCAGGCACAGGCGGGGAATGCGAATGCCGGTGGTACCCAGTTCGGTGTACTTCATGGCTCTCTCCTTCGATGACGCCGGTGACCGCATCCGCGCGGCGGCTTGCACTCTGCCATCTCCCCGGCGTGGGCGTAATAGTGCGATCGGTCATATTTAGGGGTGCCGTCAGACCGCTTGGGGGTGCACGGCGCGCAGGTAGAGGACGGCGAGCTGGGTGCGGTTGCGCAGCCCGGTCCTCGCCAGGGCGGCGGAGACGTGGTTGCGCACCGTGCCCTCGCTCATGAACAGCCTCTGGGCGATCTCGGCGTTGTCGAGGCCGTCGGCGACGGCGCGCACGACCTCGTACTCGCGCTCGGTGAGGTCCCGCAGCGCCTCGGGGCGCTCCTCGCCCGTCGAGGCGCCCGCCCGGCCGACGCCCCGGGCGCCCGCCGGGGCACCGCCCGCCGCGGCACCGGCGAGCACGCCCCTCTCGACGACCTCACCCTCGAGCACGCTCATGCCTGCCATGACCCCGCGCAGCGCGGGGGCGATGCGGGCGACGTCCTGCTTGATAAGGAACCCCCGTGCCCCCATGCGCAGGGCACGACCGATGTACTCGTCGTCGGCGAAGGTCGTGAGAAAGACGATGCGGGCCTGGGCGTCCTCAGCCAGGACCTCCTCGGCGGCGCTGAGCCCGTCCCCAGCGGGCATGCGCACGTCCATGAGCAGGACGTCGGGGCGGTGGCGGCGCCACAGGGCAACCGCCTCGGGGCCGCTGGTCCCCGTGGCGACGACGTCGATATCACCCTCGGCGGTGAGGATCGTGGTCAGGGCCTGGGAGACGATGACGTCGTCGTCGACGATGAGCACTCTCATGCCGGCTCCTCCTGGGGCTTGGGGATGGTGGCGAGGATGGTGAAGCGCGGGCGGGCGTGCACGTGCAGGCGGCCGCCCAGCGCCTCGACGCGGTCGGCCATCGACATGAGGCCCAGGCCACGGTGGGACGGGCGGGGGGCGGCCGGGTCCTGCCGGCCGCGGCCCCGGGGACCGCCATCGTCGAGCCGGCCGGGGGCCGGCAGGCCGGGGTCGAGACGGCCGGCGCCGTCGTCGACGACCCGCACGCGCCACAGGGCGGGCAGGTCCGTCACGCTCACGCTCACGCGCTGCGCACGCCCGTGGCGCACCGCGTTGGTCAGCGCCTCGCGCACGAGCGCGCTCACGCACCGCGCCACCTGGGCGGGCGGCTCGCGCTCGAGGTCGCACTCGACGTCGACCTCCAGGCCGCTGCGCCCGGCCAGGACGTGGAGCGTCGTCGCCAGGTCCTGGGCGTCGTCGGCCAGGTCGTGGACGGAGGTGCGCATGAGGGTGAGGGCGTCGTCGATACCCGACGTCAGCGTCCCCAGCGCCGCCACGACGGCCTCGTCGTCGCGGTGGACGACCTCCAGGGCCCGCGCCTGGAGCAGGAGGCGGGTGAGCTGGTGGCCGACGCCGTCGTGAATGTCCTGGGCGATACGGGTGCGCTCACCCAGGACGGCCGCGCGCGCCTCGTACTCGGAGGCCTCCTCGAGGCGGGCGCGCGAGACGACGAGGTCGCGGATGCGCCGGTCGAGGTCGTCGCGCAGGACATGCATGTGGCGGGTGCGACCCGCCAGCTCGACGGTGCGCACGGCCAGCAGCGCGCCGAGCAGGGCGACGGCGCCAACGAACGCGACCGTCGCACCCTTAACGACGTCGGGATGATCCAGGGCGCGCAGCCACACGGGCACCGCGGCCGCGAGCGCCCACGTCCACCACGCCGGGCGGTCCCCGCCGTGCGACCTGCGCGTCAGTGCCCTCACGAGGTCGTAGACGAGCAGCGGGACCACGACGACGGCGCGGGGCTCGAGCGCTCCGGCCAGCAGGAGCGCCGACGGCATGAGGGCGCTCGCCCCCGCGCGCGCTCGCGTGCGCCTGGCGCCGTCGCCACCGTCCTCGCCACCATCGCCCTCCTCGAGGGCGCCGCACAGGGCGGAGACGGTGACGGCGACGAGGAGCCAGGCGACGGCGTGCCCGTCCGCCTCGCAGGCGATGACCACGATGGCGACGCACACGCCCGCCAGCACCGCCTTGTCGGCCACGACCCTCATAGCGCGATGATAGGGACCCGCGCGCCACCCATGACACCTGTCACGGGTGAGCGAGCGGGCGCCGTCGTCCTCATGACGGCAGGCACTTCCGGGCGCCATCGGGCGCCGGGGAGCATGGATCCATGACCAGATCACCGCATCCCCGCTCCTCAGCGGCCCCCTCACCGGCATCCGACGACGTCCCTGCGGTCGCCATCGACGGCCTCATCAAGCGCTACGGCGAGCTCGTCGCCGTCGACGGGCTGTCCCTCACCGTCCCGCGCGGCGAGATCCTCGGGCTGCTCGGCCCCAACGGCTCGGGCAAGACGACGACGATCAGCTGCCTGCTGTCCCTCCTGAGCTACGACGCCGGGCAGGTGCGCGTCCTGGGCAAGCCGATGACGCCAACCTCCTACGCCCTCAAGCGGCGCGTCGGCCTCGTGCCCCAGGAGGTCGCGGTCCTCGACGAGCTCACCGTGCGCGAGAACGTCGACGCCTTCTGCGCCCTGTACGTCACCGACCGCACCGCGCGCCACGAGCTGGTCGAGGAGGCCATCGCCTTCGTCGGCCTGGAGAAGTTCGCCCGGTTCCGGCCGGCCAAGCTCTCCGGAGGGCTCCTGCGCCGTCTCAACATTGCCTGCGGCATCGCCCACCGGCCCGAGCTCGTCATCTTCGACGAGCCGACCGTCGCCGTCGACCCGCAGAGCCGCAACGCCATCCTCGAAGGCATCTCGCGTCTCAACGAGCAGGGCGCCACGATCATCTACACGAGCCACTACATGGAGGAGGTCGAGCAGCTGTGCGACCGCGTCGTCATCATGGACGCCGGCCGCCAGGTGGCAGCGGGCACGCCCCGTGAGCTGACCGCCATGATCGGCACCGGTGACCGTGTGAACGCCGAGCTCCTCGCACCCGAGACCCACGGCGAGGTGTTCCTCGAGCGGCTACGGCGCCTGGAGCACGTGCGCTCGGCCTCGATCGACTCCGAGGGGCTGCTGGCCGTCGAGTGCCGACCCGGTTCCCACAACCTCTCCGACATCCTCTCCGTCCTGTCCGAGGCCGGCGTCACGGTGGGCCGTGTCACCTCACAGCCGCCGACCCTCAATGACGTCTTCCTTGAGATCACGGGCCGTGCCCTGCGGGACGAGGCGGCCTGAGATGGCAACCCTCGTGCGCTACGAGCTCGTGCGCCTGCTGCGCGACAAGACCCTGCTCATGTGGGCTCTCGTCCTGCCCTTGTCCCTCACCGTCATCTTCATGGCGATGTTCTCCCACCTCGACGACTCCTTCGCCCCCACCCCGATGACGCTGGGCGTCGTCGAGGACACCGCCTTGACCGAGGCGCCCGGCGTGTCCCAGGTCGTCGAGACAGTCTCCACCGGGGCGGACAGGCTCATCGACCCGGTGCCTGCGGCCGACGCCGAGCAGGCGCTGGCGGCGGCCCGCGCCGGAGACACCCTGGGCTACCTCGACGTCACGGACGGCCGCCTGGTCCTCCACCTGACCGACGAGGGCAACGCGACGACGACGGCCCCGGTCCTGCGGGCGGCCCTCGACGTCTGGGCGCAGACGGGCGCGCAGATCGACTCCCTCACCGCGGCCGTCGCCGCGGGCGAGGTCTCCCCCGACGCCCTGGCCGCCCTGCCCGCCTCGGGGCGGGGACCCGACGTCACCCGCGAGATGGCGCTCACGCCGGTGGCCAGCTCGTCGGGCACGGGCTACTACCTGTCCCTGCTCGCCTTCACCTCCGCCATGGGGATGATGTTCGCGCTCGTCGCCGTCCAGGAGTGCCTGGCTGCCTCCGGCCCCACCGGTGCCCGGCGCACGCTTGCAGCCCTGCCCAGGCGCACCGTCCTGGCCGGGGTCCTGCTCGCCTCGTGGGTGGCGATGACGGTCTGCCTGCTCGTGGCCCTGGCCGTCATGGTGCTCGTCGCCGACGTCGAGATGGGCCCGCACGGGTGGCTCAGTGTCGTCGCCGTCGTCGTCTCCAGCCTCATGAGCTGCGCGGGCGGCGCCCTGCTGGGGACCTGGCCCTCGCTCAAGCCCGCCATCGTCTCAGCGGTCGCATCGTTCCTCTCACTGTTCACCGGCCTGTACGGCCCCGGAGCCAAGAACCTCGCCGACTCCCTGGAGGAGACGGTGCCGTGGCTGGCGCGGGCGAACCCGTTGTGGCACTCGTCCCGGGCCTTCTACTCGCTGCTCTACTTCGGCTCGCTCGAGCCCTTCGTCCTGGCCTGCGCGGCGATGACCGCCTTCGCCGTCGTCTTCTTCGTCCTGGCCCTGCTGCGTCTGAGGAGGACAGCATGAGCACCCTGAGAACCTGCCTGCGCATCGTCGCGGCCCACCGCAAGTACCTCGTGGTCTACCTCGTCCTCATCAGCTCCCTCGGGCTGCTCACAGGCATGTCATCGACCCGGGCCTCCGCCCAGGACGTCACCCGGTCCCACCCGGTGCTCGCCGTCATCGACCGCGACGGCTCACACCTGTCCCAGGCGCTCGCGGACTTCGCCGCGTCCGTGGGTGAGGTCAAGGAGGTGGACGACTCCGTCCAGGCGCTGCAGGACACGACGGCGCGCGGGCGCGTGGCCTACATCCTCATCATCCCCGACGGCTGGGGGCAGGCCATGGCCCAGGCCGCGGCCACCGGTGGGCAGGCGCCCGCCCTGGAGACGGTGACGAGCTACCGCTCCGCCGACGGCTCCCTCGTGGACCTGCGGGTCAACACCTACGTCGACCACCTGCGCACCGCCCTGGCGACGCGGACGCAGGATCCCGCCGAGGCCGCCGCTCTCGCCGCGCAGTCGAGCTCGGCGGGCATTGAGGCCGAGCTCATCAGCGCGGACCAGCCGCCGCTGAGCCAAGGGCTCGTCATCTTCGCCCTGTTCTCCTTCTACCCGCTCCTGGCCTACTCGGTGGTCAGCGTCTCGAGTGTCATGACGGCCCTGCGCCGCCGGGCGGTGCGCGCGCGGATCCTGTCCTCGCCGACGACCGCGCGCTCGCGCAGCCTGGGAATGATCGGCGCCTGCCTCATCATCGGGGTGGTCGGCTGGGCGTGGATCTGCGCCATGGGGGTGTTCGTCTTCGCCCGCGACTCGCTGGCGACGTCCGGCCCGCTGCTGGCGGTCGTCGGCCTGGCGCTGCTGTCCCTGTCCCTGTTCTCCGTCTCGATCGGCTTCCTGCTGGGGCAGGCTGGCCTGGGCGAGACCGCGGCGAGCGCGGTAGCCAACATTGGCGGGATGGTGCTGACCTTCATCGGCGGGGCGTGGATCCCCAAGGACATCATGCCCCAGGCCGTCCTCACGGTCTCGCGCCTGACGCCTGGCTACTGGGCGAGCGAGGCGATCCTCGGTGCGGCCTCGGCGCCGTCCTCCTCCTGGGGGGACCTGGCCCCGCTCGCCGGCTACTGCGGGGTGTGTGCGCTGTTCGCCGTGGCGACGGCCTGCGTCGGTCTCTTCCTCGGACGAAGCCGGGCACACGCGGCGCTGTGAGATGGGGGTGGGTGGGGCAGGCGCGGCGGCCTCACTCCCACTCGATGGTGCCCACGGGCTTGGGGGTGAGGTCGTAGGCGACGCGGCACACGCCGGGAACCTCGGCGAGGATGCGGGCGGTGAGGCGCTTCATGAGCGGCCAGTCGAGCTCGGGCACCTCGGCGGTCATGGCGTCAACCGTGTTGACGCAGCGGATGATGACGGGCCAGTCGAAGGCACGCCGCCCCTCGCGCACGCCCGTGGCGCGCACGTCGGGCACGACGCAGAAGTACTGCCAGATGTTGAGGCCGGCGGCCTCGATCTCCTCACGGACGATGGCGTCGGCCTCGCGCAGCGCCTCGAGGCGCTCGCGGGTGATGGCGCCCAGGCACCGCACGCCCAGGCCCGGCCCGGGGAAGGGCTGGCGGTCCACCATGGAGGCGGGCAGGCCGAGCTGGCGGCCAACAACGCGCACCTCGTCCTTGTAGAGCAGCTTGACCGGCTCAACGAGCTCGAAGTCCATGTCCTCGGGCAGGCCGCCGACGTTGTGGTGGGCCTTGACGCCGTCGGCGGACTCGAGGATGTCGGGGTAGATGGTGCCCTGCGCGAGGAAGCTGATGCCCTCGAGCCTGGCGGCCTCCTCGGCGAAGACGGCGACGAACTCGCCTCCGATGATCTTGCGCTTGGCCTCGGGCTCCGCCACGCCCTCGAGCAGGGCCAGGAAGCGGTCGGAGGCATCGACGTAGACGAGGTTGGCGTCCATGCCCTTTTCGAAGACCTCGACGACCTGCTCGGACTCGCCCTTGCGCATGAGGCCGTGGTTGACGTGGACGTTGACCACCTGACGGCCGATCGCCTTGATGAGCAGGGCGGCGACGACGGAGGAGTCGACGCCGCCGGACAGGGCCAGCAAGACCTTGCCGTCGCCGACCTGTGCGCGCACGGCCTCGACCGCCTCGGCGATGAAGGCGTCCGCGAGCCCGGGGGTGGTGATGCGCTCCATGTCCGCCGGGCGGGTGTTGGAGGTGAGGTCCATGGGGTCTCCTTGGTCGGTGGGGTGCAGGCGAGTGGTGCCACGCCGCCCAGGCGCAAGTGTGCCGCCTCGTCCTTATTCCAGAAAGACATGGGCCGCTCATCGGTGTGCACCACGGCGCCCAACCGGCGCCGCCTCATGCGTTGAGCGCGAGGTTGGGGCGGGTCGTCAGTGGCGCAGGCAGGCCAATGGGAGCACCAGGACGCCGTCGTCGCGCCGGTAGGCCGTTGCCCCGGCGGTGATGACGGCAAGGAAGGACGGCTCCCCCATGCGCTCCAGGTCCATGCGCTCGCGCAAGCGCCGCAGGTGGGTGGCGGCGTCGTCGAGCTGGCGAGTGCCGAGCGTGATCTCGACCGGCGCCCACCTCCCATCTGCGAGGACGACGACGGCGTCGGCCTCCAGGCCGGTCTTGTCGCGGTAGTGGTGGACCGTCCCGTCATTGGCCTCGGCGTAGACCCGCAGGTCGCGCACGCACAGCGACTCGAAGTGCAGCCCGAAGGCCTCGACGTCGCGCAGCAGGTCAGCCGGCGACCACCGCATGACGGCCGTGCCGATTGACGGGTCCACGAAGTGGCGCGTCGGGCTGGTGCGGATCGCGGTCCGCGAGCGCAGCACGGGGTTCCAGGCGGGCAGGTCCTCAATGACGTAGGCGCGAGTGAGGGCGTCAAGATAGTCACTGACGGTGTTGGGGGCCATCGTCGCATCGTCGACGGCGAGGTCCGCGGTGATCGTGGCCTGCGAGGCTTGAGTGGAGACGTGGCGGGCGTAGGCGCGCATGAGCGCACGCATGCGACCCGAGTGACGGTTCACGCCGTCGAAGCGCGCGACGTCGGAGTCGATCAGGCCCTCGACATAGCTGCGCGCCAGACGTCCGGTGGACGATGCTGCGCCCGTCGTGACGGCGGCGGGCCATCCGCCGCGGCACAGGATCTGCGCCATGGCCTCGACATCGAGCGTGCTGACGCCCGCGACGTCGAGGTTTCCATCGAAGAGCGAGCGCAGGGACACCTGCCCTGTGGACTCCCCTGACTCGAACAGCGTCATCGTCCGCATGACGAGGGTGGCGATCCTGCCGACACCCGAGTGCGCTCCTTGGACGGTGGGCGTGGTCGAACCGGTGAGTATGAACTGACCCGGCTCCCCGCGACGGTCGACGGCGAAGCGGACGGCGTCCCACAGCTGGGGCGCCATCTGCCACTCGTCGATGAGACGGGGTGTGTCCCCTTCCAGCAGTGCTGAGGGTTTGACGTCCGCGAGCGCGAGGTAGGAACGGCTGTGGTCGGGGTCCTGCATGTAGACGGCGCTGCTGGCCCGCTGCAGGGAGGTCGCGGTCTTGCCGCACCACTTCGGTCCTTTGACCTGGACGGCGCCGCTGGTGGCGAGCGTGGTGGCGAGCAGGTCATCGGCCACTCGCGGCAAGTAGCGCATGCGCTCCCCCTCAGTAGACAGAACCCTTGTGTTCTCGCCAATAGTCTAGCCGATTGCGTGAGTTGGACCGATTCTGTTGCGACAGTTGGCCGGTTTCCGTTGCGTCAGTTGGCCGGTTTCCTTGCGGGGGTGACGCTTCTGGCCGGTCGTGACGGTGGTGGTGTCCTCCGACACCCCACCCCACCAAGCCCAGTGACGGCTCGAGCTCGGCGCGAGCATGGTCGGCGGCCGGCGACGCTCAGGCCCGCCCCGGAGGGTGCCGGGTGGGGCTTGCACGCTCATGTGACAGTTGTTAACGGTTGTACTGGGGTTTGAGGGGGTCGCTTCGGCTCCCATGTGCGTCGAGGTCCTTGATGCACATGGGAGCCGAAGCACTCGACGACGCCGATCAAGAAAACCGCGGAATCCCGCGGTTTTCGACAGACACCGACAAGCGTGAGCGTGCAAGTCCTCCAGTGCGGCCTCCTTCGACGCGACTGGGCGTGTCACGCATCCCTCGTCACAGCCCGTCCCGGCCGATCCGGGCGCTCAGAAACCGCAGGATTCCGCCAATCTCAAACGTCATGACATTCTCTGACTAGGAATGAGTGACAGGTGTCCGGCGCCTGGGCTCACTCCCACTCGATGGTGGCCGGCGGCTTGCTGGTCACGTCCAGCACCACGCGGGTGACCTCCGGGACCGTGTTCGTGATGCGCGTGGAGATGCGAGCGAGCACGTCGTAGGGCAGGCGCATCCAGTCGGCCGTCATCGCGTCCTCCGAGCTGACCGGCCGCAGGACCACCGGGTGACCGTAGGTGCGCCCGTCGCCCTGGACGCCAACGCTGCGCACGTCGGCCAGCAGGACCACCGGGCACTGCCAGATCTCCCCGTCCAGCCCGGCGGCGCTCAGCTCCTCACGGGCGATGGCGTCCGCGGCGCGCAGGACCTCAAGGTTCTCTCGGGTGACCTCACCGATGACGCGGATACCCAGGCCGGGCCCGGGGAAGGGCTGGCGCGCGACGATCCTCTCCGGCACGCCGAGCTCACGCCCGATGGCGCGCACCTCGTCCTTGAACAGGGCGCGCAGCGGCTCGATGAGCTCGAAGTCGAGGTCTTCGGGCAGCCCGCCGACGTTGTGGTGGCTCTTGATGTTGGCCGTGCCCTCGCCGCCGCCGGACTCGACGACGTCGGGGTAGAGGGTGCCCTGGACGAGGAAGCGGATCTCGCCGCCGGCGGCACCCACCTCCTCGATGACGCGCCGCTGGGCGGCCTCGAAGGAGCGGATGAACTCGCGTCCGATGATCTTGCGCTTGGCCTCGGGCTCGGTGACGCCCGCGAGCGCGCCCAGGAAGCGCTCGGACTCGTCGACGGTGATGACGCGGATGCCCATGCCCTGGGCGTAGTCGTTCTCCACCTGCTCGCGCTCGCCGGCGCGCAGCAGACCGTGGTCGACGAAGATGCAGGTGAGCTGGTCGCCGACGGCCCGGTGCACGAGGGCTGCGGCGACCGAGGAGTCCACTCCCCCGCTCAGGCCGCAGATGACGTGGGCGTCACCCACCTGCGCGCGGATCGCCTCGACCTGCTCGTCGATGATGCTGCCGGCGGTCCACGTGGCGGGGATTCCGGCGCCGACGTGGAGGAAGTTCTCCAGGGCCTTCTGCCCGTGCTCGGAGTGCAGGACCTCGGGGTGCCACTGGAGGCCGAAGAGGCGTCGCGAGCGGTCCTCGAAGGCGGCGACGGGCGTCTGCGCCGTGGAGGCGGTGACGGCGAAGCCCTCGGGCGCGGCCTGGACGGCGTCGCCGTGGCTCATCCACACGGACTGCTCGAGGGGGGTGCCGGCGAAGAGACACGAGCTGGCGTCGACGGCGGCCGGGGTTCGCCCGTACTCGCGGGTGCCGGTGCGTCCGACGGCGCCGCCCAGTGCCTGCGCCATCGTCTGGAAGCCGTAGCAGATGCCGAGCACCGGAACGCCGGCGTCGAAGAGGGAGGCGTCGATGGTGGGGGCGCCGTCCTCGTAGACGGAGGAGGGGCCGCCGGAGAGGATGATGGCCGCGGGTCCCTTGGCGAGCATGTCCGCCACCGGCGTGGAGTGGGGCACGATCTCGGAGTAGACGCCGGCCTCTCGCACGCGTCGTGCGATGAGCTGGGCGTACTGGGCGCCGAAGTCGACGACGAGGACCGGGCCGGGCCGGGCTCCCTGTGCGTCCCCCTGGGCGGGGGCGTCGGAGGCGGTGGCGGAGTGTGCTGCGGGTGCGGTCGTCACCGGCACAGGATACGGGGCGCGCGCCCTGTCCGACGTACAGGCTCTGGGCCGCGCGGCCTTCCGACGGCGTGACCCACCTATCGTTTCTTTGTCTGGACATTTGCTAAGGAGGTCTCCTAGGCTCGCCTTGTCGGCCAACCAGGTCGGCACCGGCCACGAGCCGGGCACACCGCCGTGCGGAGCCCCTCCGTCCGGTTCCGCACAGGAACCGAGAGGAACACACCATGAGCGCTCCCGTCATCGACACCACCGCCCGGGCCGCGGCCGCCACGGCCTCCGCCCGCACCGCCCCCGCCACCTCCGCGCGCGACGAGGTCAAGGCCGCGGACCTGCTGACCTTCAAGATCGGCATGACGATGATCGCCGTCGTCCTCACCCTCATGGCCGTCATCGGCGTCGCCGTCGGCTCCCCGCTGCTGGTCATCACGGCCGGGCTGACGGGCAGCGTCGCCACGATGGTGGGCGTCTACATCGGCATCAACCTCATCGCCGCCTGACCCGCGCGTCAGGCACGAACCGGAGGACGCCCGCCCCGCCCTCCTGCGCAGCGCGGCCAACGCGGACCGCGCTGCCCCCGGGCCCTCGGGATCACCATTCTCGGGCCCATCCAACACGAGCGCTGACCCTACGGTCAGCGCTCTTTCGTCCCTCAGGGCCTGTCCCCCCGCCCCTCACCGCAGCGCCGCAACAGCGCGAGGCAGCGCGAGCAGGGCCAGAAGCAGGCTGAGGAGCTGCCCGCCCAGCACCAGCCCCAGCATGACGGCCGACGACGGCGCGAGCGCGAGGACCAGCACCGCACCCCCGACGCTCACCAGCTGGACCAGGGGCCGCAGCGCCGCCACTGCCCGCCTCTGGGAGCGCAGCAGCCAGGGCGGCACGAGCGGGTCAACCCCTCCGGCGCAGGCGGGCACGACGGCGACGTACTGCCCCGCGACCATGAGGGTGGAGGCGGCGAGCAGCACGACGACGTCGCCAACCGGGCCGACGGAGCCGAGCAGGGCCAGCAGGACGGTGCCGCACACAGACACCCCGGTCCCGACCATGACCCACGCATAGGCGAGGTGGTGGGCGCGTCGGCGCAGCAGGCCGCAGAGCCCGGCTCCGCCCCAGAGCAGGGCGAGCATGGCGAGCGGCCCTGCAGGCACCCACCCCTCGGGCACCCGGCCGGCGAGCAGCGGCGGCGTGAGCACGAGGGCCGCCAGCCCCAGCGGGAGGGCCTGGACGAGCTCGAGCAGCAGACCGGCGACCACCACCTGGCGCACGCGGCGGATCGTGAGGTCGGAGCGGCTGAGCCGGGCCTGGTCGCCGCGGGTGCCCGCGTCCAGCAGCACCCAGTCGATGGCGACGGCGGCCTCCAGGGCCCCGTGCATGCGCACGAGCGAGGCGTGGGCGGCCTCGAGCCGGTTCTGGGCCGTGTACCAGTGCGGGGTCTCGGGCAGCGCGGTGGCGAGCAGGAGCACGAGGGTGGCGAGGACGGCGGGCACGGCCCAGGCTCCGACGACGGCGCCGCGGGGCTCGGCGAGCGAGGCCAGTGCGCCTGCCGCCACGGCCCCTGCGGCGCCGACTGGGGCCACGGCCCACGTGCGCGGCATGAGGCGGCGGTGTCCCGGGGCGGCGAGCTCGTGGGCGAGCTTGGGCAGGACGATGGTGAGGCCGCCCAGACCGAGGCCGACGGCGAGCGCCCCCGAAAGCGTCAGGATCAGGCCTCCGGGGGTGGGCAGTAGGGCGCCGACGGCGATGAGGGCGGCCGCGGACATCACGGCCGGTCGTCGCCCCAGGGTGTGGGAGAGGCGGTCGAGGGCGGGGGCGCCCAGGAGGGAGCCGAGCGGCAGGGCCGCAACGAGCAGCAGGCAGGTCAGCAGGTCGGCCTCCGACGTCACCCGTGGGCCGTCGAGGGCCAGGATGGCGGGGGCGTCGTCGTCGCCGAGCAGTGTCATGCCGACGGCGCCCCAGGCCGCCCCGTGCACCGTGCCTGCGAGCACGAGCAGGGCACGCAGCCGCAGCTGCGCGGCAGGTCGAGGCCCAAGCGTCATCGGTGGCCTTCCTGTGTGGCGCGTCTGTGCGCAGGGTGGCGTCCGAGGTCGGGGGCGATGCCTCGGGCGAAGGGCCCAGCCGGGGCCCCGGATCTCCACTAGGATGCATTTGTGCTGACAATGTTGTCCAGTGGTCTCGCTTACGCCTCCTCTCTCCCGGCCTCCACGTGGGCGATCCTCGTCGTCGCCGCGGCCGCGACCGGCATCGCCAAGACCGCGCTGCCCGGGGCCGCGACGCTCGCCGTCGCCCTGTTCGCCGCGGTTCTGCCGGCCAAGGAGTCGACGGGCACGATGCTCGTGCTGCTGCTCATCGGCGACGTCCTGGCCATCTGGATGTACCGGCACGACGCCGACTGGTCCGAGCTGAGGCGGCTCGTGCCCGGGGTGCTCGCGGGAGTCGTGCTCGGCGCCGTCTTCCTGCACCTGGTCTCGGACGAGGCGGCAAGGCGGCTCATCGGGGCCCTGCTGCTCGTCCTCATCGCCGCCACGCTCGCGCTCATGCGCCTGCCCGAGCCTCCCGAGGTGCAGGGACCGCTGGGGCGCGCCATCTACGGCACGGCGGCCGGGTTCACGACGATGGCCGCCAACGCGGGAGGCCCGGTGACGACCATGTACTTCCTGGCCTCGCGGTTCTCGGTCATGACCTTCCTGGGCACGACGGCCTGGTTCTTCTTCACCGTCAACCTCGTCAAGCTGCCGCTGTCCATCGGCCTGGGCCTCATCCGTGCCGAGACCCTGTGGGTGGACCTCGCGCTCGTGCCCGTCGTCATCGTCTCGGCCCTGGCCGGGCGCTGGCTCGCCGCCCGGATGGACAAGCGGATCTTCGACCCGCTGGTCACCATCCTCACCGTGGCATCTGCCGCCCACCTGCTCGTATGAGCCGACGGCGGGCGGGCAGCCGATATCCTGGGCCCGCCCGACTCTCTGGAGCACCGAGGAGCACAGCATGTCCCGCTCCGCCCGACGAACCCCTGCCACCCAGCAGGACGTGGCCGACGCCGCGGGCGTCTCGCGCGGTCTCGTCTCCCTGGCGCTCAAGGGCGAGGGGCGGATGTCGGAGGAGACCCGGCACAGGGTCCTCGACGCCGCCCGCGCGCTGGGTTACCGAACCAACGCCGCCGCCGCGGAGCTGGCCGCACGCCACTCCAACCGGGTCGCGATCGTCGTGCCCTACCTCGACAACCCCTTCTTCGACCTGCTGCTGCGCGCATTGCGCCGTCGCGCACGCCAGAGCGGCTACACGCTCGTGGCCTTCCTCTCCGACCTGGAGGACCAGGCCGAGCACTCGACCATCGACGACGTGCTGTCACTGCGCCCGGCGGGCCTCATCCTTCCCGGCACCACCCTGAGCGTCGACGAGCTGGTCGACCTGGCCCGCCACGTCCCGCTGTGCGTCGTCGACCGCACGCTGCCACGGAAGGCCGGCATCCCGACTGTGCGCCTGGACGAGGCCCATGCCGCACGCTTGAGCGTCACTCACCTCAAGGAGCAGGGCTACGAGCGCCTCGCCTTCCTGTCCCCCGCGAAGGAGCGTCACGAGCCCGTGGCCCTCGAGCGGCTCGAGGCCAACCGCGCGGAGGCCGCCCGTCAGGGCCTGGTTCTCACAGAGATGAGTGCCGACGGCGAGGTGCGCGAGGCGCTCGCGGCGGCGATGGGTCAGGGGGATGGCCCCCTGGGGGTCATCGCCTACAACGACTTGCTTGCCATCGACGTCGTCGCGGCCGGGCTGGCCCTGGGGGTCTCGATTCCCGAGGAGCTGGGCGTGTCCTCCTACGACAACTCGGCCCTCGCCGAGCGCTCGGAGCTGCACGTGACGAGCATCAACCAGCACCCGGAGCAGCTCATGGCCTACGCGTTGTCCGTCGTCCTCGGCCCCGAGGACGCGCCCGCCGACCGTACGGTCCCGGCGGGGCTGATCGCCCGCGGCAGTACGACGCGCCGGGGCTGAGGCGGGCCCGCAACCGGGGTCGGGGCCCGCGCACCATCACTCTAAAAGTCCAGACAATTAACCCTTGACTGCCCACCCGGTCCTGCCCTAACGTCACTCCTGCGTCACTGCTGACGCGCGTTACCACCAGCGGGTCAATGAGAGACCCGGCTGCCAGCGGGCCGACGGAGGCCGTGAGGAGACGATGGATTCCATGAATAGCAAGGAGCAGATCGGCGTCGGCGTCATCTCGCTGGGATGGATGGGCCGACTCCACGCCCGCAGCTACCGCTCACTGTCAGAGCGCTTCCCCGAGCTCGACGTCGAGGCCCGCCTCGTGGCCGCAGCCGACCCCATGGAGCAGGCCCGGTGCGCAGCCACCAAGGACCTGGGCTTCGAGCGGGCCCACGCCGACTACCGCGACCTCCTGGCCGACCCCGACGTCGACGTCGTCTCCATCGCCTCACCCAACTACCTGCACAAGGAGATCGCGCTTGCCGCCATCGACGCCGGCAAGCCCTTCTGGATCGAAAAGCCCATGGGCGTCAGCGCCGCCGAGTCGCGCGAGATCGCCCAGGCCGCCGCAGCCGCCGGGCTCGTCAACGCCGTCGGCTTCAACTACCGCCACGTCCCCGCCATCGAGTACATGCGCGAGCTGGTGCGCGGCGGCACGCTCGGCCGCATCACCAACGCCCGCGTCTGGTTCATCGCCGACTACGCCTCCTCGCCCCAGGGACCGCTCACCTGGCGCAACTCGCGTGCCAAGGCCGGCGCCGGGGTCGTGCCCGACCTCATGAGCCACGGCGCGGACCTCGCCCAGTACATCATCGGGCGCATCGCCTCCGTCTCGGCCATGACCGCCACCTTCATCACCGAGCGGCCCATCCCCACCACAACAGGCTTCGGCCACTCCGGCTTCGAGATCGGCGACGAGGTCGGCCCGGTCGAGAACGAGGACTACGTCGGCATGCTCGTGCGCTTCGACAACGGGGCCCTGGCCACCATGGAGTCCAGCCGGGCCAGCGTGGGCCCGCGCGCCGAGTACGTCGTCGAGGTCTACGGCACCGAGGGCTCGGCCCGCTGGGACTTCGCCTCCCTCAACGAGCTCGAGGTCTGCACGAGCGTCGACGGCGGCCCCACCCACGGCTATCAGCGCGCCTGGGCCAACCCCGCCTGGGGCGAGTGGTCGCGCTACCAGCCGGCCATCGGCACCTCAATGGGCTTCGACGACCTCAAGTCCATCGAGGCCGCCCAGTTCATCCGCTCCGTCCTCACCGGCGAGCAGCTCGCCCCCTCCGCGGCCGACGCCTGGTGCGCGGCCGAGGTCGATGAGGCGGTCGTCGCCTCGGCAGCCGACGGCCAGTGGCACGACGTCGCCCGCGTCACCGGCACCACGACCTTCGACGCCTGACCCCTCAGACTGTCAACCATCCACCCCGATCTCAGGAGACACCCTCACAATGAGTACCCCTGCCCCGATTTCCCTCAGGGGGATCACTCCGGCCCAGATGAAGGAGGCCGTGGACGCCACGCCGCCGTCGGGTAAGCGCCGCGGCATCGTCGCCGTGGCCACCGTCGCCACCATCGGCTCGCTGCTCTTCGGCTACGACACCGGTGTCATCTCCGGTGCGCTGCCCTACATGTACATGCCCTACGGGGCCGACGGACTGCAGCTGACCGCCCTGGAGGAGGGCGCCGTCGGAGGCTTCCTGCTTGTCGGTGCCGCCTTCGGCGCGCTCTTCGGCGGCCGTCTGTCCGACCGCTACGGGCGCCGCCACAACATCACGATGCTGGCCATCATCTTCCTCATCGGCGCCCTGGGCACCACCTTCGCGCCGAACGTGTGGGTGATGTACCCCTTCCGCTTCATCCTCGGTCTGGCCGTCGGTGGCGCGAGCGCCACCGTGCCGGTGTACCTCGCGGAGTCCGCACCCAAGCGCATCCGCGGCTCCATCGTCGCCGTCGATCAGCTCATGATCGTCACCGGCCAGATGCTCGCCTTCACGATGAACGCGATCATCTCCGCCGCCAACGGCGGGCCCCACCTGACCGTCGAGTCCGACCCGTCGGGGACCCTGGTCGCGGGCTCCTACGCCTACGACGAGATCACCGCCCTGTCCGCCGCCAACGGCGGCGTCATGGACGAGGCCTCCTTCCACGCCTTCCTCGACCAGCTCGTCATCAGCTCGGGCAACGGCCAGGCGTGGCGCTACATGCTCGTCCTGTGCTCTGTGCCGGCCATCGCCCTGTGGATCGGCATCCGCCTCATGCCGGAGTCCTCGCGCTGGTACATCGCCAAGGAGCGCCTGTACGAGGCCATCGGCTCACTCAAGCGCGTGCGCGACGAGGCCAAGGACGGCCCGGTCGAGGACGAGCTCATGGAGATGGTCGAGGCCCGTCAGCACGAGATCGAGGAGGAGGCCTCCAAGCGCGGCCTGGGCTACGTCTGGTCGGTGCCCTGGCTGCGCAAGCTCCTCCTGGTGGGCATCTTCCTGGCGGTGATCAACCAGACCACCGGCGTCAACACCGTCATGTACTACGCCCCGAAGGTCCTGTCCTTCGCGGGCATGGGCACCTCCGCGGCCATCACCGCGCAGGTCGCCAACGGTGCCTTCTCCGTCGTCGGATCGGCACTGGGCATCTGGCTCATCGGGCGCTTCCGCCGTCGCCAGATCCTCATCGCCGACGTCACCGGCGTGGGTCTGACCCTGCTGGGCATCGCGGCGACCTTCCACTTCACCATCGCCCCGCACATCACCGCGGGCACCACTCCGCCGGCCTGGGCCGCCTATCTCATCCTCGCCCTCATGGGTCTGTTCATGCTCATCGTGCAGTCCTCCAACGGCACGGTCGTGTGGACGATGATGGGTGAGATCTTCCCGTCCAATGTCCGCGGGGTCATGAACGGCACGGCCATCTTCTGCATGTGGATCGCCAACGCCGTCATCACCTGGACCTTCCCCAAGATGATGGAGGGTCTGGGCGGCGGGCTGACGTACACCTTCTACGGTCTGCTCAACCTCATCGTCGCGGTGATTCTGTTCAAGATCATGCCCGAGACGCACAACCGTTCTCTGGAGCAGATCGAGCGCGACATGCAGGAGCGCTTCTCCTGACCCGGTGGGCGCGGGGCCCGGTCAGTGCGCTGGGCCCCGCCCCTCGGCCCACAGTTAGTCCTGACATTTTCTATAATCGACGACGGCGATGCCGCGCAGTGTGAAGCACGCGTCGCCCGCACAGATCGAAGGAGATCCCACCATGGCCTTCCGGCTCGACCCCACCACCGCTATCACCGACCCCCACGGCATCAGCTGGGGCATGCACCCCATCGCCTGGCGCAATGACGACATCAAGGAGGTCGGCGCCTTCAACACCTTGGAGGACATGCTGCTCGACCTGGCCGACCTCGGCTATCACGGCACGGAGGTGGCCGGCTGGTTCCCCTCCAAGGAGGTCACCAAGGAGCGCATTGACGCCCGCGGCATCGCCATCGTCGCCCAGTGGTTCTCCTCCTTCATCGTGCGCGACGGCGTCGAGGCCGTCATCCCCGAGTTCACCGCCACCTGCGAGTACCTGCGCTACCTGGGCGCGAGCCGCGTCGTCGTCTCGGAGCAGACCGGCTCGGTGCAGGGGGTGCGCGACGTCAACATCTTCACGAACAAGCCGGTGCTCACCGAGGAGCAGTGGCCGGTGCTGGCCGAGGGCCTGGACCGCCTGGGGGAGATCGCCCTGGAGCACGGCCTCGACCTCGTCTACCACCACCATCTGGGCACGGTCGTCCAGACCAAGGAGGAGACGATTCGGCTCATGGAGCTGACCGATCCGGCCAAGGTCTCCCTCCTGTTCGATACGGGCCACGCCTTCGTTGGCGACGGCGACGTCATGGGCCTGCTCGAGGCGACCATCGACCGCGTCAAGCACGTCCATTTCAAGGACGTGCGTCCGGACAAGCTGGCCGAGTCCAAGGAGCTGGGGCGCTCCTTCCTCGACTCCTTCATGGCGGGCATGTTCACCGTCCCGGGCGACGGCATGATCGACTTCACCGAGCCCTACCGCTTCCTCGTTGAGCACGGCTACAACACGTGGATCCTCGTGGAGGCCGAGCAGGACCCGGCCATCGCCAACCCGCACGAGTACGGCGCCAAGGCCCGCGCCTACATCGAGTCGACCCTGTTCACCATCTGAGTTCGCAGTCCGGCGTGGTGCAGGCCCGGCAGCGCCCCTACGGGCTGCTGCCGGGCCTGTCACGCATCCCTGGTCAGAACTCGACCCGGCCCGCCGGGCACCCCGGAAACCGCGAGATTCCACGGAACCGCCAGAACACGAATCTCTCTGACCAGGGATGCGTGACACACAGCCTCGGGCTCCGACCGCCCGGACGCTCTCACAGACTCATGTCAACGACGGCGCGCCCCTGGATCTCGCGGTTCTTCAGCGCCGTGTAGCCGACGCCGGCCTCCTCGAGCGGGAAGCGGCGCGAGACGACGTCGGTGTAGTTGATAACGCCCTTGGCCGCGAGGTCGACGACAGCGGGCAGGTCCTGTCGGGTGCGCGCGCCGTAGGAGCCGAGGATCGACTGCGAGCGGCGCACGGTGCGGTTGATCTCCACCTCGGCGGTCTGGACGCCGGCACCCAGGCCGATCGGGACCATGCGGCCGCCGTCGGCCAGGACGTCGAGTGCGGTCCTCCACGTGGCGGGGATGCCCAGGGCCTCGAAGGCGACGTCGACGCCCTTGCCACCGGTCAGGCGCAGGACCTCCTCGCGGGCGTCCTGGGTGACGGAGTTGACGACGGCGGTGGCGCCGTAACCGGGCATGGGGGCGAGCTTGTCGTCCGAGACGTCGATGGCGATGACCTGGGAGGCGCCGAAGGCGGCGGCAATCTGGACGATGTTGGTACCCACTCCCCCGGTGGCGACGACGGCGACGCTCTCGCCGAAGCGCAGGTCGGCGCCGCGGCGTACGGCGCCGTAGCCGGTCATCGCGGCGCAGCCCAGGATGGCGGCGGGCACGAGGTCGATGGACTCGGAGGTCACAGCCACGGCGGTGGCGGGCACGACGGCGTACTCGGCCAGTCCGCCCATGGAGTACATGTAGATGGGCTCGCCGTCGAGGCCTGCCAGGCGCGTGGTGCCGTCGTAGAGGACACCCTTAAGGCGGTTGAGGTCGAAGAAGGGGCCGCACAGCTCGTCGCGGCCGGCGGCGCAGGCCTCGCACTGGCCGCAGGGCATGAGGAAGCCGCCGGCGACACGGTCGCCGACCTTGAGGCCGGTGTGCTCGTTGCCAGGGCCGAGCTCGACGATGGTGCCGGTGACCTCGTGCCCGAGGACGGCGGGCAGCGGGAAGGCGATGGCGCCGCCGATGACGTGAAGGTCGGAGTGGCACAGACCGCAGGCGGCCACCTTGATGAGGACCTCGCCGGCCTTGGGGCGCGGGGTGCGGATGGTCTCGACGCGCAGGCCCGTGCTGTGGTCGCGCAGCACGGCTGCTCGCATGGTCTGGGGGATGGTGAAGGCGTCATTGCTCGTCATGTCTCAACCTCTCTCGGCGGGCGCCCGGCGCGCCCGCACTTCGTTTGACATGACATACCCTACCGAGCCCGCCCCTATTTGTCAGGACATTTAGTGGGCACTCTGGACACTCTCGGCGCCCCGCCCCGCCCTTCGCGCCACTGTTCCAGAGCGCCCAGGACAACCTGTCGTTACAAGGACAACCTCTGCGCCTCCACCCGGTTGTCCTACGAGCGGCGCGTTGTCCTGAGAGCGCGACGGCGCCCGCCCCGTCGTGAGGTTCCGACGGGGCGGGCGCGAGGGCAGAGAGCCCGAGGCGGCCGTGCTGGCCGCGGGAGGCCGGCGCTCAGCTGTACTCCTTCTCGAAGCGCCGCTCGAGCTCCTCGAGGGAGTGGTACTTCGTCTCGGGGACGAACTTGATGTAGAAGATCAGTGACCCGACGTTGATGAGGGCGAAGATGAGGTAGGTCAGGGACCCTCCCAGGCTCTTCATGATGATGGGGAAGACCCAGGCCACGAAGGCATTGGCGACCCACAGTGCCCCCACCGCCAGGCCCATACTGGTGCCGCGAATCTTGCTGGGGAAGATCTCGGCGACGAGCACCCAGGTCACCGTGCCGGACTGCTTGGCGAAGACGAAGACGCTCACGATGAGCAGCACGACGTAAGGCGCCCAGCTGGCAGCACCAACGATGTCGCCGTCGGCGTCCTGGAAGGGCTCGATGAGGAAGTAGAACACCGCAGCGAGCAGACCCAGGGAGATGGCGATGGAGGTCTCCTGGTAGATGCCCACGTGCCGACGGGCGAAGCGGTGGACGAGCCACAGGCCCGTGGCCGATCCGATGAAGGACACCCCGCCCGAGATGACGTTGAGGGTGATGGCGTCGTCCAGAGGCAGGCCGGCGGCGGAGAGGATCTTGGGCGTGTAGTACATCGCCGTGTTGATGCCGGTGAGCTGGTCGGCGATACCCAGGATGATGCCAATGATGAGCAGACGCCGGGTCCACCGCGTGCCCCAAATCTGGGACAGGCGCCACTTCTCCTGGCTGGCCTCCTGACGCTGGTTCTCCAGCATCTCGTCGATCTCCTCGGCGACGGAGCCGTCCTTGCCCTCATCGCGAATGCGCTTGAGGGCCCCGATGGCCTCAGGGATGCGGTGGTTGGCGATGTACCAGCGCGAGGACTCGGGCATGAGGCGGATGCCGATCCACAGGGCGATGGCGGGCAGCGAGGCGATGACGAGCATGTAGCGCCAGGTCAGGCCATTGCCGCCGTCGACCATGAGGGCGCCACTGGCCACCTGGTTGGCGACGCTATTGGTCCACGCGATGACCTCGCCGCCCGACTCCACGTGCGGACCGCCGTGCATGCGGGTCAGGGCCGCGTTCATGGAGAAGGCGACGAACTGGCCGAAGACGATCATCATCTGGTCCACGGCCACGAGCGTGCCGCGGATGCGTTTGGGCGCGGTCTCGCCCAGGAACACGGGGACGGTGACGGAGGCGCCGCCGACGGCGAAGCCGAGGATGACGCGGAAGATGTACAGCACCCAGATGTTGGGTGAGAGTGTGCAGCCGATGGCTCCGACGAAGAACACGAGGGCCAGCAGGCTGATGTTGTGGCGGCGGCCGTACATGTCGGAGAGCTTGCCGCCCACGGAGGCGCCCAGCGCGGCCCCCAGGGCCAGCAGCGCGCCGACCCACCCCTCCTCGGCCGTCGTCAGGGCCAGGCCGTGGGCGTCGGTGGGCAGGTACATGTAGGGCAGTGCGCCGGAGATGACGCCGGTGTCGTAGCCGAAGAGCAGGGAGCCCAGGGTGGCCACGAGGGCGATGAGCCCAAGCGAGCGTTTCTTGCCGGAGGGAGGGGTGGCGTCGACGAGCCTGTCAAGCTCGCCGCGGCTGAGGTGGGCAGCCGGTTCGGCGGATGAGGACATGTGTGTGTCTCCTTCTCGCACCTGTCGTCGGCAGGTGTTCGGGGGCGGGCGGATGCGGCCGCACGGGTCCTGACCACCCGCGAGCGGGGCGGTCGGCGTGTGGAGTGATCGGTCCCGCGGCGGCCGTCGCAGAACCGGGAGGGACTCAGGCGCCGAGCTCCTCGGTGAGCCGGGCGAGCGCGGCCTTGTTGTACTCGTCGGCCTTCTCGTGCCAGCCGAAGATGCACACGGACACGACGCCGTCGAAGGCGACGTCGCGCAGGGTCTGGAAGACGTCATCCCACGGGACCTCGCCCAGGCCGATGGCGTTGTGCTGGTGCACGGTGACGTCGGCGCCCGGGGGGTTGACGATGTAGCGGTTGCCGTCGTTGATGCGGTGGTTGAAGCCGTCGGAGACGTGAACCTCGCGCAGCTTGCCCGCGTCGGCGGCGGTGCGGATCATGCGCCCGGCGTCGCCGACGCCGTCGGACAGGTGGAAGGTGTGCGGGCAGCAGTACTCGTAGCCGATCCAGTCCTTGTCGATGGAGCGCACGAGCTCGAGGGCGCGATCGTGCAGCTCAACGAAGTCGTAGGGGTGGGCTTCCATGTTGAGGCGGATGCCGTACCTCTCGAAGACGGGGGTGAGCTCCTCCATGGACTTGTACCACTGCTGCTCCGAGCGGGAGGCCCGGTTGCGGTCCCCGGAGAACTCGGAGACGATGTCACGCACGTCGAGGGCGTCGGCAAGCTCGAGCAGGCGCCTCCAGTTGCGCACCTGGGCCTGGCGCTCGGCCTCGTCGGGCGAGGACCAGTTGAAGACGGGATTGAGGGTGCGCACCGTGACGCCCGTATCCTTCTGGGCCTTCGTGAGCTCCTCGATGAAGGTCGTGTCCGCCTTCGGATAGTGGTGCCAGAGGTGGAACTCGTTGTTGGGCGAGAGCTCCACGTGGCGGAAACCCAGTTCGGCGGCCTTGCGGAGCGTGTCCGCTGTGGACATGGTGAGGTAGTACATGTTCGGGTCGAGGGCGATATCAACCATGGGGATTCCTCTCGGTCGCTCGACGGCTTTGTCGACAGAAGTCAGTATGTCACGACATTTTTACGCGCGCTAGATGAGGTGCCCGATTCTCGTCGGGCCACGCACACGCAGGTTGCGCCGGGCAGGCCCGCACCGGAGCCCACGGGTGCGGGCCTCCCCGGAGGCCCGGGCCGCTCAGGCGTAGAAGGTCGGCTTGTCGATCATGGACACGCTCACCTCGCGGCCACCGTTGCCCAGTGACTCCAGGGCGGCGTCGACGACACAGGTGGCGGCGTAGCCGTCCCAGGAGGTCGAGCCGGTGTGCTCGTCCCTGGCCACGGCGTTGATCCAGGACTGGAACTCAGTGTTGAAGGCGGTCTGGAAGCGGTCGATGTGGGACTGGCACATGGCGTTGCGGTTGCCGTGGACGTCGCGGACGTGGACCTTCTCCTGGTCGCCCAGGCGCACGGTGCCGGCCTCCATGACCAGCTCGCACTCGATGGAGTAGCCGAACTGGATGTTGACGTTGACCTCGTCGTCGATGAGGACGCCGGAGGCGGTCGTGGCCACGAGGACCAGCGGGTCCTGGAGGTGCTCGAAGCGGCGCGAGGTCGCGCGCGGGGTGTCGATGCGCACCGATGCGATCTCCTCGCCCAGCAGGTACCGACAGATGTCGATCTCGTGGATCGCGGTGTCGTCGATCATGTTGCGCGTGGTGTAGCCCTCGGGGACTGAGGGGTTGCGGTGGCGGCAGTGCACCAGGGTGGCGTAGCCGTGCTCGCCGGAGTCGAGGACCGCCTTCATCTCCTGATAGCCGGCGTCGAAACGGCGCATGAAGCCGACTGTCACGAGCCTCTTGCCCGCCTTGCGCTCAGCCTCCATGATCCGCAGGCAGTCCTCGGCCGTGGTGGCCAGGGGCTTCTCGCACAGGACGTACTTTCCGGCCTCGATGCACCTGATGACGTCGGGGGCGTGGGCCTTGCCGAAGGTGGCGATGACGACGGCGTCGACCTCGGGGGCGTTGATGAGTGCCTCGGAGCTGTCGTATGCCTTGGCACCGTAGGGCTCGGCGGCCGAGACGGCGGCGTCGTGGTTGATGTCGGCCACCGCCGTGATGACGGCGCCGGAGAGGTCATTGGCGATGCGGGCGAGGTGGGCGCGGCCCATGCCGCCGGCGCCGATGAGTCCGATACGAATGGTCATGGTGGTGTCTCCTCCTTGAGAGCACGGGGGGTGAGAATCGGGGGTCAGGCGAGGCCGAGGCCGCACTCGGCGAGGTAGGTGCGCATGTTGATGGCGTTCTGCTTGGGGAAGGACGGGTCGCAGGGGTAGCAGTCCTGCTCGCAGATGCAGTAGATCGGCTTGTCGAGGGCGGCCAGGGCGTTGACGAACTCGTGCATCTCGGGCAGGCCTGCGGGCGGGCAGACGGAGGCGCCCTTGGTCACGGCCTCACCGAAGGGCCAGTCCTTCTCGTGGGCCTCGCGGGTGATGTCCTCGTCGAAGGCCTTGATGTGGACGTAGGTGATGCGCTCGGGGTACGTCTTGCACAGCTCAACGGGGTCGCCGCCGCCGTAGACGACGTGGCCGGAGTCGAGGCAGAGGTTGACGTAGGTGGGGTCGGTGGCGTCGAAGATCCGGGCGATCTCCTCGGGGGTCTCGATGTGGGAGTCGCCGTGGGGGTGCAGGACCATCTTGAGGCCGTACTCGTCGAGGAGCATCTGGCCCAGGGTGTTGGCGTGCTCGACGTAGAGCTTCCAGGCGTCGTCGCTCAGGACGCGGTCGTCGGTCCACTCCCAGGTCTTGTCATCGCGGTAGAGCGGGGGCAGGTGGACGATGTACTCCGCCCCGACGGCGGCGTGGGTCTCGGCGATGGCGCGGAAGGTGGCGAGGGTCTGCTCCCAGGCCTCGGCCTTGTGCAGGATGCCCCAGCCGGTGCCGGCGACCACGCGCATGCCGTAGTCGTCGCACCACTTCTGCAGCTCCTTGGGGTCAGTGGGGAAGTAGCCGTAGGGGCCGGTCTCGATGACCTCGAAGCCGGCCTCGGCCATCTCCTCCCACGCCTGGCGCGGGTCCATCTGCTTGGGGTCCTCGGGGAACCAGACGCCCCACTGGTCGGGGCACACGCCGATGGTGAGTTTTGAGTAGGTGGGGTCGAGGGTGTTGACAGCCTTGGACATCGTTGTCCCTCCTGGATCGCGGTATGTCGTCACAACCGAATCGTTTCGGTTGTGAGGTTCACAGTACGCCCCTTTCGCTCGGGACACCACCCCTTTGTCACAACAAATCGATCCTTCTGACGTCCGACGACGACGCCAACCTCCGCCCCGACGCCCCGCCGTCGGCACCCGCCCGACCCCTCGCCGTCGGCACCCGCCCGGCCCCTCGCCGTCGGCACCCGCACCCGACGAGGCGCGCCCCCTGCACCAACCGACGTCGGTGCAGGGGGCGCAGCCACCGGCCGGCGGCTAGAGCCTCACTCCTCGCGCTGGAAGGACATGGTGGCGGCGTAGCTCTTCTCCGAGGGCCAGCGGCTCGTGATCGCCTTGGCACGCGTGTAGAACCGCACGCCCTCGGGGCCGTGGATGTGGTGGTCGCCGAGCAGCGACTCCTTCCAGCCGCCGAAGGAGTAGTAGGCCACCGGCGTCGGGATGGGGACGTTGACGCCCACCATGCCGGCCTCGACGTCGAGGGTGAAGCGGCGGGCCACACCGCCGTCGTTGGTGAAGATCGCCGAGCCGTTGCCGAACTCGGAGGCATTGACGATGGCGATGGCCTCCTCGTAGGTGTCCGCGTGGACGATGGTGAGGACCGGCCCGAAGACCTCCTCCTTGTACAGGCGCGAGGTCACCGGGACGTTGTCGACGATGGTCGGGCCCACGAAGTGGCCCTTCTCGTGGCCGGGGATGACGAGGCCGCGGCCATCGAGGACGACCTCGCCGCCGTCGGCCTCGCCCTCGTTGATCAGGCCGATGATGAACTCCTTGGCCTTGGCGTCGATGACCGGGCCCATCTCGACGCCCTCGTCCATGCCGTAGCCGACCTTGATCTTCTCGGCGTGGGCCTTGACCTTGCGGGCCAGCTCGGGACCGCAGCCGCCGACCGCCACGACAACCGGCAGCGCCATGCAGCGCTCGCCGGCGGCGCCGAAGGCTGCGGCGGACAGGTGCTGGGCGGCGAAGTCGAGGTCGCAGTCGGGCATGACGATGGCGTGGTTGTTCGCCCCGCCCAGCGCCTGGACGCGCTTGCCGTGGGTGACGCCGGTGTTCTGGACGATGTGCGCCACCGGGGTGGAGCCCACGAAGGAGATGGCGTCGATGCCGGGGTGCTCGAGGATGCCCGAGACGATGGAGCGGTTGCCGGAGACGACGTTGAAGACGCCGTCGGGCAGCCCGGCCTCCTTGTACAGGCGGGCGGTCAGCAGCATTGCCGACGGCGTGGCGGAGGCCGGCTTCATCACCACGGCGTTGCCGGTGGCGATGGCCAGGGGGTGCATCCACATCGGCACCATGGCGGGGAAGTTGAAGGGGCAGATGCCGCCGACGACGCCGACCGGCTGGCGCAGGGTGTGGATGTCCACCCCGGTGGAGATGTCGGAGGAGTACTCGCCCTTGAGTGCCACGTTGATGGAGGTGGCGAAGTCGAGGGTCTCGCGCCCGCGCTGGATCTCGCCGATGGCGTCGGAGTAGTTCTTGCCGTGCTCGGCCACGATGAGGCGGGCCATCTCGTCCTGGTGGTCGAGGACGAGCTGACGCATGGTGAACATGATGGCGGTGCGTTTGGCCAGGGAGACCTTCGCCCACTCCTTCTGGGCTCGGCGGGCGACGGCCACGGCGTGGTCGAGGTCCTCGGGCGAGGCCTGGAGCAGCTCGGCCTCGATCTCACCGGTGCCCGGGTTCTCGATGGGGAAGCGGCCGACGGGGCTGCCCTCGTACTCCTGGCCGTCGATCCAGTGCGGGATGGTCTTCATCGTTGATGACTCCTGAGTCTCATGGGCCCTCGGGCGCCCCTACCGGGGCGCGCGGACGAGGTACCCTATGGGCCCACTGTAATTCGTCAGGACATTTGGTCAAGGGTCGTGTTCACACAAACTGGGGGCGAGGGCGGGCCGGGCGCGGGACGCGGGTGGGATCCGGGCATGGCGTGGGAGTGACGCCGGCCGCAAACTCGTGATGAATGCCCGACCAGAGGGTGCCAAGCAGGGCTCGCACGCTCACGTGACTGGTGTGACTTGACCGATTCGGACTTTTCGTTGGTATTCCGCGGTTTTGGCCCTTAAGCCGACAACCGCCCCTGAGGCTCCCATGTGCATGGGAGTTGCTCACGCACATGGGAGCCAGACGACTCGAGAGCGCCGCGACGGAAAACCGCGGAATTCTGCGGAATCTGCCGGAGGCTGGAAAGCGTGAGCGTGCATGAGCGTGACCACGACCTGCTCAGGAGTGTGCTGAGAGAACCTCCTCATACCTTCCCGTCCTCCCGCCCCACGAAGGGCCGTCACGAAAGGCACTCTGAAACCGACTGGTCCACCCACCCCAGCCCGCACTAGGCCCGATCACCGCGGCGGACGTAGGTGATGGTGAACTCCTTGACCTGGCGGTAGATCTGCTGGCGCAGGCGCAGGTCGAACCAGCTCGTGTCAAAGGGCTGGAACACGTCGAGGCCCCGCCCGAGCACGATCAGCCACCCGGTATCGGCGGTGATGGAGCGGTCGTGGATGGTGTCGTTGAAGGCATAGTCGAAGGCGATGCCCGCCACCCTCGTGTTGTTCTTGATTGCCTCGAGGTTCTCCACCTGTTTGCGGGCATGCTCCGCAGTCGTGTCCGGCTTCGTGATGAGATGAACGGCGACCTCTTTCGTGCGGTCGGTCACTTTAGCGACCGTCTCAAGGAACTCGGTGAGGTTACGCGCCTGGTGCGGCTGCCTGATATACGGGTCGATGATCTCGATGCGTGTCGCTCCACGCAGGTACGGGCCGAAGAATCGGTCGTAGCTGAAGCCGCGTCGCCCTTCGGTGAAGGAGAAGGAACCCTCCCGTAGCTCCGGAGCTGTTCTGCGGGGTTCTCGCCTCACCCCGTCGCCCTCAGGCGACGCGGCGCCGCGGCTGCTCCCAGCCTCGCGAGCACGCGCGTTCTCGACGGTGCCGTCATGATCGCCAGCACCGTCTCGGTGGTACAGCTCGGGGTACTCCTCCTCCTCGACGGTGCTCACCGCCCGCCATCCCTGGCCGGTGCTGTAGCCGAAACGCACCGGGGTCATGGTTCCGTCGATGCGCAGGAGCTGGTCCTTGACCCGCTTGCGGCCCTCGACGGCGACCCTGAGGAGGGCCTCAATCTCGTCTGCTCCGGCGCGCCCGGAGGGATGGATGAGCTTCATCAGCCCGGAGAAGGTCTTGTGGATGCCGTCGCGGTCGCGCGTAGAGATGTCCTCCGACAGGCTGACGTACTCCTGGTAGCGGTCGGAGTAGTCGAGGTCGCGCTGGGACTTGAGGACCTCAGCCAGGTAATCGACGACGAAGCCGTAGCCGGTGGAGAACATCTCGCCGCGAATCTGCTCGAACTCCCACCCCGGGACGTAGCTGTGGATGCGGTCGAGGAAGGCGGGATCGTGGTACTGCTCGGGCAGCTCGTCGAACAGGTCGGAGTTCTTGAGCATGTAGGGCACGGTGTGGGCGGTGTTGCCCACGAAGACCATCGAGGCCTGCGCACCGAGGGTCTCGACTCCGCGGGAGAAGGACTTGTTGGCCATGTAGTTCTTCATGATGTCGACCAGTGCCCGGTCCGCCCGCTTCTTGCGTCCGGCGAACTCGTCGAAGGCGACGCAGTCCCAGTAGCCGACGAGCCCGATCCTCCCGTTGGCGTTGTTGACGAAGAGCTTGGGCACCGTCACCTCTCCCCCGGAGATCAGCATCCCGTGCGGGGAGAACTCGGAGTAGATGTGGGATTTACCGGTTCCCTTAGGACCGAGCTCAATGAGGTTGTAGTTGCGTTCGACAAAGGGGATGAGGCGCACAAGGTGGAGCAGCTTGGTGCGCTCGCCGAGCATCTCGGGGTTGAAGCCGATGGACTGGATGAGCAGGTCGGTCCACTCCTGGGTGGTGAACTGCTCGCGCGTGTCGGTGTAGGACGTCAGGTCGAGCCGGGAGAGCTGGATGGGTTTGAGGGAGTGAAGCCGCCAGGGGACCTCCTTGGGGTCCCCGGAGTGGGCGTAGACAATGTCGCAGATGCACCACACGCCGCCGGTGAGGAGCTTGGGGTGCTCGCGCACCATGTCGGCGCCGATCTCGACGCGGGAGATGCCGAGGTTGGAGAACTCGGCCTCGTAGATGTCCTGCCGCTCGTTGAGGGAGACGGAGACCTTGTCGATGATGCGGTGGCGCCCCTTCTCGCGGATGCGGGACTGGATGAGCCGGTTTTCTCCGCGGTGGACGTAGTGGTCGCGCAGGATGGAGCGCACCTGTTCGATGCCGGTGCGAATGGTCGCCTCGTCGTCGGTGGCGGCGTACTGCCCCAGGAGGTACTCCAGCACGTAGGTGGGCACGATGGCGTTGCCCTTGACCGCCTTGACGAGGTCTTTTCGGACGACGACGCCGGGGAAGGCGGCTGCGATCTTGCGGTCCAGGTCCGACGGCGTGTAGGCGGTCGGGTCCTGGCCGGCGCATGGCGTCTCCCTGGATCCGGGCTCGGGAGCGGACGGCTGCGAGGTGGTCATCTCTGTCTCTTCCTAGAAGTCGAAGTCGTTGCCGAAGTCGCTCGTGAAGGTGCGCACCAGTGTGAATCGAGCCTTGTCCGGGTAGGGGCGGCGCTGGGAGATGCCGACCGGCTCGTGCAGTCTCAGCTCGACCTTTGTGCCGTTGTAGGCGTCGGCCTCTGTGCTCAGCACGAGGGTGACGGGGAAGAAGCGGTCACGCCCCTCCTCGGAGGTTTGTGAGCAGTCGACGGTGACCTCGTCGGAGATGAGGGTCTGGCCGGCATAGAGTCCGGCAATGAGGCGCCTCGCCTTGACTTTCTCCGTCACCGGTTCCTGCTGGTAGAGCATGACCGTGATCTGTCCGGTGGTGATGCGGTCGGTCTCGGGCATGATCTTGACGGGCACCTGTCGGGTGTCCGAGGTGCGGCGCTTATTGACGGCGAGGACCGGGATGACAATCTCCTGCAAGGACGCTCCACCGTGGACGTAGCGCACGCCCGATCCCGCCGCGCGGATGCGGTGGACTGAGGCAGGCACCTGGACCTCGATGTCACCGGTCATCCCGAGCTGGGCGGAGGTAAAGGTGGTGAAGGCCTGGTCGCGTTTGAGACCGCGTCCCAGGACGAAGCGGTGGTTGACGCTCAGGAGCGTGTCACCGTGGGGCTTGACCGAGAGGTAGTTGTGCTCGGCCAGGGGCGTGTCCTGGTAGAGGAAGCCGTGGTCGGCGGTGATGAGGATGTTGTTGACGTTGGCGTTGGCGAGCTTCTTCATGACCTTGATGAGCTCGGCGATGGCGTCGTCGCAGGCACGGAAGGTGTCGGTTTCGGTGGGTTGCTTGTCACCGGTGGCGTCAATCTGGTTGTGGAAGACGTAGAGCACGTGGTGAGACTTGACGAGGTCTCGTGTCTCAGCCGGGCGCATGCTCAACAGGTCTTTCGCCTGGATCGCGGTGCTGCCGACGGCGGCAAGGATCGTGGCGCGGTTGTTGGTGCCGTCACTGGGGGCGCCGTCGACCTCAACATTCGCCCTGTCGGTGAAGGCGAGTGTGGTGTGTGGGAGGAGGCAGGCCATGCCCAGTTGGGTGTAGGAGGGCAGGCAGGAGAGCATGGGGGTGAGCTCGGCTGTGAAGCGGTCCTCATTGCGGATGCGTCGGCCGAGCTCTTCGGCGACCTCGTAGCGCAGTGCGTCGGAGATGATGACGACGCCCTTGCGGCCTTTACTCAGCCAATGGGCATTCACCTTCGCAGAGAAGAAGGATCGGGCTGATGGGATGCCGGAGATCTCCCAACGCTCCATCGTGTTGACCTGCTGCTGCCAGGCCCGGCCGAGGGGATCGAGGTAGTCGTTGAGGTAGGCGCGCTCGACCTGAGAGGTGAGGGGGTCGAAGCTCGCGGTGAGATCAGTATCCGCCTGGTCCAGGTTCCGGTGGAAGCGCCGGTAGGCCTGGTCGACGGCGTACCACTCCTTGGCGTAGCGCTCGACGCCGTCGGCGGGTGAGGACATGTCCCAGGCGCCGGCGCAGGCGAGGGACAGCAGGGTCGATGCGGCGGCAAGTGCCTCGTAGGCGTGGTGGACGTCGTGGTACCAGATCGACGTGGTACGTCGCTGTACCGCCTCCTGCACCTGCTTGTCCGGCAGGGTGCGGGATTCGATTCCCTGAGCGAGCCGCCGGATGATCTCCTGGTCCGCCTCCGGAAAGGTAGTGCGCGGCAGAAGGTCACCCAGCTCCAGGTCGGTCATGCGATCGGCGATGGCGAGTTCTGTGGCCGCGTGTGTGGCGAGGGCCCGGTAGGTGTCCGCGAAACGCAGATCGTGGCGCCAGGTGCTGAAGTCGCGGCGAATATTGCGGTATTCGTCGGCTCGCTCCGGGTGGGTGGGAGCGAATCCCTCCCATGCCCGCTCAAAGAGCCACAGCACGAAGTCCTCAACGGTCGGGGTCGTTGCGGTGTATCCGTAGATGTGGCGGGTTCCCTCCCAGTGGAAGGTGTCAAGCCCGAGTCGGGTGATCTCATCAATTCCGGTGGATCGGCCTTCTGCGTGCTGCGTGAGCAAGACCCGCCATAGTGCGTCTAGTGAGCGGTCCTCGGTGCCCAGGATCGCAGCGACCATGGAGGCGGCGATGTCGGTGGCGTCGTCGTCCGGGCGCAGGCGGGTTGTGAGCGCCTGCCGTCGCCGTTGGCTGTCAAAGAATTGTGGGTACTGCTCGACGACGTCCCGCATCGCGGATCCGCCTCCGAGCTCCTGCACGACGAGTGAGACATGGTCCGCGGTGAAGACGCCGTAGGCGAGTTCGACGTCGAGCAGCCAGTTGTCCGTTGGGGTCTGCGGTTCGGGACCGGGCCGGTAGATGAGGAACGTGCTGTCGGAGCTGCTGGCGAAGATCTCTCTCTTGATGGCGAACTCATTGTTGTCGACACGCAGGATCGTGGTCCCGGGGGGCACGAGCTCGGTGACGGTGTCTGCGTAGCGGCCCGACGGATCGGACCACAGGACGATGCGCCCGGCCTCACCGGGGCGGGCGAAGCGCTCGCGCAACTGGTGCTTGACGGTGGACAACGAGCTCATTCGGCGTCTCCAGACAGGTTGTCGAGGTAGTTGCGGCCGGCGTCGGTGAGACGGTAGCGCTGGAGGCGACTGTTGGGCTTGTCGGGGATCGTCCGCTCCACGAGCCCGGACTCGATGAGGGGGTCGAGATGACGACGCACGTTGCGCGTCTCATTGCTCAGTCCCATCGCAGACAGCACGTCCGCACGGGTCCGCTCCCCGCCACGGAGCACAGTGAGGATCGCGATCCGATAGCCCTCAGGCTGTGCGCTATCCCCACGTCGTGACTCGACTTGGTGACTCGACTTAGTGACTTGGTGCCCTGACTTAGTGACTTCGTGTCCCGACTTAGTGTCTTCGTGCTCTGACTTAGTGACTCGACGCAGTGACGTCGTGCTCTGACTTAGTGACTCGACGCGCTCACTCGACTTGCTCACCTGCTCACCCAACTTGCTCACCTGCTCACCCACCTGGCCCGGGTCGTGGCTGGGCACGTAGATCGTCACCCGCACCCGGTCCTGGACCTCCTCGATGACGGGTTCGGGCAGGCCCGCTTCCGCGACCTGGGCGAAGACCCGCTGGACGCCGGTGCCCCACTGCTCCATGATCCCGGCCTCACGGAAGATGCGCGCCAGCGCCGGGTTGCGCAGCCGGGAGACCCGGTGCATGGTCTCCACGGTCATGCCAGGCAGTAGGAGGCCCGGGCTGTCGACCTGGATACGGTCGTCGTAGAAGCCGATACGGATGGGCGTCCCTCGCTCGGCGTAGGAGGCGTGAACGAGGGCGTTGACGATGACCTCACGGATCGGCTCGACGGGGACGGAGTAGACGTCGCGGCGGCGGACCTCGCCGAAGACTGCGGTCTTGTAGGCGTGTTTGAGGAGGAAGCCCATGACCTCATCGACGGCCAGTGGCATGGGGCCGTGGATCTCTGTCTGGTCGAAGATGTCGGTGCCGTGGGGGCCGCGCAGGCGCCCGCACTGGACCCAGGCCGAGGGCAGGAAGCGGGTGGGGTCGGGGCAGGCGGCGAGGATGCCGGCGTTGGTGGGGACGATCCCGGTCCCGTGCCTCACGGCGAGTCCGAGCGCGAGGAGGTCGTCGACGTCGGTTGGCCGTCCACGCAGGTCGGACAGGGTGGCGAGGTCGAGGTCGTTGAGGCCGGCGCGGGGCTCGGGCAGGTCCTCGAAGGCGAGGCCGCGGGCGTTGCGTTCAAGCTCGGCCACCAGTGCCGGGTCGGCCTGGCGGGTGGTGGAGCCCAGGCGCACGTATACGCCATTCTCCGGCCCCTGCTGGGTGAGGTAGTGGGGGCGGCGGGTGCTCAGCGGCACGTCGACGACGAGGACGGTCCTGCCGTCGAGCGTCACGAGGTCGATGGCGGGGACGAGCTGGGGTGAGATGCAGTCGCTCATGAGGCTGGCGACGCGCTCCTCCTCGGCGAGGGGGTCGGCGACGCCGACGACGGTACCGTCGTCCTCGACACCGACGACAAGGCGCCCGCCCGCCGAGTTCGCGAAGGCGACAATCGTTCTGAGCGGACCTGCGGGCGAGGACAGGTCCCGCTTGAGCTCCAGGGTCTTGCTCTCCCGGTCCGTGACCCGGCCATCCGGTCCGAGGGTGAGGTAGTCGGTCATGAGGGGGATCCTGGCTCTGAGGACGTCGAGAAGCCCAGCAAGATATCTGGGTCATGGTCGAGGGCGTCACACATCGATGTGAAGTGGTCCTTGTCAACGTGATTCATAAACCTGAAGAGCACGCGCAGGAAGGGCATCGCCTCACCGAGCTCAAGCGGCTTCATCGGATCCGCCTCTTCCAGGTGGGAGTGGGCGTGGGCGTAACGCACGATCCTCGTACGCACCGAGTCATCCAGCCCTGGGTGCCCGTCGAGAACGGCGCGTACAGAACCACGGAAATCTCCCATAGTATTGGGGCTGCGGAAACTCAGGAATCCTTCCAAGAGTTTACGGGCGGAGTTAGGTGCCAACGCGGCCACCTCCATCTCGGCAGTCGAGTCGAGGGCAGCAAGCGATTCCGTGAGAGCGGTCGCCACTTGGTCAAAAAGGAAGTGATACTCGGAGCGCAACTTCTTCCGCCGCTTATCGCCGATCTCCCACGACTCGAACTCGGGCCTACGCCAGCCACCCCCGCCACTCCTCGTGACCACCCTGTACGCTGAGTAGTTCCTCCACTCCTTCCTGGGAATGCGTTCGATCTGGATCAGCCACTGACGGAAGAGCTCGAAGCTATGGGTGAGGAGGAAGACCTGACTGACGTAGGTCTTAATGACGAGCTCCGCCCACATGTGCGCGGAGACACCGAAGAGGACACCATGGTCCAGGCTGGAGACCGGGTCATCGATGATGACAATGGGCGGATCGCCCTGAATCTTGTCCTCACGCACACTGTGAAGGAAGTATAGCAGTGCGATCGCGGTCTGCTCTCCCTCACTGAGGTGGGTTGCGGGTTTTCCGTCTCGCGTGATGGCATAGTGCTTATCGTCTTGGGCGACACTGAAGGTAAGCTCATACCGCCCCAGAAGTCCACTCAACCCTTGTGTGAGTTCAGTTGCGCCTGGTGTGGGGTCGCCGTCCACATTCTTGAGTGCGGCGATCTCCTTCTCGAGCTTCTTCATCTGGACCTGAAGCTCATTGACGGCCGTCTGCTTGCCCTGCTCCGCCTTCTTGAGGCGCGAGTACTCAGGTGCAGCGTTCTTCACGTGGTAATGCTCGACGCGTCTGGCAGCCTTCAGAGCCTCATTCTCATGGCTGTTGATCCTGCTCTGGTGCTGCCTGACGACCTTCTCCAGCGGCGCAGTGCTCGGCGCGACCAGCGCGAGGTCTGATGCGAGCACGGGAGTTTCGAAGGGGTTACCCTTTTTCTCCTTCAATGCCGCTCGAATCTGCGTGGCAGCCTTGACGTACTCCGTGTGCTCAGCGTCGTAGGCGTTGCGCGCTCCCCGCAGATCGTCCCGGAGGTCTTCGTAGACTTTGTCGGTTGTCGGAAACCGATTCAGGTAGTCCTCCGACACCTTAACCGATTCCTCCAGACGTGTCATGAGATGGCCGATAGCGGCCTGGAGCTTCTTGACGGACTCATCGAAGTGCGCGTTGAGGTCGTCTCGACGTTCCGGGGTCAGACCGTGGCCGCAGAACAGGCACTCCTCTAGCCCTTCGTGGAGACCAATGCCCTCCTGCACCCACCTGGACCGGTCAGCGCTCCTTACCAACTGGTCAATCGTCCGATGAGTCACGACGCTCGCCGTCAGCAGCCGATGTGCATCGTCGAGACCGCCCTGCTCCAACAATGCGTCCCGAGGCTGGATGCTGACAGACCGCATCACTGGGCTAGTGGCACGCTTGCGATCGGCAGTCAGGTCTTTTGTTGCGTCATCCAGGACAGCGAGATTGCCGTCGAGAAGTTTACGGACCTGCCGCCTATTGTAGGTGTTGGTTGCCCAATAACGAGAATCCGGTGAGGTCCTGAGATCGTCAACGACCCGTCTTGCCGTGTCTGTCAACTTCTTATCAACGGCATCTTTAGCATCTTTCACTGCCATTTCGCACCGGGGAAGATCGTCGCGCTTGGTCGCCAGTTCGGCGCGCAGTTCCTCAATCTTCTTCTCAGCGTCGGCAAGTCTCTCACCGATGGTGAGGAGCGCTTCGGGCTGCGGGCCGTCAGCCTCCTCGAATCGGAGGTTTCTGCGGACGAAGTCCTTGTCGAAGACCCTCACACGCGCCCAGAATTTGCGATCATCCAGACTGATCGACGAGTTGCCGGAAGCGGACGTATCGGAGGGATCACACACCTCGAGCTGCAGGCCTGCACTGATCACCTCAGTGTGCCGAGTGCCGCGTTCGGTGGACTGATCGGCTGCGTAATCAGCACAGCCCTGCAGGAGACTCGCAAGCGTGCTCTTCCCACTGCCGTTCTGCCCGTAGATGACGTTGACGCGCGCGAACTCGACCACCCCGCTCGGCTTCCATCCCTGGAAGATGCGGTAGTTGTCGATCTTCTTGATCTTATGGATCCGCGTTGGGTTCATCGGGTACCGCCTTGGGGGGCGAGGGGGTGGGTGGGCCAGGTCCAGGTGGTGGCGTCGGCGCGCTTGCGCTCGATGGAGGCCACCTTCTGCAGGGCGCGGCCGAAGCGCAGGTAGTTGACGAGCACGCCGTCATCAAGGGTGATGTCCACACCCTGAGTGACGAGGGGGTAGAGGACGTCGCGCTCGTAGTCCTCGCACTCGGTCAGTGCACGGCGGTGAGCATCCGCCCGCTTGAGGTCCGCAGCCGAGCCCGCACGTTCCAAACGTGAGGCCTCGGCCTGAAGCTTCGCCTGGTACTCGCGCAGGTAGTCGCCGAGCACCGTGCCAAGGGTGGCCGGCGTGTAACGGTGCAGGTAGATGAGTGCCCGGAAGGTGGCCGCGCTGTCCGTCCGTGAGGAGAACATCCAGTAGATCGGGCGGTTCGAGTAGCGCTTGCAGTGGTCGGCGTAGAAGTCCTTAAGGAAGTACTGCCTCAGGGACTTGCCGAGCACGTCCTCCAGGTAGCGGACGTTCGCCTCCAACCGCTCTCGCCCGAAGGCGGCAGCGAGGAAGGCGCGGAAGCGAGTGACGATGTCATCCTCGAACCACTCACCGTCGGTGACCGGGATGACGCCATCCACGTCCGGCACGACACTCGGCTGCGGCACACGGCGCAGGTAGTCATCCAGTGTTGAGCCTTGGTCAGCGAGGACGAGGCCGGGCTCATCGAGGCTGTACCGACCGAGGATGCAGCCCACACCGTAGGAGATGAGATCCTTCACGGCGTCCACGACGAAGAGCCTGCGGTAGTCCTCCTGGGTGCTCGCACTCGTCTTGGCGTAGCGGAACCACGGGTTCGAGGTGAGGGAGACCCGGCTCAGCGTTACCTCGATGGGCACCTCATCCTCAAGGCCGTAGACCTGAGCCCAGTAGCGGTTGTTCTCCGTCTCCAGCAACTGGGCCTCACGCGCCGCACTGACGGAGTCCTGCCACCAGCGCTCCATGGCCTCAGACAGCGAGTCCCCCGGCCGCATCCGCTGCACCAGCGGCGACCCGGTGAAGTCCCAGGAGGTCTCATAGGCGTTCCAGTCAGAGCGGAACAACTCCACCAAGTCGTCAACCACCGACGTTGCTGGCGCAGCACTCGACACATCGACCAGGGGGATCTCGGACACATGTCCAACCTCGAAACCAAGACCTGATGATGTCACCTGCAGCAGCGACTCAACGGTGGAGGAGTTGAGGAGGCCACAGTTACTCACCCCTCCGTTGGCCGGGATAATCGGTCCCTTATGTCCGCTAATTGATCCCGCAGGATTTACCCTGAAAGAAGGGGCGCCAGACGTCAGCAGCGACCAGGAGATGGCGGGCTTGAAGTAGGAGTCAATATTCTGCGGACGCGACTTCTGCTTACCGCCCGCATCCCGGAAATCCTGAATCTCCTCACCGTCTCGCTCCCAGTTCACCACGTAGTCCTGGTTGCCCCACCACTTGCGGAACTCTCCGCCCTTGAGGTGGGGGAACCACGTGGCGCCGCTGGCCTTCGCTGCGTCACGGGACGCGGCGTCGAAGCAGCTGCGGTCACGGGAGACCTCGAACCACAGCCGTAGGAACCGGGCGTTGTCAGCCGTCGCGAGTCCCTGCTTCGGCGCGGCGATCTCGCCGAGCGGACGCCCCTCGGTGAAGGCACGCGTCATCGCCGACGACAGCCAGTAGGCGAGCCGTGCGCCGGGCAGAGCCAGCATCGTTCGCGCCGTCGTCTCGAACAGCAGCGCCTCGTCACCCGCGAGCGCCCTGACCAGCAGATCCTGCTTGCCTGCCTCCGATCCTCCCTCAACGAGACGCAGGTACCTCCCCAGATCATCAACGCCTCGCCCCGGTTCCAGGACGAAGGCCGTCGTCGAGACGACCTCGCCGCCAATCGAGTCGAAGGCCCGCTCACCCAGATGCAGCATGGTCGTCGGCGGTGCATCACGCAGGAGAGTACGGCGCATCTTCTCGAAGGAGCCAAGGAACATCCAGGCCTGCATGGTGATCATGGCGACCATGCCGTGCTCGCCGTGGGCAAGTGTGAGGCAACGCTCGATAAAGGCCGCAAAGAGGTCCGCCTTCGCCTCCGGGTGGTGCTTGCCCACCCAGGTCTTCAGCTGCGCTCCCATGTTGCTTGACCCCATGTAGGGCGGGTTCGTCACCACCACCGCGTAGCGGCGCGCCAGGTACTCGGCCTGCTCAACAACCGTGCGCGCCCGGTCATACAGGTCTGAGTCCATGAGGTCCATGAGGTCCGTGCCCTCAGCGTCGAGACGCGTGAGGGTCTGCCTCGCCGCCGGAAGAACCTCGGCCTCAGGGCGAATGAGGGAGCCCAGCACGTCGGCATGGCTGAAGCTCTGCCAGAAGAACCGACTCTCCGGGGCAGCGTCGGCACCACCAGCGAGCCGGTCGAGCTCCTCCGCAGTGAACTCCACCGGATCGATGACCCGGATCCGCGGCTGCACCGGACGGCGCAGAAATCCCCGGTGGCGCGAACGCGCCTTCATCATGAGGGCAAAGGCCGCCAGCGCCGCAGCACGAGGGTCAATCTCGGTGCCATACAGGTTGTGGGTGAGGATGAGGCCCGGGATCTCAGAGGGGGCATACCCCTCCTCCTCGTAGATGTCGTACAGCAGGTCGAAGGCATAGGTGAGCATGTGGCCGGACCCGCAGCACGGGTCCATGACCGTCAGCTCCTCAGGCCCACCAATCCGCAGAGCATCCTCGGCCCGGCCCATAGGCTCGACGTCGTACTCCATCTGCTCGACCAGTCGAGCCTCCGGGTGGCCCAGCACCCACAACCGTCCGACCGAGTTCTGCACCAGGTAGCGGACAATCCAATCCGGGGTGAACAGCTGGGTGGCCGCGGGGATCTCGTCGGCACCGGCCTTTCGGCCCTTATTGAAGGACGCGAAGACCTCGTTCTTCCGCTCGGAGATATAAAACTGGTACAGCCAGCCGATCACCTCCACGTCCTCACAGTCCTGCACCGTCAGCGCCTCGACCGCGCGGGCGCGCACAGAGTCCTGGGACAGCATGTCGGCGGGCATGAGCAAGGTCGTGTAGTCGCCCGCAGGAGCAAACATGAAAGGCATCGTGCTGTTCCAGTGAGCGCAGTAGGCGGCCAGGATCAGCCCGTACGCCTCACCCTGAGCGTCCGGGCTCGCCACAGTCCCATCCAACAGGTCCAGAATCCTCTTGCCGGCCCCGGTGAAGACCTCCGGGTCCAGATCACCCCGCTTGGCCGCCGCCAGCACCGCCGGCTGGCCGACGGCGCGATCACCGTCCGGGGACACCAGCGCCGGAACCGTGTAACCGTTGGCGTCCATGAAGCGCAGGGCGATGATCCGGTTGAACCAGATATAGGCCTGCTCCTCAATCACATGACGCCTGCCCTCCTCACCGCCACCCCGTTCACGGATGCGCTTCTCCAGGGCCTTGACGGCTGCCGGGAAGTCCACCCGTGCGGTCGAGGCCGGCGCCAGCACAGCACTCAGGCGCGCCCCCACCTCGGTGATAAGGCGGGTGCGGGCATCAGCCGCAAAAGACTCCAGCCTCCTCGTGCTACTCACAGGGACACCTGCTTCCCAGACTCGATAGCATCGTGGAGGATGACGCGCAGTTCCTCAACATAGGCGTCGGCGTCAGCGGTCGTGCGCAAGAGCCGTGCGCCCGGCCGCGCGAGACGGCGCACCGGCACGATCTGCGGCCTCGACGCAGCAGCGGGACCGTCGTCGTCGGCCGTCTGGGCCCGGCGACCGTTCTCGATCACGGACAGGACCTCGGTGTAGCCGACATCGTCGAAATCAGCAGCAACCTGGCGGATCACCGGCACGGAGGACGCCGCCGCGACACGCTCCCTCACACGGGCAACCCGGCGCCCGGCCTCCACCCGCGCCTCCTCGGAGGTCTCAGCCCAGGCGGCGCTGGCGTGCACCTGCTCCATCCGCTCACGCAGGACCCGCTCAGCGTCTCGACGCTCCTCGTCAAGCCGGGCCTCAAGGGCGCAGCGCAGCGCTGCGGTGGCGTTCTTCAGCCGCGCGGTCCCCTGCCCGCGGAACACACGCGGATCAGCAAGCATCGACGTCATCGCCTTGGCGTGATCCTCGGGAAGGTAGTCAAGGCTGTCGCGGCTGTCGGTCAGGAGCCGGACGGCGTCGTCGTAAATCGTCTTCTGTGAACCCTTGAGGAAGTGCCTCACCGGGTCAATGGCGTCCTGCTTCGCGTCGAGCAACGCATCCGTATGGGCAGGCAGCTCGTCGAGGTACCACTCGGTCGAATGATTGAGCGTCTCACCCAGCAGGCCGATCGGATGATCCAGCACTGCAAGGAAGGGGTACTGCCCGGCGTGACTGTCCTGCAAAAATCGCAGCTGTTTCCATTCGGAGGCAAGGCGCTCCTTGACAACAGCAGCGAGGTCCAGTGGGTCACCCGGCAGATCGGTGGCGGTGAAGAACTCCTGAGCGAAGGAACGCACTCGTTGGACCGTCGCGACGTCGAAACGACGCTGCAAGCCCACGATGGTTACCTCGCGCTTCTTCCCGTTACGCAAAGCCTCGCCAAGCTCCGTGCGCTTGAGCGCGCGACTGTCCAGTGTGAGCGTCACCTGGGAGGTAGCCACCAGCCGCGCGATGACACACAAGATCCCGGCAAGACTCCACCCGTAGGGCTTGCCCTCATAACGGTCGACGATCTGCTTGACAGTGTTCCTCGCACCGAGGTCGCGCTGCCTCATGAGCCACCCAGCCATCTCCTCCACCGCCGGCTGGAGCGTGTCCGTGTCCCGTTCCAGGAGAGTCGGATCCTCGGAGATCAGACGGGCGATATCAGACTCGGAGTAGGGGTACTCACCGATGAGAGTCAACTGGGTGTAGGTGCGTGCGATGAGCGCAGCTACGCCCTCCTCGACGCGCCAGCGCGGATCCGAGGCAGTGACGGGCAGCGAGGTGCCAGACACGATGAGCTCAGCACCGGCGATCGCCTGCTCGACCCGGGTCACCAGCTCACGGCGTCGCTCCCGGTTCTGCCTGCTCTTGCCCTCCAGGATGTGCCTGCGAGTCTCAGTCTGATCGGTGCCACTGCGCAGGCGGACGTACTTGTCCGTCTGCACATAGAGCCTGAGGTCCTGGTACATGCGCCGGTCGTCCGCCAGCAGGACCCGCAGCTCGTCGCGGCCCATCGACTGGGCCAGCACCACATCACGCTTCTGGCCCAGTGCCGACGAGATGTAGTGCACCGCCAGGGGCTGGGCGCGGGAGTAGGGGGACTCGTCTAGGCGCAGCTCGTACGTGAAGTCCCGGCCCGTGGGCTCGTGGCGCACGGAGAGTATGCGGGTGATGTCCTCCTTGATGATGTCCGCCAGGACCTTGGAGACCTCCTCCGCGTCGACGTTCGTGCTCTTGATCTCCTGCTCGACGTCCTGTTCCTCGTTGGTCAGGTACTCGTAGGCCGTGCCGTTGCGCTGAACATAGGTCTCGCGCTCCAGCAGGTCGAGTGCCTGCGTCACTAGGCCATCCAGCGCCGTCAGATCCTCACCGAGTTCGCCGCGCACGAGGATGGCGAGGTTGCGTGCCGTCGCATGGAAGCCGTTGACGTACTTGACGAGGAACAGTGCCTTGAGCAGGCGCACCGCCATCTCACTGACCGGACCGGGCTCCAGGTGGGTCTGCGCCGTCGTGATGTTGCGTGTGGCCGCGGACTTCACGGTCTGACGGATCCCGGCGAACATCGCGTCAAAGGGCACCAATGTGCCCACCTGGCTGCTCTCGCGGTCCTTGACCACACTTTGGACAACGCCCAGCATGGAACGCTCGCCCACAGAGGCATGGCGGCCCTCGAAGACGTTGTGGTCGGACAGTCCCACCAGGGCCGCCTGGAACAGGGGGAACTGGTAGGGGACGAAGGGATAGCGTCGGACAAAACCCTCCCGGCCCTCATAGCTGCGGTAGGTCTTCGAGCCGTCCACGAAGTTGAACAGGGTGCGGAAATTGGCGTGGTGCTCCTCGTACAGGGGGTCGAGGGCAGCCTCGCCGTCGGCGCTCTTACCCAGCAGGCGCTTCTCGATGACCTCCTCCACGTCCTGGCTCGTCAGCTTCATGCGGGTGGCAAAGCGGGCCTGGATTTTGGAGAAGTCGTTGCCCTGGGTCCTGGTGCGGTCCCCGATGACGCCATCCATGTCCTCCTGGCTGGTGACGCACACCCAGGCCCTGCCCCTGCACGTGGTGCTCAAGGTCTCTGCGATCGTCTGCAGGTTGAGCATGAGCTTGGTGCTCGAGCCGATGAACTGACCGACCTCGTCCACCATGAACAGCAGGCGGTGGTCCGCGCTCTGGGTGGCCAGCCACTGGGCGACCTCGTCTGCGAAGTCCTCAATGGACAGCGAGTACTGCTCTTCGTAGCGGGCGAGGATATTCGCTGTGCCAACCTCACCGGTCACCCGCGACCAGGTCTCGGTCACGTTGTGCTCCTGGAGGATGCCCTCCTCACGCCCCTGCTCCCACAGCACCCCGGCGACCTCCGCGAAGGTCTCCTTGAAGGCCTCCAGCCGGCCACGGCGGTCCAGATCCCGCTCAAAACGGGCCACCGAGGGCTCTCCCGCGTAGTAGCCGCGCGCCTCGTTGAAGACCTTGACGAAGACCTGAAGGAGGGCATCGGTCTGGTTCTTGTCAATCAGCGGAGCCTTCTGATCAATGTTGAACAGCAGGGAGGTCGCCGGGATGCGCGCAGCCCTGGTCAGCAGGCCGCCGAGCATGGCGTCGCCCTCCGCCTTGGCACAGAACGCCTCGACCGCGCGCTGTCGCTCACTGGTAGTGCCGGGCACGTCCCCGAGGAGGTGAGCGAGCATCTTGAGCAGGTGGGACTTACCTGAACCGAAGAAGCCGGAGATCCACACGCCATTGCCCCCGCCGTACACCGGGGCCGTGTACGCCTCCAGGAAGTCGGACAGTGCCGCGGCCGTCTCCCCCGTGAGGACATACTCGTCGATCTCAGTGGCGAGGTGCTCGGTGTCATCGGCCTTGATGACTCCCTCGATGGGGCGGGACACCTCTTTGGCGAAGAGGCCACCGATCGTCGCCGGGCTCATGCTGGCTCCTGTTCCATGATGTTCTTAGCGCGGTAGTACTGGTCGTCCGTCAGCCTGTCGAAGAGCACCAGGGAGGATCCCATGGTGGCCGACTGGCGGTACTCGCCCGGGAACAGCGTGAGCACCGGAATACGGGACGCGGCACGCTGGAGGTTGTTGAGGATGTTGTGCGAACGGATGAAGGGGAAGACGCGTCCAATACCGGTGAGCACGAGGACGTCCACCTGAGCCTGGGCGTCGATCCGCTGCGTGATGGCGGGCACGATGTGCTTCTCGGGGTCGAGCATCCGCTGCAGGTCCCGACGAAAATCCGACTTGCTGCGGGTGAGCTCTAAGCCCTCCAGGCGGTCCAGCAGCCCCCGTCCCCGCTCCCCCAACAAAGTGACGGACAGATCGAAGAGATCCACGGCCAGCACGTTGAGGCCATGCTCGGATCCCAAAGCCGAGAGGAGGCGCCCCGTGGCCTGACGGACCTCGATCTCCTGCTGGGGCGGGTAGGCCCAGATGAAGAAGGGGATCTCGTTGCCCAGGCCCTCCATCCTGAGGAAGCGCTCGGAGGACAGGACCGCCAGAACATGGCGCTCCTCAGCGACGATGTCTCGACTGCTCACAGGCTGCTCCTGACTGGGAAGAAGCGCAGGTCGCTCGGGGTGCGCTGCTCCAGAAGCATACGGACGTCGCGCGACATCAGGGGCGTCACGATGCTGCCCTCCTCCAGCAGGCCGGCCTGACGCATCGCAAGGAACAGGTTGGTGCGAATCTTGGCGCGGGTGGATGGTGTGGTCTCCTCCAGCTCGCCGTGCCACAGGGCTTTGGCGTCCCAGAAGCGCTCGAAGTCCGCGGCGATCAGCACATCAATGCCGCGCAGGTAGTGGTCCCTGAGGACCTCGTGGGCGAAGTCGGCCACGATCTCGTAGTGACGACAGGCAGCCGCCCACATGAGGTGCCTGCGGTCCGGCGAGAGCGCCGTCGCCAGGTAGGACAACTCGACGTCGCTGAGCGTCGACATCCTCTGCACCACCTCCCTGGCGAGGCGGACCGCGGTGGCGCGCGTACGCGCGTGCAGCAGGTTGTCCGCAATGAGTACTGAGCGGACCGCGGTCCAGTCATGGAGCCCGAGGTAGAGGGGAGCGGTGATCATCGCCTCGGTGGACAGCAGGCCACCCACCACGAAGGACAGCCTGTACGGCGTGGGCACCGTCGCACGCACCCGGACACCAGAGGCCACGCTTTCACCCCATTTCCGCGCTCGGCGGCTCAACAGCGATGCCCGGCGCGCACGCGACTCTAGCGGATCCCCCATCACCACGCCGAAGGCGGCGCCGTCGGCACCGCCGTTACAGGTAGTGACGCTGCGGCTTGCGGTCCTCGACGTAGCGCTCGTAGGCCTGCTGCGTGGACTCCAGGCGCGAGACACCGGAGACCGGCACGTCCCACCAGGAGGAGGCGGGCGGGTTGGGGCCCATGAGGTCGGTCTCGATGTGGATCATCGAGGCGCGGTCGTCGGCGTGAGCCTGGGCGTAGGCCTCGCGGAACTCCTCGATGGAGGACACGCGGTAGACCTTGAGCCCCCAGGACTCGGCATTCGCGGCGATGTCCACGCCCGCGACCGGCTCGGTGTCCTGCAGGTGACTGCCCGCACCGCGCTGGCGGTACATCGTGCCGAAGCGCTGCGAGCCGCGCGACTGAGACAGCGCCCCGATGGAGGCGAAGCCGTAGTTCTGCAGCAGGACGTAGATGACCTTGACGCCCTCCTGGACCACCGTGGCCAGCTCCATGGGCAGCATCTGGTAGGTGCCGTCACCGACGATGGCCACGACCTCGGACTCCGGGCGGGCGAGCTTGCAGCCCAGGCCCGCGGGGACCTCGTAGCCCATGCAGGAGAAGGCGTACTCGACGTGGTACTGCACGGGCGTGCGCGCCTGCCACAGCGCCTGGAGGTCACCGGGCATGGAGCCGGCGGCGTTGATGACGATGTCCTCGTCGCCCATCAGCTCGTTGAGGGCCCCGAAGACCTCGGTCTGGGCGGGCAGCGGGCCGTGACCCAGGTGGTAGCACTCGCGGGTGCGCTCATGCCAGGCCCTGCGCTCGGCCTCGACCTCGGCGGCGTACTCCTCGCTCACGTGGTAGCCGTCGAGGGCCTCGGTCAGGGCCACGAGGGCCTCGCGGGCGTCGGCGACGAGCATCTCGGCCGACTCCTTGGCCGCGTCGAAGGCGCGGACATTGATGTTGACGAAGGCGACGTTCGGGTCCTTGAACTGGGTCTTGGAGGCCGTGGTGAAGTCCGAGTAGCGGGTGCCGATGCCGATGACCAGGTCCGCCTTGTCGGCGATGTGGTTGCCGGAGTCGCCGCCGGTGGAGCCGACCCCGCCGATGGCGCAGGGGTGGTCGTAGTTGATGGCGCCCTTGCCGGCCTGGGTGTCCGCCACGGGGATGCCGGTGGCGGTGGCGAAGGCGCGCAGCTCCTCGCTGGCCTCGGAGTAGATGGTGCCTCCGCCGGCGATGACCATCGGGCGCCTGGCGGCCCGGATCATGGCGACGGCGCGCGCGAGGGCGGCGGGCTCGGCCGGTGGCCGGCGCACGTGCCACACCCGCTTGCGGAAGAGCTCGACCGGCCAGTCGTGCACCTCGGCCTGAACGTCCTGCGGCATGGCGATGACGACGGCACCGGTCTCGGCCGGGTCGGTGAGCACGCGCATGGCGTTCAGGAGCGAGGGGATGAGCTGCTCGGGCCGGTTGATGCGGTCGAAGAAGCGCGAGACGGGGCGGAAGGCGTCGTTGACGGTGATGTCGAGCGTCGTCGGGTCCTCGAGCTGCTGGAGCACCGGGTCCGGCACGCGGGTGGCGAACTGGTCCGAGGGGAACAGCAGGACCGGCAGGCGGTTGGTGGTGGCCAGGGCGGCGCCGGTGACCATGTTGAGCGAGCCCGGGCCGATGGAGGCGGTGGTCATCCAGGTCGACAGGCGGTTCTTGACCTTGGCGAAGGCGGCGGAGGCGTGGACGGCGCTCTGCTCGTTGCGGGCCATGATGTAGGGCATCTCGCCCTCGCCCTCGTCGGGGGCGATCTCGTTCTGGAGAAGCGCCTGGCCCAGGCCGGCGACGTTGCCGTGCCCGAAGATGCCGAAGGCGCCCTCGATGAGCCGCTGCTCGACGCCGTCGCGCTCGGAGTACTGGTTGGTGAGGAACCGGATTGTCGCCTGGGCGACGGTCAGGCGGATGGTGCCCGCGTAGGCTTCGTTGCTCACAAGTGTCTTCTCTCTGGGTGTCTGTGCGTGTGTGGTGTGCCGACGGCGTGGGGGCGCCTGGGGGCTTCGGTGCGCCTGAGTGCGCCTCAGTACGCCATGGGCAGGCGCGGGTCGGGCAGCTGGCCCTCCCAGCTCTGCCGGATCCAGTGGTGGGACGGGTCGTCGGGGGCGAGCCACACGAGGTCCGTCTGCGGCCCGGCCATGACGTTGAGGTAGTACATGTCGTAGCCGGGGGCGGCCACGCAGGGCCCGTGGTAGCCGTGGGGCACGAGGGCGACGTCGCCGTCGTGAACCTCGACGCACAGGTTGATGGGCCGCTCCGGTGACGAGGCGTAGGTGCGGTGCAGGCCGAATCCCGGCTCGCCGGTGGGCGAGGCGGCGATCTCGAAGTAGTAGATCTCCTCGAGCTCGCGCTCGTCGTCGGTGTTCTCCTCGTGCTTGTGCGCCGGGTAGGAGGACCAGTTGCCGCCCGGGGTGATGACCTCGGTGACAAGCAGGCGGGAGGTCTCCACGTCGTTGTTGAGGGCGTAGTTGGTGACCTGGCGCGAGCAGTCGCCCGCACCGCGGATGCCGGTGACGGCCTGCTCGCGGCCCAGGTACCGCACGGGCAGGTCCTTCTCGGCGACGGCGGAGGGGAAGGCGAAACGCCCGCCCTGCGCCGAGGTCACGGTCAGAATCGTGTTGCGCGGGACGTAGAGGTAGTCGGTGATCTGCTTGAGAACACCGGTGCGGCCCGCGATCTCGTAGGACTGGCCGTCGACGTCGACGGTGCAGCCGCCTTCAAGGGGCAGCACGAGCAGCTCGCTGGCACCGGTGTCCAGGCTCACCGACTCGCCGGGGGCCAGGACGGCCACGCGCAGGCCGGAGAACCCCCAGCCGGCGTCGGCGGGCGTGATGTCGACGGTGAGGTTGTCGTGGCCGGTGGTGCCGGCCGGCACGTAGTGGTCGAGTGTCATGAGAGCAGTCCTACAGTCTGGTCGACGGCCCCGGCGACGTCGTCGTCGGGCGGGAAGAGCAGGGACCGGCCGATGACCAGGCCCTTGACGGTGGGCAGGGCCAGGGCCCTGGCCCAGGACTCGCGCACGGCCTCGGCGTCCCGGCTCACGGCGCCGCCGAGGATGAGGGCGGGCAGGGTGGAGGCCTCCATCACGCGTTCCATGTCGGCCACGGCCGGGAGCTTGAGCCAGGTGTAGGCGCTTGTGCGGCCCAGGCCGGAGGCGATGTGCATGGAGGTGATGACGGCCTCAGGGCTGAGGTCGTTGGCCACGCGCCCCTCGCTCCAGGTGGAGATGAAGGGCTCGACCATGGCCATCACCTTGCGCTCGGCGAGCTGGTTGACGGCGTCGGCGCAGGCGGCCAGGGTGTCGACGGTGTGGGGGTCCTCGTAGTTGACGCGCAGCAGCATCTTGCCGCCGTCGAGGCCTGCATCGACCACGCCCCGGGCGTCGTAGCCGGTCATGCGGTCGTTCATCTCGAAGGTGGCGCCCGCCAGGCCGCCGCGGTTCATCGAGCCGTAGACGAGCTTGCCGTCCAGGGCGCCTAGAAGCGCGAGGTCCTCGATGAGGTCGGCGGTGCCGAGGAATCCGTTGACGCCGGGGCGCGAGAGGGCCTCGACGCAGCGGGCGAGGGTGTCCTCGCGCGAGGCCATGGCCATGGGGTCGCCTCCGGCCGCGAGCGCACCCCGGGCGGGGTGGTCGCAGGCGATGATCATGAGCTTGCCGTCACCCGTGGGCAGCGTCCCGCGGGGGCGCTCAGCCAGGACCTCGGCGATGCGGCCGGGGTCGTGGGCACGGATCTCGACGACTCTGTCAGTCAGGGGTGTGGCGCTCATCGCGGCTCACAGGTCCTTCACGTTCGGGGCGATCTCGTCACGGTAGGTGCGCATCTCGGCCAGAAGCTCGGGTTCGGTCGGCATGGCGGTGGAGCACTCCAGCCGGGCGCAGACGATGGCGCCGGCCGTGGAGGCGGCGTAGATGGTCTTCTCCAGGGACCAGCCGGACAACAGGCCGTGGCAGACAGCGCCCCCGAAGGCGTCGCCGGCGCCGAGCCCGTTGAGGGTGGTGGCGGGGGTGACGGGCAGCTCGACACGCTCGTCGCGGGTCTTGGCGAGGGTGCCGTGCAGGCCCTGCTTGACGATGGCGATCTCGACACCGGCCTCGAGGAGGGCGTCGGCGGCCCGCTCGGGCTCGGTCTCGCCGACGGCGACGCGGCACTCCTCCCGGTTGCCGATGGCGACGGTGACCTGGGGCAGGATCTCGCTCACGTGCCGGTGGGCCTCGGCCTCGTCCTGCCAGAAGTTGGCCCGGTAGTCCAGGTCCACGATGGTGAAGGGCTTGCGGGCGCGCGCGGCGAGGGCGGCGTGGTGGGCCTGGCGCGAGGGGTCCTTGCTCAGTCCGGTGCCGGTGATCCAGAAGATCTGGGCGTTACGGACGGCGTCCATGGGGATGTCGTCGACGGTGAGCTCGAGGTCCGGGGCGGAGGGCTCGCGGTAGAAGTAGAGGGGGAAGTTGTTCGGGGGGAAGATCTCGCAGAAGGTCAGCGGGGTGTTGAAGTCGGGCTTGGTGACGACGTAGTCGTCGTAGACGCCCAACTGGCGCATCTCGCGGCACACGAAGCGGCCGAAGGGGTCGTCGCCGACGCCGGTGATGACGGCGGAGCGGTGGCGGTAGCGGGCGGCGGCGACGGCGACGTTGGTCGGGCTGCCGCCCAGGAACTTGCCGAAGGTCTCGACGTCCTCGAGGCCGACGCCGGTCTGAAGCGGGTAGACGTCGATGCCACAGCGGCCGATGGTCAGGACGTCGAGCGGCGGGGTGGTGGAGGCTGTCATCGTGGGGTCCCTTCCACGTCGTCGGGGCGGGTCTGGCAGGGTGGGCCGTGGCGGCCCTCATGGGGAGGAGACTGCCTCAGTCGCGAATCACAGTCAAGTCTTTGTCCGAACATTTAACGTCCGACGGCGACCGGTCGGCCGGGGTGGGGCACCCAGCCGGCCGGGGCGACGTCGTCGGCCGACCGAGACGACGGCGAGCACCCGGCCGGGGCGACGTCGTCGGCCTGCGGGACGGCCGTGCCGCTCATTCCCCCATCAGCGGGACCTCCCCCTATATCATGAAGCGCCCTCATCCTCGACGAAGCGACAACACCTCCGACATGGACGACTCCGCCCCCCGGCCCCCCGCGACCCTGTCCGTTCCCTACCGGCTCGAGGTCACGATCGACCGCTCCTCCCCCACGCCACTGCACGCCCAGATCTCAACGCCGCTCGCGGGACTCATCCTCGATGGGACGCTGGCGCCGGGCACCCGGCTCGAGGACGAGGTCTCCATGGCCAAGCGCCTGAAGGTCTCGCGCCCCACCGCCCGCCAGGCCCTCCAGCACCTCGTCGACCGCGGCCTGCTGTCCCGACGTCGCGGTGCGGGCACGGTGGTCACCTCCCGGCACGTGCACCGCCCCGTGCACCTGTCGAGCCTGCTGTCGGACCTCACTGATGCCGGCCACGCGGTCGAGACCCAGGTTCTGGTCTACGAGTGCGCGCCGACGACGCCCGAGCAGGCCGCCTGGCTCGAGGTCGAACCCGGCACCGAGGCGGTGACCATTGAGCGCCTGCGCCTGGCCGACGGCGAGCCCATCGCCCTCATGCGCAACCTTCTGCCCGCGGACCTGGCCCCCTCGCGCGAGCAGATTGAGACCACTGGCCTGTACGACTTCCTGCGGGCGCACGGCGCCACGCCGGTGACCGCCACCCAGTCCATCGGGGCGCGCAACGCGACGGCGAAGGAGGCCACGGCCCTGTCGGAGACCCGTCGCGCCGCCCTGCTGACGATGACTCGCACCGCCTACGACGGCAGGGGCAGGGTCGTCGAGTACGGCACGCACATCTACCGCGCCTCGCGCTACTCCTTCGAGACGACGCTCTTCGCGGGCTGACCTCTCGCGCCACTCCGGCGCACTTTGTCCGTACATTTGCTTGACAGTGGACCGGTGACCCCGTTATCAATGGGGACACGGGCCGGGCTGCGACGACGCCCCGGCCGATCCGATTCCAGGAGCACACGCTGATGAGCACTGAGTACACCCCCGGGCCGCTTCTCGAGGCATCGAGGACCACCCCCACCGTCCTGTGGAACGACTCCGCCGACCCTGACGAGATCCGCCAGTCCATCGCCTTCGGCGGTGTCGGAGCCACCTGCAACCCGACCATCGCCTACACCTGCATCAACCAGAAGAAGGAGCGCTGGCTGCCCCGCATCGCCGAGATCGCCGAGGAGCGGCCTGAGGCCGGCGAGTCCGAGATCGGCTGGCAGGTCGTGCGCGAGCTGTCCATCGAGGGCGCCCGCCTGTATGAGGACATCTTCGAGGAGCACCACGGGCGCAACGGCCGCCTGTCCGTCCAGACCGACCCGCGCCTGGCCCGCAGCGCCAAGGCCCTGGCCGACCAGGCCGAGGAGTTCTCCCGGCTCGCCAAGAACATCATCGTCAAGATCCCCGCCACCAAGACCGGCATCGAGGCCATCGAGGACGCCACCTGGCGAGGCGTGTCCGTCAATGTCACCGTCTCCTTCACCGTCGCCCAGGCCGTCGCCGCCGGCGAGGCCATCGAGCGCGGGCTCAAGCGCCGCGAGGCCGAGGGCAAGGACGTGTCCACCATGGGCCCGGTCGTCACCCTCATGGGCGGGCGCCTGGACGACTGGCTCAAGATCGTCGCCGCCCGCGACCGGCTCTTCATCGACCCGGGTGTCTTCGAGTGGGCCGGCGTCGCCGCCCTCAAGCGCGCCTACCACGAGTTCCAGGACCGCGGCCTGCGGGCGCGCGTGCTGTCCGCCGCCTTCCGCAACGTCATGCACTGGTCCGAGCTCGTCGGCGGCGACCTCGTCGTCTCCCCGCCCTTCGCCTGGCAGAAGCGCATCAACGACTCCGGTTACACGGTGGAGCCGAGGATCGACCGCCCCGTGGACCAGAGGATCATGGACGCGCTGCTGCGCGTGCCTGAGTTCGTGCGCGCCTACGAGCCCGATGGCCTGACGGTCGACGAGTTCGAGTCCTTCGGCGCCACGCGCCGCACCCTGCGCGGCTTCCTGCAGGCCGACGCCGACCTCGACGCCCTCGTGCGCGACGTCATCATGCCCCAGCCCTGAGGCACGAGCCGCCAGCACCCCAGCACTACCGCACATTCACGAGACCCAAGGAGGGGTCCTTATGCTCAACATCGCCATCATCGGTGCCGGCCGCATCGGCCACGTCCACGCCCGCACCGTCGCCGCCCACCCTCAGGCCCGCCTGGCCCTCGTCTGCGACCCCTTCGGCGACGCCGCCGAAAGCCTCGCCGCCGAGTACGGCGCCCGCTCCTGCAAGGAGGCCGAGGAGGTCTTCAACGACCCCGAGATCGACGCCGTCATCGTCGGCTCACCGACCCCGCTGCACATCCCGCACCTGCTCGCCGCGGCCAAGGCCGGCAAGGCCGTCCTGTGCGAGAAGCCCATCGCTCTGGACATCACGGACGTCGAGGCCGCCAAGGACGAGCTCGACGCGATCACAACCCCCGTGATGTTCGGTTTCAACCGCCGCTTCGACCCCAGCTTCGCCGCCGTGCGCGAGGCCGTGGCCGCCGGCCGCATCGGCGAGCTGGAGCAGCTGACGATCATCTCGCGCGACCCCGCGGCCCCGCCGGTGGACTACGTCAAGGTCTCGGGCGGCATCTTCCGCGACATGACGATCCACGACTTCGACACGGCCCGCTTCTTCCTCGGTGACATCGTCGAGGTCCACGCCGTCGGGCAGAACCTCGACGAGGCCATCAAGGAGACCGGCGACTTCGACGCCGCCGTCGTCACCCTGCGCGCCGCCTCCGGCGCCGTCGCCACAATCGTCAACAACCGCCACTGCGCCAGCGGCTACGACCAGCGCCTGGAGGCCTCCGGCCGCGACGGCGCGCTCTTCGCCGAGAACGTGCGCGCCACGACGGTGCGCCTGTCCAACGCCGAGGTGACCGACGCCCAGGAGCCGTACCTCGACTTCTTCCTCGAGCGCTACGCCGACGCCTACCGCATCGAGCTGTCCGCCTTCATCGAGGCCGTCGAGAAGGGCACCCCCACCCCGACGACCATCGCCGACGCCGTCGCGGCCCTGCGCATCGCCGAGGCGGCCACCGAGTCCGCCCGCACGGGCACGGTCATCAGGCTCGGCTGACGCCCGGGCGCCACGGGCTGGGGCGGCTCCTTCGCGGGCCGGCCCAGCCCGTCGTGCGGCTCAGGCGGTCGAGCCCCGCACGACCAGGTGCGGCCGGACGATGAAGGCCGAGGCGCCGTCGGCACGCTCCTCGCGGCGCACGCCCGGCGGCAGCTCGGTGATGGGGTTCTCGGTGCCGCAGTCCAGACGGCTGGCCAGGTGGCGCACGGCCAGCTCGGTGATGACGTCGACCTCCTGGCGCACAGTGGTGAGGTCGAGGGCGCTGAGCCCGGCCAGCGCGATGTCGTCAAAGCCTGCGACGGCGACGTCCTCGGGCACGCGCAGGCCCCTCCTGCGCAGCTCGAGCACGGCGCCGATGGCCACGTGGTCGTTGAAGCACAGCAGGGCCTGCGGCAGCGCGCCGCTGCGGACCAGGTCCGTCACGGCGGCGACGCCTGCGGCCTCGTCGTCGTCGCCGGGCACGACCCGCCCGGCGACGCCCCGCTCGGCCGTCGCGCTCAGGAACGCGGCAGCGCGGATACTCGAGGAGGGGGCGTCGGCGCCGTCGATGTGGACCAGGTCACTGCGGCCCCCTGACACGAGGTGGTCCACAAGCGCGCTCATGCCGCGGGCGTCGTCCGAGCGGACGATGTCCACGCCCGGGGCTTGGGACTCGCGGCACAGGGTGAGCAGCGGCAGGTCGCCGCAGGCCTGCATGAGCTCGGTGACACCGATGCGCGAGTCGACGACGACGATGCCCTCGCAGCGTTCGCGCACCAGCTCCTCGATGCCCCGGATCTCCTCGTGCCGGGGGGTGGCAGCAGCCAGGCTGAGCGCGTGCGAGTGGCGGGCTGCGGCGGCGTAGAGGCCGTCGACGAGGGCCACCTGGAAGGCCTGGCCGGGCATGTAGCTGACCCCGATGACTCCGGTATGCCGGGCACGCAGGAGGCGCGCGGCGGGGTCCGCGACGTAGCCGAGCTCGCGGGCGATGGCGAGGATCTCCTCGCGGGTGGCCTGGGACACGCCGGGGCCACCGTTGAGGGCAGCGGAGACCGTCGAGATGGAGCGGCCGGCACGGCGCGCCACGGTCGAGATCGTCACACGCCCCTGGGAGCCCACCGTCACCGTCCTTCGCGCTGCTCAGTCCTCGCGCGCCGACGCGTGCCGACGCGCAGGCATCGTCTCACGCCCACCGGGCCCGCACCCACACGTCGGGTGGGGCCGCGCACCCGACGTCACTGATTCAGTCCCAATTAGTCTTGACATTTGCCGACGGCGACGAGTACCTTCACAGACACGTTTAACGCGCGTTAATCCGCGTGACGCATGTCAACGACGACAGGACAGCACCACCATGAGCACCACCCACGCACCCCTGGCCGTCGCCGTCATCGGCGCCGGCATGGCCGGAACCACCCACGCCAACGCCTGGCGACAGGTCGGCACCGTCTTCGACCTCGGCCTGCCCAAGGTCCACCTGGCGGCCATCGCAGACGCCTACGAACCCTTCGCCGTCGACGCCGCCGAGCGCTACGGCTACGCCAAGGCCGTCACCGACTGGCGCGACATCGCCAACGACCCGAGCATCGACATCGTCTCCATCGTCGTCGGCAACGCCCTGCACCGCGAGATCGCCGAGGCCATGATCCGCGCCGGCAAGCACGTCCTGTGCGAGAAGCCCCTGGCCGACACCCTCGAGAACGCCAAGGCCATGGCCGAGGCCGAGGCCGCCAGTCCCGGCGTCGTCACCTCCACCGGATTCACCTACCGTCGCAACGCCGCCGTCGCGGAGATCGCACAGCTCGTCACAACCGGCCACCTGGGCGACATCAGCCACATCAACGCCCGCTACTGGTGCGACTACGGCTGCGACCCGAGCACGCCGATGGCCTGGCGCTACTCCGGCCCCATGGGCTCCGGCGCCCTGGGCGACGTCGGCTCCCACCTCATCGACACCGCCGAGACGATCTGCGGCCCACTCGTCGCCGTCTCCGGCGGCGCCCTGGCCACCCTCATCACCCAGCGCCCCGTAGCTGCGGGCCACGTCACCCGCGGCACCGCCCTCGACGTCGCCGACGCCGAGATGGCCGAGGTCACCAACGACGACGTCGCCACCTTCACCGGCCACTTCGCCAACGGGGCCATCGGCTCCTTCTCCGCCTCCCGCATCGCGTGGAACATGCCCAACGCCATGATGATCGACGTCCACGGCTCACGCGGCCGGGCCTACTGGGACCTCGCCCGCACCGGCGAGATCCTCGTCGATGACGCCAGCGCCCCCGCGGGCCTGGCCGGACCCCGCCAGGTCCTCGTCAACCCCACCTTCCCCTACTTCGCGCGCGGATCCTCCATGGCCTTCGGCGGCGTCGGCGCCACCCAGATCGAGCAGTTCACCTACCAGGCCTACGCCTTCCTCCAGCAGGTCGCCGGCGTGCCCGAGGCCGAGGCCCTCCCCCGCTGCGCCACCTTCGCCGACGGCTACCGCGAGATGCGCATCGCCGCGGCCGTCGCCGAGTCCGCGGCCACGGGCGGCACCACCGTCGACGTCTCCGGGTTCTGACCGGCACCCCACCACCACCCAGCACGCACACTCAGCACAATCACAGGAGAACACCATGGCCCTCACCTACGGCGCCTACACCGCCTGCCTCGGCGACCAGACCCTGCCCCAGGCCCTCGACACCCTCAAGGCCGCCGGCCTGACCGGCGCCGAGGTCAACGTCGGCGGCTTCATCCCCTCGCCCCACTGCCCCGTCGACTCCCTGCTCGCCTCCGCCACCGCCCGCGAGGACTACCTGGGGGTCTTTGCGGACAAGGGCATGGTCTTGTCCGGCCTCAACACCTCCGGCAACCCGACCTCCCCGCTGCCCCACGAGGGCCTCAAGCACGCCGAGGACATCCGCAAGGCCATCGAGCTGGCCGGGCTGCTCGGCGTCAAGGAGATCGTCACGATGTCCGGCACCCCCGGCACGGATCCGACGGCGAGGTACCCCACCTGGGTCGTCAACCCCTGGAACGGCATCGACATGGAGATCCTCGACTACCAGTGGAGCGTCGTCGTGCCCTTCTTCAAGGAGGTCGACGCCCTCGCCCGCGACAACGACGTCAAGGTCTGCCTTGAGCTGCACCCGCGCAACCTCGTCTTCAACATCCCCTCCTTCGAGCGCCTCGTGGAGGAGACCGGCGCGACCAACATCCGCGTCAATATGGACCCGTCCCACCTGTTCTGGCAGCAGATGGACCCCATCGCCGCCACCAAGCGCCTGGGCGGCCTCATCGGCCATGTCCACGCCAAGGACACGAAGATCTTCCCGGGCGTCGCCTACCGCGGCGTGCTCGACACCGACTTCGGCCACGTCCCGGCCGAGGCCGAGGGCAAAGTCCCAGTGGCCTACGGCTACTGGTGCAACGCATGGCCCCAGGACCCCGCCTGGCGCTTCGTCGCCCTCGGTCTGGGCCACGCCATCGCCTACTGGACCGAGTTCCTCGCAGCAATCCAGCAGGCCGACCCCGACATGAACGTCAATATCGAGCACGAGGACGCCGAGTACGGCAACGTCGAGGGCCTGACCATCTCAGCCACCAACCTGCTCGCGGCCGCCGCCGGCCTGTAAGTACCGCCGTCGGCCCGTGACCGTCGTCGTCCCCACGGGCCACGGCTCACGACCCCCTATGACGGGAGGCGGGATGAGCGCCGCACCGCCAACACCGGCGCCACCGTGACGTTGCGGGCCCCGCCCACCTCGCCGTCGCCCTCACGGCCCGAGCGCTCGCACACGAAACGCACCGCGTCCCGGGCCATCACCTCCACCGGCTGCTCCACGCTCGTGAGCGAGAACTCCTGACGGCTGGCCAGGTAGGTGTCGTCGTAGGAGACAAGGGGTGCGCCCGGGCCGTGCCGGGCGGAGCCGATGACGCCGAGCGCGTCCAGGGCGACGAGGTCGTTGTGCGCCACGACCCCCGGTGCGTCGGCGAGCGCCAGCTGCTCGCGCAGGCCGGGCACGCCCGAGGCGCCGTCCACCACCGTGTCCAGCCGCAGCCCCCGCTGCCGGGCGGCGTCCGCCAGCGCGTGACCCCGCTCGATGGCGTTGGGGTCCTCCTCGGAGTCCGGGGACACGTACACCAGGCGCCCGGCGCCGGCCTGCACCAGGTGCGAGATCACGACCTCCGCGGCGGCCCTCTCGTCCAGGCGGATGGTGTCGACGCGCCCACCCGGGCTGACCCGTCCGATGAGGCAGACCGGGCACACCTCGCCGAGCTCCCGCAGATCCTCGTCCGGCAGGCCGGGAGAGACCAGGACCAGGCCCTCAACCCTCAGCGCCAGCAGGGCGTCCACCGAGCGGCGCGAGGCCCGGGCGCCGGTGCCGACGGTCACGAGCAGTGTCATGCCCCGCTGGGCGACGGCCTCCTGGAGCGCGTGGGCGACGAAGTCGAAGAACGGGTTGCGCAGGTCCGGCAGGAGAAGCCCGATGAGTCCCGAGCGCCCCGATGCCAGGGAGGCGGCGGTCGCGTTGGGGCGGTAGCCAAGTCTCTGCGCCGTCAAGAGAATCCGGTCCCGTGTGGAGGAGGCCACACTGGGCGACCCGTTGAGCGCCAGGGAGACGAGCCCCCGGGAGACGCCGACCGCACGCGCCACGTCAGCCTGCGTCACCATCTGCCCCATGATCTCTCCCCTGTGCCGGCCACCGGGCCCCGGATGGTCAACCGGTCGCGTGGTCGCACGCTATCCCACAGGGGGCGCGGCAGGGGGCATCGCTGAGCGAGTCCCCACATGCCCCATCCACCCCCATGCGGGCCTTTGGTCGCACATGGACCATGTTTCAAGGCAGAATCGCTGTGGAGCGACGACCCGACCAGGCCGCCCTGCTCGACAACGAGGAACCGCAAAGGAAAGCTCAACGTGGCGCGCAGCATCTACATCGCCTCACCCACTGCCGGAACCGGCAAGTCCACCATCACTCTCGGTCTCATCTCATCGCTGACGAAGGTCGTCGCGAAGGTCGGTGTCTTCCGTCCCTTCGTCGGCTCGCGGCACGCAGACCCCTCCCTCGACCTGCTGCTGGCCCGCGCCGGCTCCACGACGCCGGCGGCGCAGGCCGTGGGCGTCACCTGGGACGAGTACCACGCCGCCCCGGAGGAGTCCCTGTCGCGCATCGTCGACGCCTACCGCGCCGTCGCCCGGGAGCACGACGTCGTCGTCATCGACGGCTCCGACGGCGACGAGTCGGGCACCCCCCGGCTGGGCCTCAACGCCCGCGTGGCCGCCGACATGGGCGTGCCCGTCATGCTCGTCGTCTCCGGCACCCAGAGCCCGCAGGACGTGCGCTCGGCCGTGGATGTGGCCATCGCCGAGGTTGCTGAGCACCACGCACGCACGGTCGCCGTCGTCGCCAACCGCTGCGCGCCGGCCACGCGCGATGCCGTCGCAGCAGCCCTCACCGGGATCCCCGGGGTGGCCTCGACGACAATGCCCGAGGTGGCCCTGCTCTCGGCCCCCACCGTGCGGGAGATCGCCGACGCTCTGGGAGGCACGCTCATCCTGGGTGACGAGGCGCTCATGGACCGCGAGGCCGAGAGCCTACTCGTCGGCGCCATGGACGTCTCGCACGTCGTCGAGCGCCTCGCCGACGGCCAGGCGGTCATCGTCCCGGTGGACCGCTCCGCCGTCGTCGTCTCCCTGGCGGCCGCCCACGCCTCGGCGAGCTTCCCCGCCCTGGCCGCCCTCATCCTCAACGGCGACTTCGCCCCGGCCCCCTACGCCCTGTCCCTCATGAAGGGTCTGGATCAGGCCCTACCGGTCATCACGACGCCGCTGGGCACCTTCGAGGCGGCCCAGACGGCCGGCGCGGTCACTGGGGACCTGGGCAAGGCCTCGCAGCGCAAGATCGACGTCGCTGTCACCACCTTCGAGCAGGAGACCGACGTCGAGGCGCTGCTGGCCGCGCTCGAGGTCGAGCCCAGCGAGGTGGTCACCCCCATCATGTTCCAGGCCGAGCTCGTTGAGCGCGCCCGGGCCCAGCGCCGCACCATCGTCCTGCCCGAGCCCGACGACGACCGCATCCTGCACGCCACCGACGCGATCCTGCGCCGCGGCATCTCCGACGTCGTCCTCCTGGGCGACGAGGCCACCGTGCGCGCCCGCGCCGCCGAGCTGGGCCTGGACGTGTCGGCCGCGCGCGTGGTCGCCACCGACACCCCCGAGCTGCTGGACACGTACGCCGCCGAGTTCGCCCGCCTGCGTGCCAAGAAGGGCGTCACCCTGGAGCAGGCCCGTGAGAAGGTCCAGGACGTGTCCTACTTCGGCACGATGATGGTCCACATGGGCGACGCCGACGGCATGGTCTCCGGCGCGGTGCACACGACCGCCCACACGATCGTGCCCTCCTTCCAGATCATCAAGACCCGGCCGGGCACCTCCATCGTCTCCTCCGTCTTCCTCATGCTCCTTCAGGACCGCGTGCTCGTCTACGGCGACTGCGCCGTCAACCCTGAGCCCACCGCGGAGGAGCTGGCGGACATCGCGATCTCCTCGGCACAGACGGCCCGCCAGTTCGGCGTCGAGCCGCGCGTGGCCATGCTGTCCTTCTCCACCGGCGACTCCGGCAAGGGCGCGGACGTGGACAAGGTCCGTCAGGCCACGGAGATCGTGCGCACCAAGGCGCCCGAGCTCGCCGTCGAGGGTCCCATCCAGTACGACGCCGCCATTGACCCGACCGTGGCCGCGAAGAAGGCCCCGGACTCGGCTGTGGCTGGGCGTGCGAACGTCTTCATCTTCCCGGACCTGTCCAGCGGCAACATCGGCTACAAGGCCGTCCAGCGCTCCTCGGGCGCCGTGGCCATCGGCCCGGTGCTGCAGGGCCTGAACAAGCCCGTCAACGACCTGTCGCGCGGCGCGCTGGTCGAGGACATCGTCAACACCGTCGCCATCACGGCCGTCCAGGCCCAGGGCTGAGGCGCGTGGGGCGCCGTCGGTCATGTCCGATGGCGCCCCCGTCGCCCGTCCCCACCTCCTTTTCCGCTCCCCTCTCCCAATCCCCCACCAGACGTTCTCGTAGAAAGACCCTCATGACCTCGCGCACCGTTCTCGTTATCAACTCTGGCTCCTCCTCGATCAAGTACCAGCTGGTCGATCCCGACTCCGGTGCGGCACTGGCCTCCGGCCTCGTCGAGCGCATCGGCGACGTCCAGGGCGCGATCATCCACAAGGTCGACGATGCCAAGCACGTCGTCGAGGAGCCGGTGCCGGACCACGGCTTCGGCCTGTCCGAGGTCCTGCGTCTGTTCGACGAGCACGGGCCCCGCCTGTCCGAGGCGAACATCGTGGCCGTGGGCCACCGCGTGGTCCAGGGCGGCAGGTTCTTCAATGGCCCGGCGCTGCTCACCGATGAGGTCGTCGCCACCATCGAGGAGCTGGTGCCGTTGGGCCCGCTGCACAACCCGGCGCACCTCAAGGGCATCGAGGTGGCCCGCACCCTCATGAGCGACATCCCCCAGGTGGCCGTCTTCGACACCGCCTTCTTCCAGGACCTGCCGGAGGAGGCCGCCCGCTACGGCCTCAACCGCGAGGTCGCGGACCGCTACTCCATCCGTCGTTACGGCGCCCACGGCACGAGCCACCAGTACGTCTCGGGAGAGATCTCCAAGCGTCTGGGCCGCGACGACCTCAAGCAGATCGTCCTGCACCTGGGCAACGGCGCCTCCGTGTCCGCCGTCGTCGGCGCTCACGCGGTGGAGACCTCCATGGGTCTGACGCCGCTGGAGGGCCTGGTCATGGGTGGGCGCACCGGTGACATCGACCCGGCGGCCGTCTTCCACCTCGTGCGCGTGGGGGGCATGTCGATCGACGAGATCGACCACCTGTTCAACCGTGAGTCCGGCATGAAGGGCCTGACGGGCGAGTCGGACATGCGCGAGGTCACGCGCATGATGGACGAGGGCAACCAGGACGCCATCGACGCGATGAACATCTACCTGCACCGCCTGACCAAGTACGTCGGTGCCTACACGGCAGTCATGGGTGGTCTGGACGCCCTGACCTTCACCGCCGGCATCGGCGAGAACGACGCGCGCCTGCGCGCGGCCCTGTGCGAGCGCCTGGCCTATCTCGGCGTCACGATCGACGCCGAGGCCAACGCGCGCCGCTCGGACGAGCCGGTGACGATCTCGACGCCGGAGTCCTCCATCGTGGTCACGGTGCTGCCGACGAACGAGGAGCTGGCCATCGCCCGCCAGGCCCTGACCCTCATCTGACCCCGCCAAGAGGGGGCTTGCACGCTCATGTGACTGGTGTGATGTGGCCGATTCGGACTTTTCGTTGGTATTCCGCCGATTGGGCCCTCTTGACCAAAACGGCCTTCTTGGCTCCCATGTGCGTGGAGGTTGCCCATGCACATGGGAGCCGAAGCACTCGACAATACCGATCTCGGAAACCGCGGAATTCCGCCGTTTTCGACAGAGGTCGAAAAGCATGAGCGTGCAAGCCCCACCGCGCAGGCCCCGCGGGAACCGCGACGCTCGTCTGTTGGGCCTTCCGGGACTGGTCGAGCGCGGCATCCCCCCACGAGTTCGAGGGTTCGGCGCCGAGTTCGAGCCCGCAACCCTCGACCTCGCGACACAACCCTCGACCTCGCGACGCAACCCTCGACCTCGCGCACAGCGGTGGACACGACCCGCTTCCGGGCACGTGGGCTCAGAAGCGCGTGGGCTCAGAAGAGGGTGCCGCCGGACTCCTGCTGGGCGCGCAGGCGGGCGCGGCGCGCGGCGGTCGCGCCGGGCACGACATCGGCCCGCGGGACTGAGGTGGCCGCGCCGTCGGACGGCACGGATCCACGGACCGACTGCGGGGCCCCTCCCCCGCGCGTCCATCCCGGGCCCGAGGGCACCGGCGTGCCGCGCTGGTAGGCGGTGGCGGCGGCCCGGGCGCAGTCGTCGGCCCGCTCGTTGGCCGGGTGGCCGGCGTGGCCCTTGACCCACTCGAAGCGCACCTTGCGGCCGGCGAGCTCGGCATCAAGGGCCTTCATAAGGTCGTCATTGAGGACCGGCTTGCCGTCGGCCTTGCGCCAGCCGCGTCGCTTCCAGCCCGGCATCCACGTGGTGAGGGAGTTGATGACGTACTGAGAGTCGGCCTGGATGAGCAGGTCCTCACCCGTGTGCGCGGTGGCGCGCAGCAGCTCCAGGACGGCGGTGAGCTCACCCCGGTTGTTGGTGGACTCGGGCCAGCCTCCGGCGGCCCAGCAGGACTCGTCGACGTACCAGGCCCAGCCTGCGGGGCCGGGGTTTCCGAGGGCGGAGCCGTCCGCCGCGGCGATGATCGTCATGGCGCGAGCCTACCGACGACGATGGGGCACACACCGCGTGGTGCGTGCCCCGTCGTCAGTCAGTCGGTCGGGTCCTCAGGCGTCGAGGTCGGTCTCGAGCAGGGCCTTGAGGGAGTCGAGGGCGGCCTCAGCACCCTCGGCCTCGGAGGAGAGGGTAACGACGTCGCCGAAGCCGGCGCCGAGAGTCATGACGCCGAGGATGGAGGAGGCGTCGACGGGGGCGCCGCCCTCCTTGGCGATCGTGACCGGGACACCCTTCTCCGCGACGGCCTTGACGAAGGTGGCGGCGGGGCGGGCGTGCAGACCGACGCGGGAGGCGATAGTTGCGGTGACCTGTGCCATGAGATCTCCTTGAGAGTCAGAGTTGGTGCCACGGTCGCGGCACCCGGTCCCCTGTCCGTGTCGGGTGCGGGCAGCGGGTCCGAACACGATCACCCTACCGGACCGCCGCGCCCGTGCCGACACCCCCGCAAGGTGGGCTCAGCGACTCGGGGTGGCCGCGTAAGGGGCCAGGACCACCTCGACGCGCTGGAGCTCCTTGACGTCCGAGTAGCCGGTCGTGGCGAGCGTGCGACGCAGGGCGCCGACGATGTTGAGGGTGCCGTCGGCGCGGTCGGAGGGGCCGTTGAGGATCTCCTCGAGGGAGCCGACCGTGCCCACCCAGGAGCGGAAGCCGCGGGGCAGGCGCTCGTGGTGGGACTCGTCGCCCCAGTGGTAGCCGCCGCCGGGCGCCTCGACGGCGCGGGCGAGGGCGGCGCCGAGCATGACGGCGTCGGCCCCGCAGGCGATCGCTTTGACGACGTCGCCGGAGTTGCCGACCGAGCCGTCGGCGATGACGTGGACGTAGCGGCCCCCGGACTCGTCGAGGAAGTCACGGCGGGCGGCGGCGACATCGGACACGGCGGTGGCCATGGGCATGTGCAGCCCGAGGACCTGGCGTACCGAGGAGGAGGCGCCACCCCCCTGGCCGACGAGGACGGCGGCGGCGCCGGTGCGCATGAGGTGCAGGGCCGCGGTGTAGGTGGTGACGCCGCCGACGATGACGGGCACGTCGAGCTCGTAGATGAAGCGCTTGAGGTTGAGGGGCTCGACCGTGCCCGAGACGTGCTCGGCGGAGACGGCGGCGCCGCGGATGACGAAGAGGTCGACGCCGGCATCAACGACGGTACGCCAGTGGCGCTGCGTCTGGGCGGGGCTGAGCCGTCCGGCGACGACGACGCCGGCCTGGCGGACCTGGGTGAGGCGGGCGGTGATGAGCTCGGGGCGGATCGGGGCCCGGTAGACCTCCTGCATCGCCCGGGTGGCCTCGCCGGGGCCGGCCTGGCGGATGCGGGCATACGCCTCGGAGGGGTCCTCGTAGCGGGTCCACAGGCCCTCGAGGTCGAGCACGCCGACGCCGCCGAGCCGACCGACGAGGACGGCGGTCTCCGGGCTCATGACGGAGTCCATGGGGGCGGCCATGACCGGCAGGTCGAGGTGGTAGGCGTCGAGCTGCCAGCCGACGCGCACATCCTGGGTATCACGGGTGCGCCGGGCGGGCACGAGCGCGATGTCGTCGAAGGAGTAGGCCCGGCGGGCACGCTTGGAACGTCCGATCTCGATCTCACCACTCATGGGGTGATGGTAGCGGTGGGCGGTGAGACGGCAGCGGTGGGCGCTGCGAGCGAGGTTCGGGCGACCTTCCCTGGCGCGCCCCCTCGCCCAGTTCGGACCACCTCTCCCAGTTTGGACCACCTCTCCCAGTTTGGACCACCTCTCCCAGCTTGGACCACCTGGTTGTACCAACCAGGTGGTCCAAACTTCAGAAGGTGGTCCGTATTGCGGGAAAGTGGTCCATACCGCGGGGAGGTGATCCGCACCCGGCGCCCTATGCGTCACCAGCCCGGCCGCACGCGCCGCTGGCGTCTTACTCCCGCAGCCGCCCCCGCGTATGCCGGGCAGCCGTTGTGGCAGCGGCCACCGAAGGCCCGCGCGAACGGCCGCCCCCCGTATGCCGGGCAGCCGTTCGCGTCCGAGGGCGGTGGCACACTCGGGGCATGAGCCACAGCACTCCTCGTCCTCGCTCCTCCGACTCCTCCACCGGGACCGGCACCTCCTCCCCCACCTGGGTCGCCGGACCACTGCTGGGCTTCGACACGGAGACCACCGGCGTGAGCCCCACCCGGGACCGTCTCGTGACGGCGGCACTCGTGTTCCGGGGTCCACTAAGTTCCGACGGCGGCCGGCGGCAGCAGGTGCGCACCTGGCTGGCGGACCCCGGCGTCGAGATCCCCGCCGCGGCGGCGGCCGTGCACGGGATCACCACGGAGCGCGCCCGTGCGGAGGGGCGGCCTGCGGCTGAGGTGCTGGAGGAGGTCGCCGGGGCCCTGGCCACGACGATGGCCCAGGGCACGCCGGTGGTCGCCTTCAACGCCTCCTTCGACCTCACGCTCATGGAGGCCGAGCTGGCCCGTCACGGCCTGGCCACCCTGCGCCAGCGTCTGGGCGGTGAGATCGCCCCGGTGCTGGACCCACTCGTCCTGGACCGGGCGGTGGACCGGTGGCGCAAGGGCAAGCGCCGCCTGGGGGACATGTGCGCCGTCTACGGCGTGCAGGTGGACGAGGCACTGCACACGGCGGAGGTGGACGTGGCCGCCACGCTCGACGTCCTCGAGGCGATGGCCCGCGTGCACCCGCAGGTGGCTGGCACGGACCTGGCGGCCCTGCAGGGCATGCAAGCCGAGGCCCACCGCGCCTGGGCCACGTCCTTCAACCAGTGGCTCACCCGCCAGGGCCGCACCCCCGACGCCGACCCCTCCTGGCCCCTGGCCAGCAATAGCTGACGGGTCGGCCAGGCGGTAAATATCAGAGGGGTCAGATCTTGTACTTGATCGAGAACGCCGCATATGTACAGTTGCCCCCGGGGCGCCCCTCTCACCGCTGTCAGGGGTTCCCCTCGTCGTTGATCCAGTACGTCTGGAGCCTCTTCCCGCCCATCCTCGGCTCGGAATGCCCCATGTCCCGTGCGTGAGGTTCCTTTGGAGGTTGCTATGCGTCGCGAGGAGCTCCGCCAGGAGGCGATGGACCCGCAGACGCCGCGCGAGCGCCTTGAGGCCCTGGTTGACAATGCGCCTGAGGTCCACGACGTCCTTATCCTCAACCCCGAGCTCCCCGAGGACCTGCGCGGGTACCTCATCGAGTCCTCACCCATGGCGCGTGACGCCTGGAACCGCCACCTGGCGGAGGAGCAGGCGAAGGCGCAGCGCGAGGCTGCCGCCTCACGGGCAGCGGCCATGCGCGGCCCCAGCACGACCAGCATGACGACACCGGTCCCCCAGCCCGCACGGTCCTCCGGTATCGTCGGCAAAGGCTGTGGGTGCGGCTGCCTTGTCCTCATCATCATTTTCGTCGTCGTCCCCATCGTCGCATTTTTGATCAGCCTCTCCTCAGGTGGTGACGATGCCGCGGAGCCGGTCGAGTCGGCCCAGGAGAAGGTCTCTCCGGCCCCTGACGAGGCGATCTCAGCCTCCCTCATCCAGTCGCCCTCGCTCAATATCTCCTGCGAGATCTACGAATCCGGTGTGTACTGCTCGATCTATGAGCGCTATTACGCCGATGCGGGCCTGCAGGACTGCTCAGACACCCTGTTCTCCATCTCGGTCACTGAGACCGTTGACCTTCAGTGCGGCAACGAGTACCTCGGTAACGAAGGAGACTCGGTGACCACCCTCGAGTACGGGCAGTCAGTTGCCACGGACGGCTACGCCTGCAGCTCTGCCGAGGACGGTATGACCTGCTGGAACCAGTACACGGGCAACGGTTTCACGATCTCGCGCAGCGGATACAGCACGTGGTGAGGTAGATCCCATGTCCAGCAATGGTGTGCCCAGCCCGTTCGGCAGTGCGTCAGGTGCCTCGGGACCGATGACACCCGGCGGCACGAGCGCGACCCCATCCTTCGGAGGGTCGTCGGAGCCCTCGTCCCCGTTCCGGACCGGCTCTCCGGGGCCCCGCAGTGCCAGGGGCGCGTCGTCGGCAGGCCTGGTGGTGCCACCAGCGCGGTTCGCGTCGGGCACCGCGTCATTGGCCTCAGCCGGCCCGCACGCCGAGACGCGCCGCTCACGGGCGACGGTCCTGGCCATCGTCATCGGCCTCCTGGGGCTGGCCGCGGTTGGCGTCGGTTGCTACGAGCTGCTCGTCTCCATCGACGTCTTCCAGGCAGCCGTCGGTCGTGAGCCGTTCGTTCACCGTGAGTTCGTCACCCTCGTGGTCGTGGGGACGCTGGCCGTGCTTGCGGCCGTCGGTCTCAGCATTCGCGGCGCCGTCGTCAGCCGTCCCCGTTGGCTGCCCATCACCGTCCTGGTCCTCAGCCTCGTGCTGCCGCTGCCAGTCGCCGTCATCGCCCTGGCCGCGGGAGGCCAGGAGCTCGCTGACCGTACCATCATCCAGGCCCAGAACCTTGCCCGCGACGTCAATGTCGTCGAGGACATCGACGCCGAGGCGGTCGACCGTCTTTACGAGCGTTTCGAGCGCTTCGGGATCTCACTTCCCGGCCGTGACGAGGTCCGTGAGATCCTCACCCGGAATGACGAGATGACTGCTGAAGAGACCTGACCCGTCCCCGCTCTGCCTTCCAGCGCCCTAAGACCGAAAGAACCCAGATGTCCTCCTCCCACTTCCCTTCCTCCGCTGCCGGCTGGGGCCCTCCGACCGGGACCGGTGCACCAGCCGGTTCGGTACCCGAGTCCACCTCCGTGAGTGCCGGGTTCCCGTCCGTCACCGCGTCGGCGTCGAGCAGTCCGGCCGCCGGCGCCTTCGGCTCGTCCGAGCCCGCGACAAGCGCCTTCGGCTCATCTTCCACCTCAGCCGACGGCTTCGGCTCCCAACCGGGCGCGGGCTTCGGCGCCACCGCCACGACGCCGACCACGGCGCCGGTTGCCCTCCTCTACGGCTCGATCGCCGCCAGCGTCGTCGGCATCGGTGTCGCCCTCCTCCTGCCCACGCTCGTGGGTGGCGCCATCGGCTGGGTCCTTGCGGCTCTTGTCGGCCTGGGCCTGTCGACCTTCTTCACGGTCAGGAACGCCCAGCGCCAGGCGAACCCCTGGTACCTCTACTACGGCTGGCACACGGTGGTCTACCGTGCCTCGGTCGTCGTCGCCCTCGTCGCCGTCGTCGTGGCTGCCGGCCGCCTCGCCCTCGTTCTGGGAAGGATGTGACCATGCGCCACCGTGTGCACCGTGTGCTCGCAGGCAGCCTCCTGACGGTCCTGACCTTCGCTCTCCTCGTCGCCGGACTGCCCGCCATCCCGTTGGCCGTGTCCGCCGAGGAGGACTCCGAGCAGACGGCGCTCGCCGACTTCGGCGCCTGCCTGTCCGGTGAGGGCTCCGGCTCCCTCGTCATCCTCATGGACCAGTCCGGCTCCCTGCGCGACACCGACCCGGACAAGGGCCGTGTCCAGGCGGCCCACTACCTCATCAGTCGGCTGACGGCCTTCACCGCCTCGAGCGGCGTCGCGCTTGACGTGCGTGTCGTCGGATTCGCCGCCGACTACACACCTGCCGGAGAGTGGGCCGCCCTTGACGCCACGAGCGGCACCCAGCTGAAGAGCCAGGTCACCGCCGTCGGAGACGACATCCACGACTACGACACCGACTACTGGACGGCGCTCGACGGCGCCCGCCAGGACCTCGCAGCGCACGACACCTCCGGCTGCCGGGCCGTTGCCTGGCTGTCCGACGGCGCCTTCGACCTTGACGTGCGCGACTCCAGTGCCGAGAAGCCATACGCCGTTGATCAGAACCTGGCGTCCGAGTCGGGTGTCACTGCGGCCGAGCAGGCGGGCTTGATGGACATGTGCCGTGCGACTGGTCTTGCTGACCAGCTCCGTTCCTCCGGCATCACTGTGCTCGGCATCGGTCTGAGCTCGCCGAACGGGGAACCCGTCGACTTCACACTCATGAAGCGCATCACCCTGGGCGGTGGGACCAACGCCACCCATCACGGGGTCGAGCAGTGCGGCGACGTGTCGGCGAACGTCGGCTTCTTCTACCCGGTGTCCGACCTCGACTCCCTCCTGCTGGCCTTCGACTCGATTTCCGCGCCTGGCGGGACCGTCATGTCCGACACTGTGACGATCTGCCAGGGCACGGTGTGCACACCCGGAGAATCGACTTTCGTCCTGGACCGCAGCATCGATGCCGTGCACATCCTGGCCTCCTCCGACGTTGCGGGCCTCGACGCCTACCTCTACGCCCCCGGCTCCACGGAGCCGATCATCATCTCCGGGGCGACCTCAGGCACGCAGACCTCGGCGGGCGTCACCGGCGAGTGGCTGACTCCGCGCACGCTCGAGGCGGACCTTGACGCCGCGACCGCGACCAGTTGGGACGGTCAGTGGCGTCTCGCCTTCGTCGACACGACGTCCTCCTCCCCCGGTCAGGAGGCGCACGTCAATATCCACCTCACCTCGCCCCTCAGGCTCGAGTGGCAGGACCTGTCCAACACGACGCTGCGCCAGGGCGAGGACGTCGAGGCGAGGCTTGTGCTGCGCGACAAGAAGGACGGCGAAGACATCGAAGCCGGCCGGATCGTGGGCGGGGTGAAGGCCCAGGTGCGCGCGACCAGCGCCGCAGGCGAGACCCACATCCTGTTCGAGACCGATGACCCTGCCGATCTCGAGGGACCGGTGCCCCTCACCATCCCCCAGGACCTCGCCCTCGGACAGGCCACGGTGACCACCTCACTGACCGTGACGACGGCACCCGCGACGCTTGCGGACGGCTCGACGGTTGAGGGGACAACACTCTCGCCGACCGAGGCGACGACGGCCGTGACGATCAATGCTGCGCTCGACTTTCCCGTGGTCGGCACACGTGTCGACTTCGGGCTCCTCGAGGAGGAGCTGAGCACCACCGTCGACCTGCCCGTCACCGGACCGGGCTGCGTCTGGGTCGATGAGTCCGCGCTCACCCTCACGGGTGTGCCCGCCGACGCCGGGGACGTCTCGGTCAGCTCGAGCGCCTCGAGCAAGGACTCGTGCCTCACCGTGGCCGAGGGGGCGAGCGGGACCCTCCCGCTCACGCTCACGGCGTCGGAGCACGCCAACGGTGCCGTGACCGGCACGATCGGCGTCTACATCGCCCCGGCCGAGGACTACGACCGCGCCCAGGTCGTCGAGGTCTCCTTCACCGGTGAGATGCTGCGCCCGCTTGACGTCGGCACCGCCTGGACGGTGTTCGCCCTCGTCCTCATCGCGGGCATCGCCATTCCCGTCGGCCTGCTCTACCTCATGAAGCTCCTCACCGCACGGATGCCCGGCGGCACCCTCCTGTGGGCGACCACCGTTGTCGAGGTTCCGACCGACGGCTCTCATCCCACAATCGACGTGCCGAGCAACCAGTGGGAGATGAAGTCAGTCCCCAAGGGGGCTCGCGAACTGGTGGTGGGCCCCTACCGGTTCAAGGCGGTTGCCGGTGCCTCACCCACGGCCTCCCCCTATGTGCGTCTGGTGTCCCCTGAGGCTCCCTCCATCTCGGGGTCTCCGACCAGCACAGTCAAGGGTCGTGCTCTCCTTCCGCTCGCCGTGCGCGGCAACTGGGTGGCCGTGCTGGACCAGCCCGACTCGCCCCGCCATGTCACCCTCATCCTCCTGGCCTCCGGCGGTAGCCGTGCCGACGACGACATCGCACGCGTCCAGCAGGACGCCGCCGATCGACTCGCCTCGCGCCTCGCGCTCGTCGCGCCCACGGGGACATCGGCGCCCGCCGCGGAGGCCGCTCCCCCCGCGGCGGCGGGCTTCGGCACGGCCGACAGCGATGCGGCTGCGCCGGGCAGCGTCTTCGGGTCCGGCAGTGACCCGGGGGCAGGCGGTGTCGGCTCCTCCTCCACCTTCGGCAGCTTCGGCAGCTTCGGCGGATCAGACGACGCCCCGCCGCCGCCAGGTGAGCCACGCTCCCCGTTCTGAGCACGCTCACCAGACGGCCCACCGGGCGTGCGTCGCGCCCCCTCACCTCACCACTTGACCAGCCCCGTCCCCGGGGAGACGCCGGCACCGCCGGCGGAAAGGACTGATAGACGATGTATCGCGTGCTCGTTGTGGGCTGCGGCGGCTCTGGCGCCCAGACACTGGCGTACATGATGGACCAGCTGCGCGCCGATCTGGCCGTCTACGGGATCGAGGAGATCCCGGGCTGCTGGCAGTTTATTCACGTCGACACCCCCATCCAGGAGGAACGCCCGAAGATGGTGCCTCCGGTCAGCGCACAGGGTGGTCGTTACGTCTCCTGCGGCGTCACAACTGGCCAGTACTCGGTCGTCGACAGCGCGCTGGTCGAGAAGGTGCAGGCGCGCGGCTCCAGCGGCCTGCGTGACCTGGCCACCTGGGTGCCGCGGCGTGCCGCGGACGTGACAGTGCCTATCCACCTGGGAGCCGGGCAGTACCGCCAGATCGGCCGCCTCGTCATCCTCACCAAGCTCGACGAGATCACCAGCGCCGTGAGGCAGGCGGTCGAGGCGATGGGCTCACCGGAGGCGCTTCGCTCGGCGGCGCAGACAGCCGCGAAAGTCCCAGGTATGGGCTCCGCGCCGGCTCCGAACGCGGCGCCGATGGTCCTGGTCGTCTCATCCATGGCGGGCGGCTCGGGAGCCTCCATGACGCTCGACGTGTGCCGCCTCATCGCCGGAGCCGGGAAGACGCTCGCCACGCCGATCAGCTCGGACAACATCAGCGTCTTCCTGTACACGGCTGAGGTCTTCAACAACGTCCCGTCGGACGCACGCCAGGGCATGCCGGGCAACACGCTTGCCATGCTCGGCGAGATGAGTGCCGCCCAGGCGGAGCCGGCCGGCGCCTGCGCGCAGGTCGACGTCGACCTGTACGACCGCTTCGGGGTCCAGGTGCACAGCGCAGCCTTCAAACGCGTCACCCCGATCGGCTTGACGGCCGGCGGCACCGGGGCGGTCTTCGGTGACGGCACAACGGACGGCGTCTTCCGAGGGATGGGCCGTGGTCTGGCCCGCTACATCTCCAGCCCCGTGTTCCAGAGCTTCGTGTCCTTCGACATCGGTAACCCCGTGGACGTACCGAACCGGAGCATGGTCTCCTGGGGCGTTCCAGCCGACCGGACGGTCTGGAGCTCCTTCGGTTACGCCTCACTGTCGATGGGCCGCGACCGCTACGCGGAGTATGTCTCGCAGCGCCTGGCGCGGCGAGTCCTCGACCACCTGGTTGAGGGCTTCCGGCTCCCCGGTGACCCGACCCCGGACACCCAGCGCCTTGCCGACCTCTGGGGCCAGCGTGCCGCGCTGGAGACCGAGCGGATGTGTCTCGTCTCCCCCTCGGGGCGCCGCACCGTCACCGCCACCGGCTCAGCGGTGGACCAGGGCACGATCGACTGGCTCCTCGACCCCTCGATGAGCGCCGTCACCAACCGTGAGACCCTGCGCAACAGCGCCTCCTCCGTGGTGACGAGTGTGCTCGCGCAGCTGCCGCGAGCCGAGGGGATGCCGGTCGCCGAGTGGGCCGGCCAGGTGGGACAGTGGCTTGCGGGCCGCGAGGCTGGTGTCCGCGGCGAGATGGACCGCGTGGCCGGGGAGCTGGCTCTTGGCCGCGCTCATGAGATCGCCGAGGCGATCGTCGCCGGTACACGTGAGACCGTCGCCGACTTCGGTCTGCCCTACGGGCGCACGGTCCTGGACCGTGTTGGCGGCCCAGGCGGCCTGGTCGAGGGGCTTGTCGCCAGTCTCGTCGCCCTGCAGCCCGATCCGTCTGCACGTCCTCTGGCCCTGCCCGCCTCAGTGTCGAGCGCTGTCGCCCAGATGGGTAAGGCCAACCTCGCCGGGGCTGGGATGGAACAGCTCATGGCCTCGCTTGAAGAGGGGCTTCGCCAGCAGGTCTTCGACTGGCTGTGCGCCCGCACGAGCGAACTGCTGGGCACGTCCTTGGCGGACCTGCGCCCCGGGGTCGTGCGCTCGCTCAGCGACACACTTGAGAACGCGCGTCGGGTTCTCGAGCGCGAGCGCGCCCAGACGCCGCAGGGTGCCGGCGTCGCCAGCGTGGCGACCAGCGTCTACCAGGCGTGGCCTGGTGAGCCTGACCCCGGCCAGGACCCTGTGGCCTCGGTGCCGGGGCGCTTCGCCGTGGCCCACAACGAGGTCGTGCTCATGCCGGTGTCGCAGTACCCGGGCTCCTTCGAGCGCCACGTACGGGACTCGGTCGCCCAAGCGCCGGATCTCCGCTCCGCCTACGCGCAGGTGGTGCGTGAGGTCCTCACCGGTGCGTGGGAACAGGGGGCCGGTGCTCCTGCTCCTGACAACATGCTCACGGCGCGCACCCAGTGGGTGCCGGCAGGGATGACGCAGTACACCGGTGCCGCCATGGTCACTGCGGCGTCATTCGACGCACGTCTGAGCAGCGAGGACGTGCTCAGCCGCGCCCGGGCCTGGGTGTGGCGTACCGGCGAGATCTTCCAGTCCTTCTGCTCGCAGTCGCTGCGTGGCTTCCTCGCCGATCCGGGTGCCGGGTCCCATGAGCTGACTGTGCGTGAGGACGCCGTTCTCGCAGGCCTCAAGGAGGCCATGGAGATGGCCCGGCCGCTGGCGGATATCGATAAGGACCTCTACGCGCGCCTGCACGCCGGCACCTCAGCTGCCACGTTCCAACGGGACTACCGCTTCTCGGCGCTGCCGGTGACGGCCTCCGTCGTGCAGGAGCTCATTGACCACGTGACCAACGGTGGCATGCCGGACGTGGACTCTGCGGAGCTGTCCACGCGTTTGTCCGACCTGCAGGAGGGGACGGCGACCAGCGACGTCTCCCGGATCGATGTCTTCGGCTCCTTCTCACGGACCCTGCCGGTGGCCTACCGGGGCCTGCTCGACTCCGTGGGCCAGGCATGGCACCAGGCCGCCTCCAGCCCCGGCGCCCGCAATAACTTCTGGCAGTGGCGCCGTGCGCGCCCACTGGCCGCCTGCGTGCCGCTGGGTGACGCCGAGCGTCGTGCGATCGTGCGCGGCTGGTGGATCGCCTCACTGTGCGGCGGCATCGACCGCCCGGTGTGGGGCGACCGGCAGGCGGACTACCAGCCAGTCAGGGTCTGGGACCGCGAGGAGCAGGAGTGGGTGGCCTTCCCCTGTCCCCTGCTCACGCCGCCCTCGCAGATGCGCGCACCTAACGCGATGCTGCCCGCGCTGCTCGAGTCCGTCCTACTCGCCTACCTGGAGGTCCCGGCCAAGGGGCTGGATGCCTTCAGGCCCTGGGCGGTCCTACGGCGGTGGGTCGACGACGGCGTCAACGAACCGCTGGTCATGTTCGGTGTGCTCTCCGCCGCGCAGAAGAACCTGGGGGCGCTGCTGGCCACCGGCTCTGTCGACGGTTTGACGGGCGCGGTCGACCTGTCGGCGTGCACCAGCGTCGAGGAGCGGCGCACCGAGCTCCTCGCACACTGCGACAAGCTGCTCGCCTACATCGACGAACACTACCTGCCCGGGCCCGGCAAGAGGGACGAGTCGGGCTGGTTCACGAATTACAAGAAGCGTGAGCTCATCGAGACCACGCCGCTGACGGTCGACCTCGCCCAGGAGATGCACGACGAGCTGGCCAAGGTCCGCTCTGACCTCGCCACACTCCCAGCACACGTCACCGAGGCAACGTCGACGGCCGGTGCGGATCCCGCTCCCGTTGTTAACGGCGGGATGGAATTCTGACATGCCGAGCACTGTCGTCATCATTGTCGCTCCTCAGAGCCAGCGCCCGGTGCTGGCGGCCCTGACCGACCTATCGGCCTCGGGGCTGCTCTCACCCTTCGTCTGGATCGAGGCACCAGCGGATCCCGAGCACGCCCCTGACCATGACGACCCCGTGACCGTGGAGGTGGAGAGGGGCATCGCCCGCCCCTCCACCTTCAGCGCTGCGGTCAACCGTCATGGACTTGAGCGCGAGCGCATTCTCGCCGTCGTGCCTATCGGGCACCCGGCTGACGACGCTCTGTCAGGTCCGGCAGAGCAGTTCTACCGGCTGCGCGGCCTTCCTACCGGCACGCGCCAGGACTGCCTGCGCCTGCTCATCCCGTGGTCTAAGGAACCTGTGGAAGCGCAGCTCGGTCGCAACGGCTGGGAGGACGTCATGGTCTCGCCCGAGTCCACGGCCGACCCCGCCTTCAGCCAGGTTCCATGGTGGAACGACCCCGCGAGCATCCCGGGTGCCGCGGCCGTGGCGATCGCCATCCACGGCGGTCTCGTCGGCGCTGTCACGCGCGGTCCCTACGACAACACGCCTACGGACGTCTCGACCGCGGTGCGCATCGTGCGCAGCTTCGCTCGCATCACCGATGCCCGTGCTGTCGAGGACGACGTGCGGCGCCAGGTCCTGACCGTCACCGGTTCCCTGCCCCGTCCCACCCGGTCCATGGGCGGAGCCACCGTTGACGCCTACACGGACCCCGCAGCCCGTGTCGCCTGGCTGAGCCGGGTCTGGGGCGAGCGGCACGCCGCGTCCTTGCGCCGTCCTGCTGCCTCAGTGGCAGGCGCTGACGAGCGCTCCATCGGTTTCCTCGACGCCTTGCGTCTCTTCTTCTCCTTCATGTTCAAGGCGCTTCTGGGGGCTCCCGCGGCCTGGGCGCGAGGCGTGGTGCATAGCGTCAAGACGAGCGTCGCGCTGACAACGGCCAATGTCGTCTTCGGGCCCAACAGCCCCGTGAGCGTCGTCGTCGGCGGTGTCGATCAGAGCGGGGTGACCATGGGCTGGCGTCAGCTGAGCCAGGCCGCGCTCCAGGCGAGCAACACGATGCCCCAGGAGATCACCTCCTCGCCGGTGCAGGTGCGCCGCAGCTTCACTGAGCTGTGGAGGGACCTGCGCGACGGGGCCATCGGCCTGGCTCAAGGCTCCAGCTGTGAGAACCTCACGCTGCCCGCGTACGCCGGCGTTGTGACGGACACGAGTCTCATCGCGCCACCGCTCGACGCAGAGGGCAGCTTCCTCTTCACCGAGGCCGTTGGACCGATCCCGGCCGGAACACGCCTCATGGCCTGGGATCAGCTCGAGATCCACCGCGTGCAGGCCGAGCTCACCGCTCTCGCACGCTCGAACGACCCACGCGCTGCCACCGCGGGCCGTGTCCTGGCTGAGATCGACGCCTGGCAGGGCCGCAACGGCCAACGTCTGCTGCCTCAGATCGGCAACGGGCTCGCCACCATCTTCGAGCAGACGCGCCGCGACATCGTGACGATGTCGGAGCAGGTACGTGCCCTTCAGTCGGACGACACGCTCGCCGGGATCGAGTCGCGGCAGCGCCGCCTGCGCACCATCCTCCTCGGCCTGGCAATCCTCATGCTCGTGGTCATCACCGGCCTGATCATCGGCGGCTCCACCGAGGCCATCACCTGGACGGTCGTCGGGATCGTCGCCGCGGTCGTCGTCGTCCTGTGGCTTCTTGTCTCGCTGGCCACCTTCTGGACCCAGCAGCGTGAGCTCTTCCGGATCCGTCATCGCGCCGAGACGCTCGGTAAGGCCCTGCCTCAGGTCCTGGCCAACCTGCGCATGGCAGTCGAGGACCTGGCGGCGCAGGGCGAGGCCTACGACCAGTTCGTCCAGTGGGGCAGCATCCTGACATCCTTCTTCTCCGACCCTCTGGGGGAGCGCGCGACCGAGCGCACGGCTCGCGACCACGTCACCCGATTCCCGGCGGGATTCCAGCGTGTGGTGGCGGACGCCGACCAGCAGCACCTGGCGAACGTGGCCGCCGCTCTGCGCACGCAGGTCTTCTCGGTGGGCTGGCTCACCGAGGCATGGAATGCCTTCGAGGAGGGAATGGACACCCACCTCACCCCCGATCAGCGTCAGCGTCGCCTCACCCGTGAGCTCGACATCACCGCGGAGCCCGGACGGGAGGACTCAGCCCTCTCTCGCTGGGCCGAGGGCCTGAGGCGCGAGGGCGTCACCTCCCGGGCCGGGGCCGACCGGTGGCAACGGTGCCTTGCCCTCCTCCAGGAGCCGACGGGTCCTCGCCTCGAGCTGATGATCACGATGCCTGACGGCCAGCGGCGCACTCTCAAGGACTACCGCTCGGACCTCGAGCACGCCGCCCACCACTCCGTGGTTCAGGACATGCTCGGGGCACGTGTTCGCACGAGTACGAGCGTCCTGACCTCTCAGGACCACTCCTGGTTCGACCAGGAGAACGACGGTTTGTCCCAAACGATGGTCCTCCTCGCGGCGACACCACCGATCGCGGCGGATGACTTCATCTATCCCGAGCCCGAGCTCTTCTCTCTGGGCAACGACACTGTCGTCTTCTGAGCCCCGCCATCACCAAAGATCATCTGAAGGACACGACATGACTGTTTCTTTCGCCAGCTTCACCAAGGCGATTCAGACATGGCTGGACCAGGAGGGGGCCGGCGTGAAGACGGTGGTCCGTCCCTCGACATGGAAGCCCATCTTCAACACCGGTGTCGCGGACGATGATGCGCACCTCTCCTTCAGTGAAGCGGCAGTGCGCCGATTGACCCCGGATCTTGACGAGAGCGCGGTCCGCTCACTCGTCGCTGCGCTCAACGCCCGCTTCAGCCGCCCGGACTACGAGTCCGACGGCGAGTCCGACGGCGAGTCCGCACTGGCCGAGTGGAATCCGGAGCCGCCGCTTCCCAGCGGGCCGACACCACTTGCTGCTGCGGCCCACCCCGCTCCGCCCCAGCCCCCGAGTGCCCAGAATGCCCAGGATGTTCAGAGTGGGCCGGGGCAGTCAGTGGCGCCCTCGGCGCCTCCTGCTGAGCCGCCCGCACCGGAGCGGCGTGTCTGGGAGCTGCCGTTGTACGACTTTTCCCGCGCTGACGAGGACATTGACATATCGGGGCAGAACCGGGTCCCGGTCTCCGTCTCCCGTTCGACGCAGGGCCTGCGCTACACATGGCCGGCGTCGAGCGAGACGGAGGTCTACCGCGTTGTCGTCTCTGACACGGAGGACCCGTACAGCCCGGACGACTTCGACGAGGTCACGGTGACCGAGGCCTGCGAGGCCCTCGACACGCTGCCCACGACGACGGCGATCCGCTTCGTCACCGTATGGGCCTACGAGCGGTCCGCACCGGGCTCCACCGTGCTCGGCCAGCCCCGGCGCGTGGCGAGCCAGGCCGTTGTCCACCCTCTCGCGGGATGGCAGGTGTCCTTCGACTCGCTCTCGCGGACGGTCGAGGGCAGGTGGGTGCCGCCCACCGCCCCGATCGGCGCTGTCGTGGCGGTGCGCAGTGCAAAGATCCCGGCAGGACAGCCAGTGGGACGTCTCCTACGCGGCATGGCCTGGATGAGCCATCTCATCGAGAACAACGGCGCGGGGTTCCAGGACGCCGATGTCCGCGGCGGGCAGAAGCAGGACTACGTCGCCGCCGTCGAGGTGAGTGTCGGCGGGGAGACCTACACCTCCTCGCCTCAGGTCCTGTCGATCGTGCCCGATGTCGCCCATGAGGCCGTTGCCGACTTCACCGTCGAACACGATCCCGACCAGGGAGAGGGGCGTGGCGCCTCCCTGCACATCAGCTGGACCCAGCACCCCCTGTCTGCCGTCACCGTCTACCGCTCGGCCGTTGCCGTCGACCCGGCGGCACTCGAGCAAGGTGAGATCCCGACGACGGAGCTGGAGCGAGCGGGCCTACGTGAGAGCGAGGCGATCACGAGCGCGGCCGGTATTGAGCCCTTGGAGGACGGACGCCAGCGCAGGACGCTGCGGCACGTCATCTGGCCTGACGGTGTGGACTGGGACACCATCCACTTCACGCCGGTGACGAACCATGAGGACGGGACCTCGACGGTCGGCCAGCCGGTTCGTCTCAAGCGGGCGGGCCAGATCACGAACCTCACCCTCCTGCGTCGAGTGAGCCGGGACCTGCTCACGTTCACCTGGCCCGGTGATGCTGGTTCCGTCGAGCTACGTATCCTGCCGCTCGGCTCACCTGTCGACGACGCCGTCGGCCCTCAGCTCACGGTCGATAAGGAGACCTACCAGCAGCAGGGCGGCTGCATCATCTCCGGAGGCCTGCCATCCGAAGGCGCCACGATCTACATCAACTCGGTCACCTACCTCGGTGGCGTCCCGATCCCCTCGGTGCCCACACGGCTCGACGTCGACCCGCTGTGGATCTACGACTACCAGGTGCGCTGGCCGGGTGAAGTACCCGTCGGGGGCAGCGTGATCAGGAGGGCCGTGCGGGCCTTCGGCCAAACGGTCGTGGAAATCGCGATTACTCCGCGCGTCGGAGTGCGCCGCCAGGAGGATGTGGCGCAGATGGTGCTCGTCTACAACGAGACCCACCTGCCCCTCCACCCGGCCGACGGTCAACGACTTGAGGTCTTTGCGCAGAAGCCGAGCCGTGAGGGTGGGCAGGAGTCCTACCGCTCCGCGCCGCTGCCGGCCCACGGCACGACACTCTCCCTGTGGGCTGAGACGAAGGGGCTGAAGACCGGGTACCTCCGGCTTCTGATCGACGCACCGGCACGGGCGACAGCGCAGGGAGGTGCCCAGCCCCACTCACTTGAGTCCTACGCGCTGATCGACCCCTCACTGCCTGATCTGATGATCGCGGCGAGGTGAGGACGAGACCATGAGGGCCGAAGGAGAGGGGCTGCACCCGTCCGGAGTGACGTCGTCGGCCCAGTTGCTCTACACGAACGTCGACCGTGTCGTCGGCGGGCAGCAGCGCAGTGGCTGGCAGATCATGGCCACAAGCGACACCATGACGGAGTCGATGGCGGACTGGATCCGCAGCCTCGTCAACTCCGACCTCTCAGGCTTCAGTGTCCTCCCGGGCTTCCCGACGCCGGAGCAGATCACGCAGGCCGAGCGCCGACTGCGTCAGGTGCCGCTTGATCACGGTGTCCTCCTGCTCCACACGGCGCCCGCGGGCGTCGACACGACGGGGCGGACGAACTCGATGACCCACGCGGTCATCCTCCCGGACACTGAGGCGGCACCCGCCCTGCGGACTGCTGAGCTGTGGCGATCGCCGGGCTGGGTCACGCCCTTCGGACCGACGGCTGTCCGTGAAGCGGCTCTGCCGGACCTACGTGCCCTTGTGCCCGGCACTGCCGCCGGTGGAGACGCCGTCGCCGAGTTCCTCACGGAGGACGGGCGCGCGGAGATCCTGGTGGCGCTCGCTGACGTCCTGGCTCCGGTCCTTGACGCGCGAGCCTTGGCCGACGGCGACCGATCGTCTCTCGCCGCGGGGAGCACGTCCCCCACTGTCCTCATGGGCGTGGGCTCAACGGATGAGGCGGCTCTGTGGCTCAGTGCCGTGCAGCACTGCTGCGCCCCCATCACGTCGCGGTTCCTCGGATACTCGACCGCAGAGGTCATCGCGACACCGACGGATCTCGACGCCGTCGTCAGCTCGAGCACGGACCTCGCCTTCGTGCCGCACGAGGTGCTGCGCGGGTATGACCCGCGTCGTGAGGACGTCGTCGTCATCGACTCCAGGCAGACGGGGCCCGTCACCCCGGTGACGACGTGGGGGCTGGCCGTCGCTGCGGCCGTGTCCGACATCGCCACCTGGGTCGCGGCCCAGGACGCCCTGCACACCGCACTGAGCATGCTCGAGGACCACCATGGGCTGACAGCTGCCTGGCCGTTGTGCGTCGCCGAGATCATGGAGCCTGGGCTGCTGACGTCAACGGGTGATGCCAACCTCGATCGGGCCATTGACCGCGAGCTCATCCGCTGCATGCCCGCGGCCGTGGCGAAGAGCGACTACCTGACCGAACTCATCGGTGACTGGCTCCTCAGCTCCACCGACGCGGATGCCGCGGCGTGGTACGCCAAGGTGATGGCAGTCCCAGAAGACGCCCCGGTCGCCGGCGTCGTCACGGGGCTGGTGCGCGCTTTCGTGGAATCTGCCGTGCGTGACCTCGCCTGGCTCCAGGACGACGTCCGGCAGACCAGCCCGTCGGTTGTCAGATGCCTGGCGACGTGGAGCCTGGACCCCGCACAGTCAACGGTTGTCCGCGATGCCGTCCGTGAGGCTGAGCGGCTCGTCCCCGACGATCCCGTCTCCACACTGCGACTCGCTGACAGGCTGACTCGTGACGGGTTGCGGCTCAACGAGGAGGAACTCACCCGACTGGTCGTGCCGGCCGTGCATGTCCTCGTGAGTGCGACGGGCCCAGAGGCGCGCGATGCCATCCTGGCGGGCCGCCCATGTCCTCAAGTCATGGCGACCGTGCGCACGCTCGTCAACGACTCTCTACGGGAAATTGTGGGCCGCAGTCATGTGACACTTCCGCTGCTCGATCCCCGCGTCGCCTCCTGGCTGGACACGCCGCACGCATTGCCCGAGCTGCTGGAGACGGAGGCCGCGCTCGCCACACTCAGTGGTGAGGTGCCGACGCCCTCCCGTGCCGCTGGCTGCCTCGCACGTTTCCCAGTGCCGTTCACGCTGAGGCCCAAGATCCGCTCGCTGTTCTCCCGCGCAGCGACGCCTGTCGAGGTGGCGGCGCTGACACGTACGTGCGCGGACAGGCAGGAGATCTGGACCGAGGCGCTTGTGCGGCACCCCCTGGGCGAAGGAGCTGTGCCGCTGGCGGCGGGGCTGCTCGCTCTGAAGAACCACAGCGACAGCGAGATGCTCGCGCGCAGGTACCAGAGAGTGAGTCCTCCGACGGCGGCGGCCGTCCTCGCGTTGGGCCGCAGCTGCCCGTTCCTGACCGGCGTCGGCCTCACTGAGTCGGTGACGTACGCGTACAACATGCTGATGTCACTCGATGTGCTCGACGCTAGGTATTCCCGCGACGCTGAGTATTCCCTCGACGCCTGGGGCGCCACCGAGGAGCAGGAAATTCTTGTCGACCTTGCCGTACTCGTGATGATCCTCGGGCTGTGGGGCACACACCAGCCTGTTGACCTCAGCGGTCTGAGCCCGCGCACAGGGGAACTCGCTGCCTCACGTGCCGAGTGGCTCAGCACCCGCGTGTCTGATTCTGTCTTCCTCAGAACACCCTCAGACCACGTGACGGGCCCGCTTCTCGACGCCTGTGCCATCGGCCTCTACCTGGGGACCGCAGGCGCTAAGGCCTACCCCGATGAGGCAGGCATCTTGAAGGCGGCTGAGGACTCTTCACCGCCGTGGGCCCGTGATCGCGCCGCTGTTGTCACGCAGGTCCTGCGGACGTGGACGGCCGGGTGGGATGACGCTCAGCGTGAGAACTGGACCAGTTACCTGGTCGACAGGTGTCTGCCGGGTTCCGACCTTCCCAAATGGCTGGACAAGCAGATCCTCCGCCCAGGCTCGGGCCTTTTCAGCCGCTTCGGTGGCGGCCGTTGACGAAGATATGACGACATGGAGGCGAAAAGTATGACAAACAGCATTCGGGACCACGGCACGTGGGAGAGCATCCCGATGCCCCAGGTGGGCCAGGTGACCTTGACCATCGTGAGCAGAGGGGCGGACTGCGACCTCACCGTCCAGGGCGGGACTGTCGCTCCGCGCTACCTCGGAGCAAACCGCGAGAGCCTCGTACTGCCGCCGCAGCTCGTCCCGCAGTCCGGACGGGTTGTCGTGCGTGCTGTCTCGCGCGGTGGTCAGCCCTTTCCCGCGGACCACGTTGTCGACCTTGCAGTCGCGGCCGGCACCACCTCTGTACTTCTGCGCGGGATTCCCGTGGCCGGCCAGATCGAGGCTGGCATCGCCACCATCGAACGAGGGGATGGAAGCCTCGTCCTGCGCCCCGGCGAGGGAGGCATCGCGACACTCGGCCTCGGCGGCTGGTGCGCCAAGCGCCGTGAGGAGGACAACCGTCCCGTCGTGCCGACGATCACCCGGATCGTCGTCGACACCTCCTCGTCGATGCGCTTCCACGACGACGAGGTCCGGGCACTCCTCACATGGGTGGAGGACCTTTACGACACGGTCGGTACGGAACGCCCAGAGGTGCGCTCCGGGCACGTCGACGGTCACACCGAGCGCGGTGTCGGCTACGTCGTCGGACCGAGCGGCTCGGGAAGGACCGTGACGGTGACGGACCTGCCGCTGCTCGATTCCGACGGCGAGTCGCTCGTCCTCGGTGCCCCTGAGCTCCTCCGTGCCCTGCCGTCAGCGCTGGCCTTCTGCCCCTCCGAGGAGCTGTGGGCCGAGCTCAAGCGTGAGGACAAGGCCTTCACCGACCAGACCCTTCGGACTCTCGACCCGCTCCTTGAGTGGGTCTCCCGCCCTGCCACCATGATCGGAGCACTGTCATGACCTCGGTCTGCCCGTCCTGCTTCAACGCACTGCCAGACGACACGATCTCCTACCGGTGCGCGACGCCGACCTGCGAGCCGCAGCCCAACCAGTCCGCGTCGGAATATGCCGGCACGTCTGTCATGACCAGGCCCACATTCACGCGGATGCGTTCCTCGAGCGACGAGCCTCTGCCCCAGTCGGTACCGTGCCGTGGCTGTCGTCGTCCAGCGACGCAGGAGGTCTGCCCGACGTGCTGCTACGACTTGCCCGCCGGCTGGCGTCAGGCCACCGTGTTCACGATTGCAGTGACCGGTGCGCGAGGCGCTGGCAAGTCGGTCTACATCGCCGTCGCACTTCAACAGCTCATGCGCTATGCACAGAAGCGTGAATGCACCTTGCGCCCCTACACCCAGGGCACGATCGACAACTACAACAAGTACTATTACCACCCTCTGTACCAGCAGAACATGGTCGTCGACGGCACCCCGGAAGTGAGCTCCGGCGGCTCCTACCAGAAGGACCCGCTCATCTGGCAGCTCTCGGGGCAGCATATCGGCACGGTCTTCGTGGTGATCCGCGACGTCGCGGGCGAGGACGTTGAGCGTATCGCCGGTAACCCGAAGCATTTCGCCTATCTCAGTCAGGCGGACTTGCTCATATTCCTGTTCGACCCGATGCAGCTCGACAGCATCAAACAGTTGCTGTCGGGCGTCATCCCGGACCCCGACGAGAGCCGGCTTGGTTTGCCCGCCGACCAGGTGCTGGCCAAGGTACTCGGGCAGGTCGGGGGCGGACACACCCCGCTGGCTCTCACAATCTCGAAGTTCGACACGCTGCACCAGGTGACCAAGGTGCGTAGCCCACTGGCCCAGGCATTCGCCAACCCCGGTGCTCGGCTCAACCAGGACGACACGATGGCGCGACAGCATCTCAGCCCGGCTGACGCGGCTAAGGACCTGGAACGCGACCTCCAGCTCCTCGACGCCGAACTGTCGTCGATCTACCAGATTCTCGGACAGGACTCTGTGGCCGTCCAGGCCACGCAGGCGGCGGAGTCGGGGCAGGTGGCGGCTACACGCCGCTTCGCCGTCTCCGCGATCGGAGAGACACCCCAGCACGCGAACCAGCTGACCGAGCGCGGTATCTCGCCCTTCCGTGCCCTCGACCCGATCCTGTGGGGGCTGAGTCGCAAAGACATTCGGCTTTAATGGAGACGATAGGGGTGAGGAGCCGCACTAAGCCAGAGACACACGTTGTCTCTGCCAATCGTGTCCTTCTGAGACAACGGGTGGAGCAGGCCGCGCTTCTGTTCCGCGCGCATCTGTGCCAGCGGACGGCGCAGGAGGAACATGAGAAAGATGCGCGACGTCAGGAGGTTTCCGTTGTTGCCGAAGAACTCGCCGGCTATGCGAGCCAGGAGCGTCGAGCCGGGGACCTCGCGGGCGCGATCGAAACGCTGCAGGCTGCCCTCAGTATCTGTGAGTCTGAGGGCAGCACTGAGGTGACACGGGCTACTTATCTCGCGCAGATCGGAGACATCCAGGCCGAGGAGGGTGCTTACAGCGAGAGCCTTGCCAGCCATCTCGATGCTGCACAGTTGTACGCCTCCCAACCGGGGTTCAGCTATGAGGCTGCGCGCAGCTTTCACTCCGCAGCCACGGCGTCCGAGAAACTCAACGATCCCGGCGGTGCGATTAGCTTGCTTGAGCTATCTGTGGAGCAGCGGAGACTGGCAGGCGATTGGACTGCTTACGGAATGGGGAGCGCACTTGAGTCTCTTGGGACAAAGTTGGCCGAGCGTGATCCTGAAACAGCACGCAGATATCTTGATGTCGCAGCCGACCTACATCACTCCCAGTAAGGTGGAGAACATGAGTAAGAATCCAGACGGTGTTGTCGACTATTATGCGGAGCTGCGACTTGACCGCGATTCCTCTCGAGGAGAAATTCTTTCGACGCTTGAAAAGCAGATGCTGGAGTACCAGGATCGCCTCGAGGCACACGAGGACCCAGAGCTGGAACGCCGCTTCGAGCTGGTGCTTACAGCCCTAGACGTCTTCTCATCTGACGAGGAGCGTACTGAGTATGATGCCTTATTGTCCCCAACGCCACTGTCTTCGGAGTCCCCGGCCGCGGACTCCCCATCCTCAGAGTCCCCGGTCTCCAAGCCCATGCAGCCTGAGGGCCACGCGGCGGCGGGCGAGCCGCCAGCGGCAGACCCGCAGCAGACTGTCTCGTACTGGATTGATGAGGCCTGGCAGTATTTCGCTCGTGGAGAGACCGATGCGGCAGGTCAGGCAGCGGCCAAAGCCCGGAGTGTGGACCCCAGTGAGCCCGGCGCCTACGTGGTGTCGGCCTGGGTGGCCTACGGCGACGGGCGGGGCGACCTCTACGGGACAGGGACGTATGTTGGGCAGGCGCGACTGCTCAATGAAGGTGGCGCTTGGCGTGGGCGACTCGCCTGGCTTCAGGGCCGCATGCTCACTGAAAGTTGGGAGTTCGACCAGAAGCTGGCCTATTTTCGTGAGGCCATCGAGTTTCTCTCGGGCGAGGAGCAGAACGAGGCTCGCGCTGAACTCCTTCGGGCGTACTCCGACACTATGCAGAGATGGGACTCCAAGCTCCTTGCCGAGTACCAAGCCGACTTCCCAGAGGCGGAAGGTGGCGCGTTCACTAAGGTGGCTTACCTGAAAGTCGGCGAGGAATTTCTTCGATCGAGTTCGTACGACGCGGCTCGTTACTTCCTCATGGCCACCTCACCTCACCTCCCCGGTTCTGTGGACGTGTCTGAATTATACGAACGCGCCGCAAAGAATCTGAACCCGGCACAGGTAAGAAGGGCCGCTCTATCGGCAAACTGTCCGCCGAATCTAGGCGAGGCCCTCGTCGAGGAGGCTGTCGCCCGAACCCGCCTGCCGGAGCAAGAGAACGAGAATTTCATTATTCGTTGGATTCGAGAATGGAGATTTCTGGACTCCTACGGTGCACTCTTTTCCACGTTGCTGGCGACCGGGTTTTTAGCCTGGGCGACACCCTACGCCTTCTTCAGTGTGGTGGCATGGTTGAGTTTGTTACTCATACTTGGGTTCCCGATCGCCGCGTTCGTCATATGGGGTGTTGATCGCAGCGTTCAATCGGATTTCGAGAAGCACAAGGCGCGCGTTGCACACGTACTCGGGTCGAAAGACTAGTTCTTCTCACAAGTGGAGGCCTTTCTCGCTGAGGAGCCGCCAGGCCGGTATCGTGGCGGTGGGTGTCCCTCACCCTCCCAGCAGGCCGGCTCCAGCTCTCACCAACCGGCCATCACCGACAGGAGCAGACGACGGCTGATGACGTCTTCCGTGTCCCCAACGACATGTCATCGGCCCAGGCGCTCAGCGCCTGCGGGCCGACAGCGATGGGCGCCGGCATCCGGACTACCCGCGAACCAGGCGCTCAGCGCCTGCGGGCCGACAGCCTGCTCAACGAAGGCGATGTACTGGCAGCCATGGAACAGTACGCCCCTGCGCTCGAGTACTACGACGCCGCACACACCCTCTACACCACTCTCGACGGCACCCAGCGCGAGCGAGCCGGCTGCCTGCTCAACGCAGGCGACGTGCTGCACAGTTTGGGTCGCCGTGGAGCGCTACGACGCTGCCCACGTCCTCTACGGAGCAGGTATGAGGTGAACGGTCTTTCTTGGCTCTTCCCATTTGACCGGGTAGGGGGCAAGGCCTTCCGATCTGACGTGGACCTCTGATGGCGTTTTCCGGTCGCGGTTCATAGCGTCACGGTTGGTGAAGATGCCAGCTCTGTCGGTGGGCCCGGGAGGTGGGGGCCAGTAGGAGGCAGAAAGGTAGGACCTCTTCGCGCATTGACCACCGGCCCTGGTGCTCCCCGGCGGTGTGGTTGGGGCGTTCTTGTCTGTTCATTGCACCGGGCGGGATGGGAGAGGGCAGCGGATAGCTGGGGGTTCTGGGGGTCTGTTGGGGGTCAGTAGGGGATGACTTCGTCGAGCAGGGGTGCCAGTCCCAGGATGTGCAGGGCCCGGTCGTAGGGCACGGTCTCGAAGGCTCCGGCCCACTCGCCGGGGCGCGGGCCGCGGGACTCCAGAACCGGCTGCACCTGCACCTGCGTCTGGGGCCCGCCCTCGGACTGGTACTGGGGTGAGCTCTGCGTCTGGGGCCCGTGCTGGGGCTGGGGCTCGCCTTGGCTCTCGGTCCAGGCCTGGGCGCCGGTCGGCGTCTGGGTCTGGGCCCAGCCCTGGGCTTGGGTCTGGGTCCGGGTGTGTTCGGCTGCGTCCTTTAGCCCTTTGTCCAGGCGGGCGATGACGGGGGCGGTCACGGCGCGCTCGAGCCAGGCGGGCACGCGCCCGCCGGGGCGGGTCATGCCCCTGGGCCCCACACGCTGGGCCAGGCGTCGCACGCTGCCGTCGGCACGGCGCTCATAGCGAGCCCCGGTGGGGGTGCGCCAGGTCAACGAGCCCTCAGGGGTGCGGGTCAGCAACCAGCCGGGGGTGTGCTTGAGACGGTGGTGGGCCTGGCACAAGCAGGCCAGGTTCTGCCACGAGGTGGTCCCACCCTCAGCCCAGGGGCGCACATGGTCGATGTCGCAGCGCACCGCAGGCACCTGGCAACCCGGGTAGGTGCACGAGGCGTCCCGAGCACGCACCAGGTCCGCCAGGCCGGCTGGAGGCCGGTAACGAGAACGCCCCACATCAACGACCGTGCCGCTAAGAGGGTCGGTCACCAGCCGCCGCCAGCTGCCCCCAGCAGCCAGCGCACGCGCCACCACAGCCGGCACCGGTGCACAGCACCTACCCATGGCCAAGGACGCCGCCGAACCACCGGCTGCCGAGCCCATGGCGCCCAAGCCGACGGACGCCGAAGCACCGGCCACCAAGCCACTGACCACCGAATTACTGGCAGCCGAAGCACCGGCCGCCGGGGCGCCCGGGTCCGGACCTGAGAACACACTGCCGCCAGCACCAGTGAACACACTGCCGCCAGCGCCAGTGGGCGCGCTGCCGCCCCGGCTGGTGGGCGCACTGCTGCCAGGGCCGGTGGGGTCGGGGTCGTCGAGCAGGCTGACAAGCTGGTCAAGGGAGACGGTGACGTCGACGTTGACGCTCAGGCCTGGTGGTGGGAAGACCGGGTCGTTGCCCGACGGGCTCCACCACGGCCCTGTTGAGCTCATCAGGCCGCTGAGCGTGGCCAGCAGACCCTCAAGCGGCACACCATCAGGCAAGAACCCAGCCTCACGACAGCCACCCGACCACGCCTCGGCCACACCCGCACCAACAACAGCGCCCACCTCAGCACCACCCGCAGCACCTGCTGAGCCCACCGCGTCCACCGAGGCCCACGAGCCAAACGCGCCCCACGGGTCAGCCGAGCCCACGCCGTCCACAGCGCCTGTGGTACTCGCGGCGCCCGTGAGGTGCGCGGGCTGGGTCGTGGAGTTGGCGGCGGGCTGGGCGGCAGGCTCGTCCGTTGACCGGGCAGCGGAGAGCACCGCGGACTTGGCAGCGGACCCAGCACCCCACCGCTCCACCGACTGGGTGTCACGCCGGGTGTCGGGCTGGGTGGCGGGTTTGGTGATGGGCCTGGCTGTTGCGCGGGCTGCGGTGGCGGCCGCGGCTGCCTGGCTGGTGCGCAGGGTGGCAAGGACCATCGTGGTCAGCGCGTCCGCGCGCAGCTGGCCAAGGCTGCGCTCATCACCGGCGCTGCGGGCCGAGGCACCGATGGCGTCGAGGGTGGCGTCAAGCAGGAAGGCGTCGGGTGTGGGCAGCAGGAGCATCATCCGGCTGACCCCCTGCCCGGCGGGGCGGGGACGCGACACGTGCCGGCCGGCCTGGTTGCGCTGCCTGCGTGCCCCCGAACCCTCAGGATCCAGGGCCGCCAAGGCACGGTCAATGTCCTTGGCCAGCTGACAGTGCGTGCGGTGCACCGCACCAGGCAGCACCCGCTCCTGCACCGCCCGAGCGACACCGGCATCCTCACAGCGCAGACGACGAGCAATCAGGGACGTCTTGGCCTCATCAACCAGACCCGCACGGCTCAAGCACTCAACCCCAGCCAGCCTGCTGTCGAGCAGCGCCTCGCCACGCTCAATGACCTGCATGGCCCGGGCACGCGACACACCGAGCTGGCAGGCGATCTCACCACAGGCGTTAAACACCCGCTCATCACGACCCGCACGCGGCGCCGCAGCACTCCACCCCTCAGCCCGGGCAGACATGCCAGCACTTCGCACCAACAACCCTGCGAGCACAGCCTCAGCCCAGCTGGCCCACGCCTTAAGCCTGTAAGCGGCCGCAAGCAGCTCGCTGACCACCACAGCATCCAAACCCGCCACCAGGCCCGCACCCTCGCCACAGCCGTCCAGCCGCAGGCAAGAGGCCGCCTCAACCAGGCACCGCTCCCCAGGGTGGCACACACCAGACAACAACACCCCCACACCCGCCCCATCCGAGACATCGCCAGCCGGGCAGCCCCCGCCCCGGCAACCCCCGCTCGGGCAACCCTCGTGCGAGCCCGCCCCGTGCGGGCAGTGCCTGTTCGGGCAGTCCTCGTGCGGGCTGGCCGCCACCAGCAGCTGGGAGACCACCCTCTCCAGCATGAGGGCCAGGTCCCCACCCGGGCTCATGCAAGCCAGCCGCTCGACAAGCGCGTCACGACGATCAACAGCAGCCACCGCCTCATCCAACCCACCAGACGCACCAGGCCCGGCAGGCGCACCATGCGCGGCAGGCGGCACGGGCTCCGCACCCGCCGGGGCCTCACCCCCACCTAACCACTCATCGAACATATGTACAGTATACAACGTGGACGCCACCCACGAAACCCCACAAACACAGCAATTCCAGGCAAACCAGGCCGCCGAGGCCAGCCGGTCCGACCACCAAGCCCCCGATATCGACGACACCAACAACAACCCGACAACCAGCACCCCACTCCCGCAAGAGGACGGCAGCGGGGCCGCCGTCGACACCCAGCCAGACCGCAGCCCCGCCGTCAGCCCGCCCGCCCCACACATGCCGGCCGTACTCCGCGCTAGCACCCCCGCCCACCCCGACGACGACACGGCAGACGGCACCAACACCCGACGACGACACGGCAGACGGCACCAACACCCCACGACGCCACCCCTCCGGCCTCTGGCCGGGCAGACCCTCGGGCAGAAACTGACGGGTCGGCCACGCCCGGAGGCTTGACCGACCCGTCGCTCGGGACTCCCCTGGCTCAGGACGCCTTGGCCAGGGCCTCCTTCCAGGCCATTGCTTTGCCGGTGTGGAGCAGGCCGCGGTCGTAGACGCGTGCGCCCAGGATGATGATGGCAATCGTCGTGGCGATCAGTAGCGCCACGGACACAACCGGCTCCCACCAGGCGACGGAGTCGTCCAGGTACATCCGCACGGGTAGCGCGATGGGCGAGCTGAAGGGGATGTAGCTGAGCACCGTCATGAAGGTCGCATTCGAGCCGCCGCCGACAACCCCGAAGTAGGGCAGCATGATCAGCCAGATCATCGGCTGCAAGACGCTCTGCAGGTCCTCGTTGCGCGAGACCAGGGCCGCGCCCGCGGCGAACATGGAGGCGATCATGACGAAGCCGATGATGAACAGCGGGATGAACCACAGCACCGGCCCCACCAGGTCACCCGCGGGCAGGACCTCGTCATTGATGGCCAAGCCCAGCAGCACGGCCCCCGCAATGAGGAGGATCTGCACCAGCGCCGCCAAAGAGTTGCCCAGGATCTTGCCGGTGAGCAGGGCCGTGGAGCTGATGGAGGCCAGCAGGATCTCGACGATGCGCGTCTCCTTCTCCTCCACCACCGACTGCGCGATGGTCATGCCGAAGCCCAGGGAGGCGCTCATCCACACCAGGGCGAAGCCCAGCGGCAGCAGGTAGCGGATCGCCGGGTTCGGGGCGTCGGGATCGAGCAGCTCCACCGCCGGGGAGACTGACAGCCCCCGAACCAGCGCGCTCGGCGGCTCGCTGAGCGCGAGGATCCTCAGGCCCACGGGGGTGTCCGCCTCGGGCACGACGGCGGCCTCGGCGCTCTCATCCAGGACGGCCTGGCGGGCGGCCTCGGCGTCGTCCACCGCCAGGACCTCCACATCCGGCAGGTGCTGCAGCACGGCAGCCTCACTGGGTGCCGCCGCGACAGTGGTCGACCCGCCGACGATGAGGTCGCCGATCCGCGGGCCCAGCACCACCCCCAGGAGCATGAGCAGCACGGTGATGACGGTGGAGATGATGAAGGCTTTGGACAGGAACCTGGCCGTGATCTCGCGGCGTGCGATGACGGCAACGGTGGTGCGGAAACTGGGTCGGGTGCTCACTTGGTCATCTCCTTGTAGATCTCGTGCAGAGAACGGGTCACGCGGCGGAAGACCGTGACGGAGCCGCGCCCGAGCGCGTCTGCCAGGACCCGGTTGGCGGCGGCGACGTCGGCGGCCCGGAAGCGGGCGTAACCGCCGTCGTACTCGAGCACCTCGACGCCGGCGGCGCGCACCCACCCGGTGTCCGAGCCGGTCTCCATCTCCCACTCATTCGTGGTGGCGGCCTCCAGCAGCTCGGCACGGGTGCCCATGGCCCGGATCTCGCCCTCGCGGATGATGATGAGCCGGTCGCACAGGCGCTCGACGACGTCGAGCTGGTGGGAGGAGAAGAGCACGGGGGCACCGGCGGCGGCGTACTCGCGCAGCACCTGGACGGTGGCGTCCACGGACTCGGGGTCGAGCCCGGAGAAGGGCTCGTCGAGGATGAGGGCTGCGGGCCGGTGGACGAGGGCCGCCGCGATCTGCACGCGCTGCTGGTTGCCCAGGGACAGGGACTCCAGGGTGTCGGTCGGATCACCCTTGAGCTGGAGGCGCTCGAGCAGGTCCAGGGCGTGGCTGCGGGCATCCGCGGCCTCCAGCCCGTGCAGGCGCGCGAGGTAGACGAGCTGGTCGATGACCTTCATCTTGGGGTACAGGCCCCGCTCCTCGGGCATGTAGCCGATGGCGGCGCGCTGATCCGCGGTGATGGGCGCCCCGTCGACGAGCACCTGCCCGCTCTGAGCCGCCAGCACACCCAGGATGATGCGCATGGCGGTGGTCTTGCCTGCGCCATTGCCGCCGACGAAGCCGGTCATCATCCCGGGGTGGACATCGAAGGACACGTCCTTGAGGACGTGCTTGTCACCGTAATACCGGTGAACGTTACGTACGCTGATCATGGCATCAGGCTAGGTGGGGCCCTGCCCCGCCACCTCCCGCAGCAAGGTGAAAACTCCCCTCCCCCGTGCGGGGGATCAGGCCGCAATGCCGTGCGTGAAGGCCCAGATGACGGCGGCCACCCGGTCGCGCAGGCCGAGCTTGGCCAGGATGTTGGACACGTGCGTCTTGACGGTCTCGGTGCTCACGTACAGCTCGGCCGCGATCTCCGCGTTGGTCAGGCCTCGTGCCAGGCACCGCAGAGTCTCAACCTCCCGTTGCGTCAGTTCCGACGGCGTCGGCGCACCCCGGCCCGCACCCGCCCCCTGGGTGCCGGCGTAGCGGGTGAGGACCCGGCGGGTGACCTCGGGCATGAGCAGGGCGTCACCGCGCCCCAGCACCTGCACGGCCTCGATGAGCTTCTCCGCCTCAGCCGTCTTGAGCAGGAAGCCGCTGGCCCCGGCGTCCAGGGTCTCGAAGAGGAAGTCGTCACTGTCGAAGGTGGTGAGGATGAGCACGGCGGCCCGGCAGCTGCGTGCGACGAGCTCACGGGTGGCGGCAATGCCGTCCATGACCGGCATCTGCACGTCCATGCAGATGACGTCAGGCTCCAGCCGCATCGCCTGCTCCAGGGCCTCGGCCCCGTTGGCCGCCTCCCCCACGACCTCCAGGCCCGGCTCGCTCTCCAGAATGGTGCGGAAGCCGGCCCGGATGAGCATCTGGTCGTCCACGAGCAGCACCCGGGTCATGCGGCCGCTCCCATCGGGGTCTGGGATTCTCCCACCGGGATCCGGGCGCGCACGCGGAATCCGCCGCGGGGCTTGGCGCCCGCCTCCAGGGTGCCGCCGACGGCGACGACCCGCTCGCGCATGCCGACCAGGCCCGTGCCGGTGCCGGGTACGGGGCTGGGACCACCGTAGCCGTCGTCGGAGACCTCCAGCTCCACGAGGTCGGGACGCACCCGCAGGCGCACCGCCACACTGGCCCTGGGACCCGCGTGCTTGGCCGCGTTGGTCAGGCCCTCCTGCGCCACCCGGTAGAGGACCAGCCCGATGACGGGACTGACCTGCACCTCGCCGCCGATCTGCTCGAAGGTGGTGCGGGTACCGGCCAGGCGGGACTGCTCCACCAGGTCCGGGATGTCGTCGACGGTGGGCGGTGTCCCCTCCTGGCCGTCGCTGCGCAGGGTGAGCACCAGGGTGCGCAGCTCGGCCACGGCCTGGCGGGCGGCGGACTCGATCTGCTTGAGAGAGTCGACCGCCTGGTGGGGCTCATGCGCCTGGGGGCTGCGCTCCAGCAGACGTCTGGCCGCTGCGGCCTGGACGGACATGGTGGTGACGTGGTGGGCGACGACGTCGTGCAGCTCGCGGGCGATGCGCAGCCGCTCCTGCCCGACGGCGGCGTCCACGAGCTCGGCGCGCAGCTCGCGGATGTCCGCGTAGGCGTGCTCGAGCTCGGCGAGCGCCACGGCCCGCGCCCACTCCCGGTTACCGAAGTACCAGGCCCCGGTGAAGAAGGCGACGTTGATGAATAGCCGATACGCCAAGACCGCCAGGAGCGAGCGGACGGCGAAGGCCTCCGTCGAGCCCACGGCCTCGAAGTACAGCCAGACGCCGACGGCGGCCAGCCACACCCCCATGCCCACGCAGATGATCACGCGCACGCGCGTGGCCCACTCACGCTGCGCGGACCAGGCGCCGATCGAGAAAAAGGACATGAACAGCAGCACCTGAGAGGTGTTGGGTTCGAATCCTGTGAGGTAGCTGAGCACCCCGTAGACCAGTGCGTGGATCAGCCCGACGCTCAGCGGCCACCGCCGACGCCAGATGAGCGGCACCGCCAGCAGCACGCTGCCCAGCACCTGCAGGTGCATCTCCTGCTTGAAGAAACTGGCCCCGCCCGTGAGGGACAGCCAGGACATCAGGGCGCCGAGCAGCGCCAGCCCGGCGGCGGCGATCGCGTCGGTGCGCAGGTGGTTGGCGGGCAGTGGACGGGCGGGGGCAGCAGGGCACTCCGGCCCGTCCAAGGCGTCGGCGTCGCTCGGGGCCCCGGCGTCGCCCACCGGCGGCGTGGTCATCCGCGGCCCGAGTAGTTCGGGGCCTCGACCGTCATCTGCACGTCGTGAGGGTGGGACTCCTTGAGGCCCGCCGCCGTGATGCGCACGAACTGGCCGTTGGTCTTGAGCTCGCCGATGGTGCGGGCGCCGACGTAGAACATCGACTGGTGCAGGCCGCCGACGAGCTGGTAGACGACGTCGGCCAGCGAGCCGGAGAAGGGGACCTGCCCCTCGATGCCCTCGGGCACGATCTTGGAGTCGCTGGACACGTCCGCCTGGAAGTAGCGGTCCTTGGAGTAGGAGCGGCGTCCGCGCGAGCTCATGGCGCCCAGTGACCCCATGCCGCGGTAGCGCTTCCACTGCTTGCCGTTGACGAAGACGAGGTCCCCGGGGGACTCGGTGCAGCCGGCGAGCAGCGAGCCGAGCATCACCGCGTCCGCCCCGGCGACCATGGCCTTGGCGATGTCGCCGGAGTACTGCAGGCCGCCGTCGGCGATGAGGGGCACCCCGGCGGGGGTGCAGGCGCGGGCGGCCTCGTAGACGGCGGTGACCTGGGGGACGCCGACGCCGGCGACGACGCGGGTGGTACAGATCGAGCCCGGGCCGACCCCGACCTTGACGGCGTCGACACCGGCGTCGATGAGCGCTTGGGCGCCCTCGCGGGTGGCGATGTTGCCGCCGATGACCTCGATGCCGACGAAGCCGGAGTCGTTCTTGATCCGGGAGATCATGTCGAGGGCGAGGCGGGCGCCGCCGTTGGCAGTGTCGACGACAAGGACGTCAACACCGGCCTCGGCCAGGGCGCTGGCGCGCTCCCACGTGTCTCCCCAGTAGCCGACGGCGGCGCCGACGACGAGGCGGCCCTCGGCGTCCTTGGTGGCGTTGGGGTACTGCTCGGTCTTGACGAAGTCCTTGACCGTGATGAGGCCGGTGAGGCGGCCCTCGCCGTCGATGAGGGGCAGCTTCTCGATGCGGTGCTCGGCGAGCAGGGCCTTGGCGTCGTCGCGGGAGATGCCGGTCGGGCCGGTGATGAGCCGCTCGCGCGGGGTCATGCAGTCGCGCACGCGCAGCTCGGCCCAGCGCTCGGCGGGCACGAAGCGCAGGTCACGGTTGGTGATGATGCCCAGGAGGTTGCCGCCGTCGTCGACGACGGGCAGACCGGAGACCTTGTAGTGGCCGCACAGCTCGTCGAGCTGGGCGATGGTGGCGTCCGGGGCGATGGTCACGGGGTCGGAGAGCATCCCCGACTCCGAGCGCTTGACCCTGCGCACCTGCTGGGCCTGGTCCTCGATGGACAGGTTGCGGTGGAGGATGCCGATGCCGCCCTGGCGGGCCATGGCGATCGCCATGTCGGATTCGGTGACGGTGTCCATGGCTGCGGAGAGCAGCGGTGTGGACAGGGTGATGTTCTTGGTCAGGTGTGAGGTCGTGTCGACCTCGGAGGGGATGACGTCGGTGAGCCTCGGCAGGAGGAGGACGTCGTCGTAGGTCAGGCCGGTGGGTGCGAAGAGGTCGGAGTTGGTGATTGAGTCGCTCACTCTCCGCATGGTAGGTCGGCGGCGTCGGCGCACGCACCTCGGGGGGCGCGTCATCATGCTCACGCGCGGGTTGGGCGGCGGGCGGGCGCCGTCGGGGCGGCGAGGCGGGGCCACCGCCCCCACATAGGCACACAAGAGGCATATGCCGCTCGCTACCATCATGTGACCAGAGTCCCAACGGAGGATTAAACCAAAAGAATCTCCGGATTTTCATTGTTTATCCTTGGACATCCGCCGCCATCGGAGCATAATGCGACCCAGCCCACGACGCGGGCCGGTTGTCTGACCTCCCACGTCTTACCACGAGACCCTGGAGGAGGTACGGCATGCAGACGCATCAACTCCGTCTCACGCCTGTGAGCTCCGGGTGGGAGTGGCGTTACGAAGGCGCGTGCAGGGGCATGGACTCCTCCGTCTTCTTCCACCCCGAGGGCGAGCGGGGCAGCTCTCGCCGACGCCGCGCCGACGGCGCCAAGGCCGTGTGCGCGACCTGCCCGGTTCTCATCCGCTGCCGCGAGCACGCGCTGGCGGCGCACGAGCCCTACGGGGTGTGGGGCGGGATGACGGAGGAGGAGCGCCGCTCAGTGCTCAGCCGCCGTCCCTACAGCGCCTGAGCGCCCGAGAGCACCGCAGGCAGCAACCGCAACACACGGCACGGGGCCGGTTGGAATAGTCCCAACCGGCCCCGTGCTGTGCCCCTCAACCAGCGAGGGGCGCCCGCGTCACTTGGTGACGACGGCGAGGACGTCGCGAGCGGAGAGGATGAGGTAGTCCTCGCCGGCGTACTTGACCTCGGTGCCGCCGTACTTGGAGTAGATGACGAGGTCACCCTCGGCGACATCGACCGGGATGCGCTTGCCGGAGTCGTCGACGCGGCCCGGGCCCACGGCCACGACCTTGCCCTCCTGCGGCTTCTCCTTGGCGGTGTCCGGGATGACCAGACCGGAGGCAGTGGTCTGCTCGGCCTCGACCGTCTGGACGACGATGCGGTCCTCGAGCGGCTTGATGGAGATCGCCATGGCGTCCTCCCCTTCTCGCTTCTTCAGCGTCCTTCGCGCGCACGGCGCGCGTCGTGTATGTGGTGGTGTGCACGCCCTCAGTGAGGCGGGCCGCCGTCGCGGGGGCCGGTCCGTCAGCGCCGGGAGCGCGGTCCGCGGCACCGGGTCTCGCTGCCGCGTCTGTCGTCGAATCTACGCGCGGCGTTAGCACTCAGTCAACGTGAGTGCCAGGTCGTGGCGCCGGGTTCGCCGACGGCGTTCACTGCCCCTGCGCTTGCCCGTCGCCGCGGTGCTCGCGCGTCCGGGCGAGCGCCGCGTCCGGCTCCGTGCCCGTCTCGCCCGGCTTGGGGCGGGTGAGGTGGCGCACCAGCTGGCCGGCCCCCTCCCCCACGAAGGCGGGGACAAGGGAGAAGACGGCGTAGACGACAACGGCGTCAGGCTGGTCGAGCAGGAAGTCGAAAATGGCGGCCACCGTCGCCGGCAGGGCCAGGGCCGCCACGATCGGGCGCAGCACGCCCCAGCCGTAGCGGAAGGCCTGCACCAGGCAGCACAGGAACGCGGCCAGCGGGGCGGCCTCCAAGAGAGCGGACAGGCCCTTGGAGTCGCCGACCAGATTCCCGAATCCGTCCACCCAGCGCAGCGCGGCGGTGTAGGCGGCAACGGCCAGGACCGCTGCCAGCAGGGCGCGCCAGGAGAGCCGGGCGCTCACGACGCTCCCCAGACGATCAGGCTCGACACGGAGACGATGAGCACGAACAGGGCGGGGATACCCACCCCGAACAGCACGAGCAGCGCCACGGCCTTCGGCGTGAAGGGGCGCGGCTCAACAGGTTGACGCGACGTGACCACGTTCACATTCAACCATGCGGATGTCGCTGAGCGGTGTCCTCAGACGACGGGATAAAGGACGACGTAAACCCCCAAGGACAACGTCATCCTCGTACGACAACCTGTGTGAGTCATCTCGGCGGTCCTGGGGGATTGAGGTTGTCCATCGGTGTGCACGTTGTCCGTCGGCGAGTGCGGGCTGGCCTGTCCCGATGAGTGACGCCGCCGCGGCGCGACAGGCAGGGCGCGCGGAGCGGGGCTGAGCGGGTGGGCTTGGCGGCGAGATCGGCCTCGAGCTCGCCATGAGTGCTTGCCGCGGGGTGGCGGGTCGGGGCTGCACGCTCATGTGACAGGTGTGACTTGGCGGAATTGGACTTTTCCTTGGTATTCCGCGGATTGCGCCCTTCCTGCTACAACGGCCTCTGAGGCTCCCATGTGCAAGGGCCTTACCCATGCACATGGGAGCCGAATCACTCGAGAACGCCGAACTAGAAAACCGCGGAATTCCGTGGATTCCGACGTACGCCGAAAAGAGTGAGCGTGCAGCCCGCCCCTGCGCCTACTCGTCGCGGTGCCCACGCGTCCAGGCGACCGCCTCATCCACCTCCGTGCTCGCCGCGCCCAGCACCGGATCACGCCCGCTGAGCACGTCCCAGCCGGCCTTGAGCGCCGCCGCCCGCTCGCGCACCCACGAGGACAGCCAGGTACCCCGGTTCGCCCGTGCGCGCGTGTCCGCCACCGCCTGGGCGTCGATCCCGGCGTGGCGGCACAGGGCCACCGCCCGGGGCTCGTGGAAGTCCTGCGTGACGACAAGGGCGTGGCTCACCCCGAAGACCTCGCGGGCGCGTACGCAGGTGTCGTGGGTGTCGTAACCGGCCGGGTCGAGGACGATGGCCTGCTCCGGGACCCCGGCGGCCACGAGGTAGTCGCGCATGACGGCGGGCTCATCGTGCGCCGCCTGGCGCCCGTCGCCGGAGACGAGGAGGGCGCCCACGCGTCCCGACAGGTAGAGGTCGGCGGCAACGTCGAGGCGGTAGGCGAGCCACGGCGAGGGCCTGCCCGACTCGTACACCCGGGCGCCCAGGACGATGGCGACGGGTGCGCTCGGGTCGTCGTCGCCGTGCACGCCCACGTGCCCGGCACTGGCCGCCCAGACCCACGCGTTAGGCACGAGGACGACGAGGAGGGCCACGGCCAGCACCGCCCGGAGGCTCGGGCGCAGCCGCCACGGTCGGGCGAGCCGCCACCCGTCCACGCCGACGCCGCCGGTCGTCGCACCGGCCTCGCGCGACGCGGCGCCCCCGGTGCCCGCGTGGTTCTCGGCACCCACGTCCCCCACGCCGTCCCCTGCGCTGTCCGCAGCCACGACCGGCCCTCCTCATCTCACCCGGCCCATCCTGCTCGGCCGGTTGACCGTCACCCTATCGCCGGGCGCCGTCCTTGAGCCGGACGCCCTCCATGAGCCGGGCGGCGCCAGGCCCCCACCGCACCTCGGCCGTGGGAGGATCACCGGGTGAACGACACGTCCCCGGCCGCCGCCCTCGCCCCGCTCCTGACCCCGCAGGGCTGGGACCTGCTGGGCAGCCTGCCCCCCTACGACGAGTCGCAGGCCCTGAGCCTGAGCGAGTCCCTACGCGCCGCCGGCCACGACCCGGCTCTCGTCGCCGCCGCCCTCACCCAGCAGCGCCTGCGCTCGCGCGCGGCCGCGAAGTTCGGCGACTTCGCCCAGCAGATGCTCTTCACGCCCGACGGCCTGGAGCAGGCGACCCGCCTGGCGGTCTCCGCCCACCACGCCGCCCGTTACGCCGCCGCGGGCGTGCACCGGGTCGCCGACCTCGGCTGCGGGATCGGTGGCGACGCCCTCGCCCTGGCGGGCCTGGGCCTGGACGTCCTGGCCGTCGAGAGGGACGAGCCGACGGCGGCCCTGGCGACCGTCAACCTCATGCCCTTCGAGGACGCTCGGGTCCTGTGCGCCGACGCCCTGTCGGTGGACCTGGAGGCCGAGGGCGTCGACGCCGTCTTCGCCGACCCGGCCCGGCGGGCAGGCGGGCGACGGCTGACGGACCCCGAGCAGTGGTCGCCGCGGCTGAGCGAGGTCCTCGCGCTGCTGGGGCGCGTCGACGCCGTGGGAGTCAAGGTGGCACCCGGCATCGACCACGCGCTCCTGCCCTCGGATGCCCACGTCCAGTGGGTGAGCGTGGACGGGGAGGTCGTCGAGGCCGGCATCTGGTGCGGGCCTCTGGCCCCGGAGGGGCCGGGCCGCTCGGCCCTGGTTCTGTCCACGGGCGCCGACGGCGAGCCACGGGCCCGGCGTCTGACCGACCCGGCCTGCACGGACCCCTCCGCAGCCCCGGAGCAGCTCGAGCCCGTGTCCTCCACCGCGCAGATCGGTGAGCTCCTCCTGGAGCCCGATGGCGCCGCGATCCGTGCCGGGCTGGTCGCCGAGCTGGCGCGCCGCACGGCCTCGCGCCCCGTGGGCACGCGCATCGCCTACCTGACCGGCGACACGCTACCGGAGGCGTCGCTCGCCCCCTTCCTGCGCTGCTGGCGCGTGCGCGAGGTGCTGCCGCTCAATCTCAAGGCCCTGCGGGCGCGGGTGCGCGAGCGCGGCATCGGCCGCCTGGAGATCCACAAGCGGGGTCTGCCCGTGTCCCCCGACGCCCTGCGCGCCTCCCTGCGCCTCAAGGGCGACGGGGCGGAGACCTGGGTGGCGACCCGGGTGGGTGTGCGCGACGAGCACGACCGGGGAGCCGTGCTCGTCGTCGAGCCCGTACCCGCTGAGCGCTGAGCCCGCAGGCCGGCCGGGCCGATGCCGTGCCCGGCCGACCCGCGTCAGCGGGCGACGACGGTGTCCAGGGGCATGGCGGAGTCCGGGGCGAAGTCGAGCGGGCTCGGCTCGACGCCGGCACGCACCGCGGCGGCCCCGAGCGCCGCGATCTGGGCCCCGTTGTCCGTGCAGTAGCGCAGCGGCGGCACGCGCAGCGTGAGACCGGCCGCCTCGCAGCGCTGCGCCGCCAGGGAGCGCAGACGGGAGTTGGCGGAGAAGCCGCCCCCGATGACGAGGGCGTCGACGCCCTCGTCGAGGCAGGCCTGGACGGCCTTGGCGGTCAGCGAGTCATTGACCGCCTCGGAGAAGCCGGCGCACACGTCCGCCTGCGGCACCTCAAGCCCCTGGTCCTCCAGGGACTCGACGTAGCGGGCGACCGCCGTCTTGAGCCCGGAGAAGGAGAAGTCGTAGCGGTGGCGCTCCTTGTCCTTGCCGGCGGCCAGCCCGCGCGGGAAGCGGATCGCCGTGCGATCGCCCTCCTGGGAGAGACGGTCGACGTGCGGGCCGCCCGGGTAGGGCAGGCCGAGGAGGCGCCCGACCTTGTCGAAGGCCTCGCCCGCGGCGTCGTCGAGGGTCCCGCCGAGCTCGACGACGTCGGTGGCGATGTCGCGCACGGCGAGAATGCTGGAGTGCCCGCCGGAGACGATGAGGCCGACGAAGCGCTCGGGCAGGGGCCCGTCGACGAGCTCGTCGACGGCGAGGTGCCCGATGACGTGGTTGACGCCGTACAGGGGTGTGCCGGTGGCCGCTGCCAGGGCCTTGGCGGCGCTGATGCCGACGGTGAGGGAGCCGATGAGGCCGGGGCCGGCGCACACGGCGACGGCGTCCACCTCGGACAGGTCGACGTCGGCCCGCTCGAGGGCGGCGTCGAGGGTGGGTAGGAAGGACTGCAGGTGGGCGCGGGAGGCGATCTCGGGGATGATGCCGCCGAAGCGGGCGTACTCGTCCATGGAGGTGGCGACGACGTCGCCCAGCAGCTCGCGCCCGCGCACGAGGGCCACGCCCGTCTCGTCGCAGGTGGACTCGATTCCCAGGATCAGCGGTTCGCTCACGCGCTTCAGCCTAGCGGCTGCCCGGAGGCGGGACGCCGGCACGTCCGAGCCCGTCCATCTCGTCCCTCGGCCCTCCATCTCGTCCCTCGGCCCTCCATCTCGTTCGTTCACGCAACGAGATCAACGTGTGCGGAACGAGATCGACGTGCGAGGGACGAGAGCAAGACCTGGGCAACGAGATCGACGCCGGTACTCGTCGAGTCCTCCGGGCGCCGCGACCAGACACGCCCATCCTGGCGCGCGCTCGAGACCCCTCGGCGGGCGCACGGCGCGCCTCCACCCTCCAACTCCTCGGTCTGCTCTCGAAAGTACGGTGTTGTGCCGTTGTGATGTCTCAGGGCATCGGTGACGCCTCGGGTGTTTGTGGGGGTGATACTTCTGGTTGGTGTCAGGGGTGGTTCGTCCAGGTGCCCGCCCACCGGGCCCGTGGCAGTCGTCGGCCTGGAGACCCTCGTGCTCCTACCAGCTCGTCGGCCGGCAGGCGCGAATGGGCTCGGGCCGCCGCTCGCGCGCCGCTGGTGTCCACACGGCGGACATGAGCCGCGGATGCCGTCGACGCCTCCGGGGAGAGTCGCGGAATCACGCCGTTTCCTCCCGGCGGGTCGAGCGCCCAGGCCGGTCATGTCCGCGTCGTGGACACTCCTGGCGCCAGGGCGCGGTCCCCTCGGGCCCTGCTCCCGTCGTCGCGCAGGTGCGGACGGGCTCGGGCCGCCGCTCGCGCACGCCGCCCGTGACCACACTGCACACACGGGCGTCAGCTCCCGACGACACCCACGGGACATGGCCCGACGTCATCGTCACCAGACCCAGGGCCTGGACAGCGCACGCCAAGCCCGTCCATCTCGTTCGTCGGCCTTCCATCTCGTTCGTTCACGGAACGAGGTCAACGTGTGCGGAACGAGATCGACGTGCGAGGGACGAGATCAAGACCTGGGCAACGAGATCGACGCCGGTCGTCGTCGGGTCCTCCGGGCGCCGCGACCAGACGCGCCCATCCTGGCGCGTGCTCGTGGCCCCTCGGCGGGCGCACGGCGCGCCTCCACCCTCCAACTCCTCGGTCTGCTCTCGAAAGTACGGCACAACACCGTATGTTCGAGAGCAAACAGAGGAGTTCGCCGGGGTCGCTGAGGGGCATATCCCACGCCCTGTTCGGGCCACACGACCCCGCTCAGACCCCCACCTACCGGCCCGCACGCGCTCTTGCGTCCGCGGATCGGTCTCGCGGGCACGCGCACGCCCCCGGCGCCTATGGAGGGGCGCGGGGGCGTGCGGGTCAGCTGAGGCGAGGGCTCAGTGGGCGCGGGCGTCGGCCCACAGGGCGTGGCCGAGGTCGCGGTTGAGTCGTGTGATGACCTCCAGCGGGACGGACTTGGGGCAGACGGCGGCGCACTCACCAATGTTGGTGCAGCCACCGAAGCCCTCGGCGTCGTGCTGGTTGAGCATGCTCACGACACGGGGCAGACGCTCCGGCTGGCCCTGCGGGAGCAGGCCCAGGTGGGAGATCTTCGCGCCGGTGAAGAGCATCGCGGAGGCGTTGGGGCAGGCCGCGACGCAGGCACCGCAGCCGATGCAGGCCGCAGCCTCGAAGGCGGCGTCAGCCTTCTCCTTCTTGACCGGGACGGCGTGCGCGTCCGGGGCGGCACCGGTGTTGACCGAGATGTAGCCACCGGCCTGGACGATGCGGTCCAGGGCGGAGCGGTCCACGATGAGGTCCTTGAGGACCGGGAAGCCGGTCGAGCGCCAGGGCTCGATGGTGATGGTGTCGCCGTCCTTGAAGGAGGGGTCCTCGGCGAGGTGTCGCATGTGCAGCTGGCAGGTCGTCGAGCGGATCGGGCCGTGGGCCTGACCGTTGATGACGACGCCGCACTGGCCGCAGATGCCCTCACGGCAGTCCGAGTCGAAGGCGACGGGTTCCTCACCGGCCTGGAAGAGCTGCTCGTTGAGCAGATCCAGGACCTCGAGGAACGACATGTGCTCCTCGATGCCCGACATCGAGTACTCCTCGAAGCGGCCCGCGGTGTTCTGGTTCTTCTGGCGCCAGATCTTGAGCTTGATGTTCACTTGTAACTCCGCTGCTTGAGCTCGATGTCGTTGTAGAGGAGGGCCTCCTTGTGGAGGACCGGGGGCTGGTCGTCCCCGCCGAACTCCCAGGCCGCGACGTAGAGGAACTCGTCGTCGTGACGCAGAGCCTCACCCTCGGGGGTCTGGGACTCGGCCCGGAAGTGACCGCCGCAGGACTCACGACGGTGCAGGGCGTCGATGCACATGAGCTCGGCGAGCTCGAAGAAGTCGAGCAGGCGGCCCGCCTTCTCCAGGGACTGGTTGAGCTCCATCGCCTCGCCCGTGACCCGGGCGTCGCGCCAGAACTCGGCCTTGAGCTCGCGAATCTGCGTGATCGCCTCGCGCAGGCCCTCGTCGCGGCGCTCCATGCCGCAGTACTCCCACATGATGCGGCCAAGCGCCATGTGGAAGTCGTCCACGGAACGGGTGCCCTTGAGCGCCATGAGCCGCTCGATACGCTCCTTGACCGCGGCCTCAGCCTCGGCAATCTCAGGGGCGTTGGGGTCCACCTTGCCCTCGCGCAGCATGTCGGCGAGGTAGTCGTTGAGCGTGTTCGGCAGGACGAAGTAGCCGTCGGCCAGGCCCTGCATGAGGGCGGAGGCGCCCAGGCGGTTGGCGCCGTGGTCGGAGAAGTTCGCCTCGCCGCCCACGAACAGGCCCGGAATGTTGGACTCAAGGTCGTAGTCGACCCACAGGCCGCCCATCGTGTAGTGCACGGCGGGGTAGATACGCATCGGGACCTCGTAGGGGTCGTCACCGGTGATGCGCTGGTACATCTCGAAGAGGTTGCCGTAGCGGGCGGAGACCGCAGCCTTGCCCAAACGGCCGATGGCCTCGGAGAAGTCGAGGTAGACGCCGCGGCGCATCATGCGCTCGTTGCCGGCGGCGTCGCGCTCGCGAATCGCCGGGCCGACGCCGCGCCCCTCGTCGCACATGTTCTTCGCCTGGCGGGACGCGATGTCACGGGGGACGAGGTTTCCGAAGGCCGGGTAGATGCGCTCGAGGTAGTAGTCGCGGTCCTCCTCGGCGATCGTGCGCGGGTCCTTGTCGCAGTCCTCGGCCTTCTTGGGCACCCAGATGCGCCCATCGTTGCGCAGGGACTCACTCATGAGGGTGAGCTTGGACTGGAAGTCGCCGGACTGGGGGATGCAGGTCGGGTGGATCTGCGTATAGCAGGGGTTGGCGAAGTACGCACCCTTGCGGTGCGCGCGCCAGACGGCGGTGGCGTTGCAGCCCATGGCATTGGTCGACAGGAAGAAGACATTGCCGTAACCACCGGTGCACAGGACGACGGCGTCGGCCAGGTGGGTCTCGATCTCGCCGGTGACCATGTCGCGGGCGATGATGCCCTTGGCCTTGCCACCCACAAGGATGAGCTCGACCATCTCGTGGCGGCGGAACTCCTTGACCGTCCCGGCGTGCACCTGGCGCTCGAGGGCCTGGTAGGCGCCGATGAGCAGCTGCTGGCCGGTCTGGCCGCGGGCGTAGAAGGTGCGCGAGACCTGCACGCCACCGAAGGAGCGGTTGTCGAGCAGGCCGCCGTACTCGCGGGCGAAGGGCACGCCCTGGGCGACGCACTGGTCGATGATGTTCGCGCTGACCTCGGCCAGGCGGTAGACGTTGTCCTCACGGGCGCGGTAGTCGCCGCCCTTGACCGTGTCGTAGAAGAGCCGGTAGGTGGAGTCGCCGTCGTTGCGGTAGTTCTTCGCGGCGTTGATACCGCCCTGGGCGGCGATGGAGTGCGCCCGGCGGGCGGAGTCCTGGTAGAAGAAGACCTTGACGTTGTAGCCCTGCTCGCCCAGGGAGGCGGCAGCGGCGCCGCCGGCCAGGCCGGAGCCGACGACGATGACGTCGAGCTTGCGGCGGTTGGCGGGATTGACGAGCTTGGCCTCGAACTTGCGCTGCTCCCAGCGCTGCGCGATCGGGACGTCGTGGGGGGCCTTGGTGTCGGCGATCGCGTCGCCCTGGCGGTAGAGGCCCTCGATGAGCTCAGCAGTCATGGGTGTAGTCACTCAACTCTCGTATCAGTGGGCAGCAACGCCGCAGTGCTCGGCGAACTCGGAGGCCGCGGAACCGATGGCCTCGCAGAACTGGGGGTAGTACTCGGTGTCGCTCATCGGCAGGTCCGTCCAGCCGAAGAGGATGGCCGTGGGCGGGGCCATGAAGCCGATGAGGAGCACGAGGGCCACCAGCGTCGCGATGATGCGGATGTAGGGGACGATCCTCGTGCGGGTCAGGCCGAGGGTCTGCAGGGCGGACCACACGCCGTGCCAGGCGTGCAGGGCCAGGGCGCAGACGGCGATGAGGTAGATGAGGTACACCCACCACAGTTGGAAGCCGTAGTACATGTTCTGGAAGGCGCGCCCGTGGACGTACTCGCCGCCGGGGGTCAGCGAGAGCGTCGTGAACTGCAGGATGTGCCAGACGAGGAAGAGGAGGAGGATGACGCCGCCCCAGCGCATGGTGCGCATGGCGTAGCGGGAGGCGTAGTACTCGGCGTTGGCCTTCTTGACCGCGTACTTGTCGTTGCCGCGAGCCTTGCGGTTGCGGTACCACAAGTGGAAAGCGGAGCCGGCGTGCGCCAGGAGCAGCGCCACCAGCACCAGGCGCATGATCCACAGGAACCCGCCGTAGGGCAGCAGCGGCTGGAGCAGCTGACGCAGCCAGACGGCGTAGTGGTCGTAGGCGATCTCACCCTCAAAGTAGTGGGTGTTGCCGTACATGTGGAAGATGACGAAGAGGAGGAAGACGATGCCGGACCACGCCATGAGTCGCTTCATGAACACGGTGGTCGTGAAGGCGGTGCGCCTCTTCTTGGGGGAAATAGTCTTTTGGGCCACGTCCATAGCGTAGCGACGGGCAGGACGCCCTTGGTCCTATGACTGGGCGGCGACGTGCACCCTCCGCGTCCGCGGCGTCATGGCGCGGAAAGACCTGGGCCGCCGCGGCGCCCGCCCTTGTCGGCGGACAGGGCCGTCGGGCCCGGGGATGGCGACTTTTGGTGACACATTCGTCAGGCAAATGACATCGGCCACCGATTGGGGTGGGACGCGGCTGCGTCGGCGGCCGCCCGGCTCACCGTCCCGACGGCGACGGCGACGTCGGCCATCCCCAGCCCGAGCGACACCGGCCGCCCAGCTCAGCTCCCGGCGACGGCCTCGGCGCCCACGGGCCCCGGCCCCCGAGGCGGCCCCAGCCGCAGGCGCATGACCAGGGCGTCCTCCTCCGGCCCCGTGTAGTAGCGCCTCCTGACGCCCAGCACCTCGAAGCCGTGGCGCGCGTAAAGGGCCTGAGCACCCGTGTTGGAGGCACGCACCTCCAGCAGCACGTGCTCGCAGCCCTGTCCGCGCGCCCGGGCGAGCAGGTGCTCGAGCATGAGGGCGGCCACGCCGCGCCTGCGAGCCGCCGGAACGGTGGCGATGGTGAGCAGGTCGGCGTCGCCGCGTCCGTCGCCGTACCACAGGCCCGCGTAGCCGACGAGCCCCGCACCGCCGGGCTCGCGTGCGGCGTGGTCGCCGTCGGCCCCGTCGGCGGTCCCGGCCCCGTCAGCGGTCCCGGACCCGTCAGCGGTCCCGGACCCGTCGGCAGGGGCCTGAGCCTCGAGCTCGTGTGTCCCGCCGTCGGCCGTCTCGACGACGACGTAGGCACGGTCCGCCCCGGGTCCGTCGGTGGCTGCGAGCTCGTCGGCCAGCAGCGCGGCGCTCCACGCCTCAGCGCCGAAGAGCTCTGCTTCCAGGGCCGCGACGAGCGGCAGGTCCGCCTCGGTCATGGGCCGCAGACGCAGCGCGCCATCGGCCCCCTCGACAGCCGGACCCACCGGCCCCACCGGATCCACCGAGCTCAACGGGCGCGCTTGCGGGCGACAGGGACCTGGGCGTCGGCGTGGCGCAGGTACAGCGGCTCGGTGTCCAGCGGCCCCTGCCCTGCGGCCAGCCGGGCCAGCGCGACGCGCACCTGCGCGGTGGCGTCGCCGGAAGAGGGCACAAGGACCGGCCTGTCGGCGACAACGGCCGGGTAGAGGCGCGCCCCCGAGCCGGCGACGGCGTCGGCGTCCGTGGTAGGCAGGTCGGCGGGAGAGCGGACCTCAATGTCGCTCAGGCGCTCGACGTCGTCGGGACCCTGCGCGCGATAGAGGGCGGTGTAGACCTCCTGGCGACGCGCGTCAGTGAGCACGCGCACGGTGCTCCCCTCCCCCAACTCGTCGAGGGCGGCGCGGGCGACGGCGTCGAGACTGGGCACGCCGTGGACGGGCACGTCGCGCACGCGCGCGACGGTGCGGGCGGAGACGAGGCCCGCGCGCAGCCCGGTGAAGGGGGCCGGGCCCGTAGCCGCGACGACGGCGTCCAGTCGGTGTGCGACGACCTTAGGGTCCTCGAGGGCGGAGGCGAGCATGGGGCCCAAGGACTCGGCGTGGCGGCGCGAGTCCGGCTGGGAGGGGTGGGCGAGGACCGTCAGAGCGGCACGTCCGTCGTCGAAAGAGACGTCGCAGACGAGGAGCTCGGTGCCGAGGGAGGAGTCGATGGACAGGATGCGCACGGGGACAGCCTAGGTGCACGCGCCCGGCGGGCGGTCACTGCGGGTCGTGGAGGAGTACCGGCCGCACCCGCCGCACCGGCACCTCGTCCGCGCAGCCGGGCGCGACGTCACCGTGCTGGACGGGCGTGCAGGCAAGCGTCCGGACCGTGGCCTCAGGCCAGGGCGGTCAGGTCGGTGAGGACAGTGAGATCAACATCTGCCCAGCGCGGCCCGAGGGCGGTCACGGTGACGCTGCGGCGGCCGTCGTCGATCTCCTCCAGGTCCGCGAGCGCCGCCTCCCCCTCCCCGCCGCCCGCGACGGTGCCCGCGCCGGTACCCGTGAGCGCGCCATGGAGGCGCTCGACCCGGATCTCGAGACGGCTCTCACTCAGCGCCTCAACCTTGTCCTCACCCCACTCGACGAGCGTGACGGACTCCGCCAGGGAGGTGTCCAGGTCGAGGGCATCCACCTCCTCCAGGCTCGACAGCCGGTAGGCGTCGACGTGGACGAGGTCTGGCCCCTGCCCCAGGGCGGGGTGGACCCGGGCGATGATGAAGGTCGGGGAGGACACGCGCCCGCGCACGTCCATGGCGGAGCCGATGCCCTGGGCGAGGGTCGTCTTGCCCGCGCCGAGCGCGCCGGAGAGCATCACGAGGTCTCCGGCCCGCAGGAGCGCAGCGAGGCGGACGCCCAGCGCGCGGGTGGCGTCGGCGTCGGCCGTCTCGACGACAACCGTGCGGCCGACAGCGTGGTCGCGGTTCGCGACGTGATCCTGGCTCACTGCTCCTCCTGGCTCGTGGTGACGCGGGGCACGTGGGGGCCCAGGCGAGTGACGATCTCGTAGCCGATGGTGCCGCACACGGCGGCCCAGTCGTCGGCGGTGGGGACGGTACCGGTGGCGTCCGGCGCCCCCCAGAGCACGGCGGTGTCCCCCGCGCGGGCGGGGCAGGGCAGGGGGCGGCCGTCGTCGTCGACGGCGGGTCCGAGGTCGATGACGAATTGGTCCATGCAGACCTTGCCCACAATGGTGGTGCGCAGGGTGCCGACGGCGACCGGCCCGGCTCCGGCAGCGTGGCGGGGGACGCCGTCGGCGTAGCCGAGCGGGACGAGCCCAAGCCACCGTTCCGTGGGGGCGGCCCAGGTCCCTCCGTAGGACACAGCGGTGCCGGCGGGGACCCGCTTGGTGAGCGTCAGGGGCGCCTCCAGGCGCATGACGGGGGTCAGACCCAGCTCCGCGGAGGTGGCGACGGCGGGGTCCGGGGACAGGCCGTACAGGCCGATGCCGGCGCGCACAAGGTCGAGGCGCGTGTCCGGGTGCCACAGCAGGCCGCCGGTGGCAGCGAGGTGGCGCAGCCGGGGGGTGAGGCCGGCGCCGGTCACCACGGCCTCCGCGCGGGCGAAGCGCGCCAGGTGCTCCTCGGTGGAGCCGGAGTCGGGCTCGTCGGCCCGTGAGAGGTGGGACCACAGTCCGACGACGTCGAGCACTCCGGTTCTCTCGGCAGCGCGGGCGGCCTCCGCGAGCGCGGGCAGGTCCTCGGCGACGGCTCCGGCGCGCGACATTCCGGTGTCGGCCTTGAGGTGGAGGCGGCCGGGGACGCCGCCGACGGCCACGTGGGCGGCGCAGGCGGCGACGACGGCCTCGAGCTGGTCGAGGGTGGAGGCGGACATGTCGAGGTCGGCCTCAAGGGCGCGGCGCAGCGGGGAGCCGGGGGCGGCGGCGGCCTGCGGGGTGAGGACGGGGGCGAGCCAGCTCAGGAGGCGAGGTGCCCGGGGGGTGGGGACGGCGTCGGGGCCGGGCTCGGGGCGGGCGATGCCCGCCTGGTCGAGCAGGTCGCGCAGGTGCAGGGCCTCGGCGAGCTGGGCGACGCCGAGCCAGGTGGCGCCGGCGGCCAGGCAGGTCAGGCTCACCGGTGCGATGCCGTGACCGTAGGCGTCGGCCTTGACGACCGCCATCCAGGGCGTCCCTGCAACCTCGGCCAGGACGCGCGCGTTGTGGGCGAGGGCGTCGAGGTCGATGACGGCGCGGGAGGTGGTGGCGGGTTGCTTCACGGTCGGGATTCTTCCACCAGTGAGAGCAGGTGCTCCACGGCGGCGGGCACGGCGCCGGCGAGGTCGAGGGCGGTGATGGGCCGTCCGACGGCGGGGGCGGGTCGGGTGGGCGCGGAATCCAGCCCGCCGATGGCGGGGCCGGGCCAGCGGACGGCGGAGTTGGGCAGTCCGGCGCCGGAGGCGATCGCGCCGGCGAGGGCGTGGACGCGCACGGCCAGCGCGGCACAGACGGCGACGTCGGGCTCGGCGAGCACGCCCGCGCCGCCGGCCTGGGAGGCGGCACCGACGGACGGGGAGCTCGCGCCAACCGCGTGAGTCCCGGCCCCGGTGTCGACGGACGGGGCATCCGCGCCGCCCGCATGACTACCGACCCCGGCGTGCCCGGCCCGCCCACCACGCCCGGCCTCAGTGCCGACCCACTCAGCACTCGCCTGCTCGGCGGCCAGGAGCGTGCCGAGGACGCCGGCCAGGACATCCCCGCTCCCAGCGGTGGCGAGCCAGCCGGGACCGGAGTCGAGCGTGGCGGTGTCTCCCGAGGGGGTGGCGACAATGGTGGGGGTGCCCTTGAGCAGCACGCAGGCCCCCGTGCGGTGGGCCAGCTCGCGGGCGAGAGCGGGAGCCGTGACGGGGTCCTCGGCCTCGGGGCGCCTCGTCGGTCGTCCGAGGGCCGTCAGGAGGGAGGCCGCCTCCCCCGCGTGCGGGGTGAGGACGGCGGTGGGGGCCAGGCGGCGCCCCTCGGCCAGCAGGGCGGGCAGGAGGGGCAGGGCCCCGGCGTCAATGACAGCGGGCAGCGGGGCGCCCTCGGAGGCATCCTCCGGCCCAAGGCCGGGAGCATCGCCGAGGCCGATGCCGGACGTACCTCCGGGGGCACCATGGGAGACAGCGCCACGAACACTGTCGGAGACACCGGCGGCGTCGCCACCGGGGGCACCATCGCGGGCGACGCGTGGTGGCGTCATCGGCATGAGGGTGCGCAGGACGCGGCTCAGGCCGGTGGCGCGGGCCTCATCGTCGGGGTCGGTGCCGGGACCGATGACGAGGGCCTGGTGTCGGCCGGGCACCGGGACCGTCTCGGGACGCTGGGCGAGCACGAGGTCCTCGACGCGGCGCGGGGCGGCGAGGCGAACCATGCCGGCGCCGGTCCGGCAGGCGGCCGTACAGGTCAGGACGGCGGCACCGGGGTAGGTCTCGGAGCCGGCCCAGACCTCGACGACGCCGCGCGTGTACTTGTGGTCCCGGTCCCCGGGCACGTGCAGACGCCCGGCGAGCGCGGTGTCCGTGAGCCCGGCGGCCCACCCAACTCCGGCCTCGCCCGTGCCCCCGGCGGCGGTCCCGACTGCGGCCCCACAGCAGCCCCCGGCGGCATCCCCGCCGCCGGCCTCGATGGTAGGCGGGCCCGGCAGGACGGCGATGGGCGCGGTCCCCGGGACCGGCAGCCCGAGGTCGACGACGTCGATACGCCCACACAGGTCCCGGGAGGGGGCCAGCACATGGGCGCCGCGCAGGCAGGTGAAGGTGACGGTGCGGTCGGCGGCGAGGACCGGGCCCGCGACGGTGCCGTCGTCCGCCCCGGTGCCGCTGGGCAGGTCCACCGCTAGGACACGGAAGGACCGCTCCCCCGGTGCGCCGACCCCGACGAGCGGGGCGATGAGGGCAGCCGCCCGCGGACGCAGCGGGCCGCGGGCGCCGATGCCGGTCAAGCCGTCGAGGACGAGGTCCGCGCCGCCCGCGTCAGGGTCGAGGAGAACCCCCGCGCGCTCGGCCTCGGCAAGCGCGGCGGCGTGGGGGTGGTCCGTGGCGAGCAGGGCAAAGACCTCACAGCCTCGGCGTGCCAGGAGCGCGCCGGCCAGCAGGGCGTCGCCGCCGTTGTGCCCGCCGCCGACCAGGAGCAGGACGCGCGAGCCCACGACCGCACCGCGGTCGGTGCGCAGTTCCTCGGCGGCGGCCTGGGCCAGGGCCTGGGCGGCGGCGTGCATGTAGGCGTCGGTGCCGCGGGTCAGTGGAGCCTCCGCGGCGGTGATATCGGCGGCCGCGTAGGCGTTGAGCGCGTCAAGAGTCCTGCTCATACCCTCATTTTCGCGCACCTGGTGGGGGCGGGATGAGTGACACGACGCGCCCGCGTCTGCGGCACACTGGTGGCATGTTGATCGCGGTGGGCACCGACCTCGTCGACGTCGCCCGGCTGGCGGAGAGCCTCGCGCGCTGCCCCGCCCTCGCCCGACGCCTGCTGACGCCGCGCGAGCGCGAGGCGACCCGCACCGACTCGCTCGCAGCCCGGGTGGCCGCGAAGGAGGCGGTGCTCAAAGCCCTCGGCTCGGCCCTTCAGGAGACGGGCCGCGAGACCCCCGCCGGGTGGAGGATGACCGACATCGAGGTCGTCTCCTCCCCGGGCACACCGCCCCGCCTCGTGCTCTCGGGGGTCGCCGAGCACACGGCCCGGTCGCTGGGTATCGCCCGCTGGCACCTCTCGCTCAGCCACGACGCCGGTCTCGCCCTGGCCTTCGTCGTCGCCGAGGGGACCTGAGGCCCAGCCGGATCGCCGCGGGAGTCGCCGCCACGCCACAGAACTCACCCGTGCTGAGGGGCTTGCACGCTCACGGTTTTCAACATCTGTCGAAAACGGCGGAATTCTGCGGTTTTTGAGAGCGGCCTTCTCGAGTACTTCGGCTCCCATGTGCATGGGCAACCTCCATGCACATGGGAGCTCAGGCCACCACCCCAAACCCCAGTGCAACCGTTAACAACTGTCACATGAGCGTGCAAGCCCCACCCGGGCGCCGCGCCATCGTCACTCGACGGTGACGGACTTGGCGAGATTGCGCGGCTGGTCGATGTCCAGGCCCTTGGCCCGGGCGAGCGCGGCCGCGAAGACCTGCAGCGGCACCACCGTCAGCAGCGGCCACATGAGTGTCGGGGTCCGGGGCACACGGATGACGTCGTCGGCGAAGGGCTCGACCGTGAGGTCGCCCTCCTCGGCGATAACGATCGTGCGAGCCCCGCGCGCACGGACCTCCTGGATGTTGCTCACCACCTTGTCGTGCAGGAGGGGCCTGCGCGGGGTGGGCACGATGACGAAGACGGGCAGGCCCTCCTCGACCAGGGCGATCGGCCCGTGCTTGAGCTCGCCGGCGGCGAAGCCCTCGGCGTGCACGTAGGCGAGCTCCTTGAGCTTGAGCGCACCCTCCAGCGCCACCGGGTAGCCGACATGCCGGCCCAGGAACAGGAAGGAGGTCTTGTCCGCCAGCTCAGCGCCGAGAGCGCGCACCCGCTCCTCCTGGCCGTCGAGCAGGTCCTGGATCTTCGCGGGCATCTGGGCGAGGTGGGCGAGGTAGTCGGCGACCTCGTCGGGCCACTTATTGCCGCGCAGCTGGGCGAGGTAGAGGCCGAGCAGGTAGCAGGCGGTGATCTGGGCGAGGAAGGCCTTGGTCGAAGCCACCGCGACCTCGGGGCCCGCGTGGGTGTAGAGCACGGCGTCGGCCTCACGGGCGAGGGTCGAGCCGTAGGTGTTGACGATGGCCAGCACCTTGGAGCCCTGCTCGCGGGCGTGGCGCACGGCCTGGATCGTGTCCATCGTCTCGCCGGACTGGGAGATGGCGACCGTGAGGGTCTTCTCGCTCACCACCGGGTCGCGGTAGCGGAACTCGTGGGCGAGCTCGACCTCGACGGGAACGCGGCACCAGTGCTCGATGGCGTACTTGGCGACGTGCCCGGCGTAGGCGGCGGTGCCGCAGGCGATGACGATGATCTTGTCGACGCTGCGCAGGACGGCGGGGTCGATGCGCATCTCGTCGAGCTGGATCTCGCCGCGCTCGTCCACCCGTCCGCGCAGGGTGTCGGCGACGGCGACGGGCTGCTCGTGAATCTCCTTGTCCATGAAGGTCTCGTAGCCGCCCTTGACCGCCGCCGAGGCGTCCCAGGTGACCTCCCAGGTGCGCGGCTCGACGACCGTGCCTTCGGCGTCCCACACGGTGACCTCGCCACCGCGCAGCAGCACGACCTGGTCGTCGTCGACCTCCGCGGCGCGTCGGGTCGCCGAGACGAAGGCGGCGACGTCGGAGCCGAGGAAGGACTCGCCGTCGCCCAGGCCGATGACCAGCGGGCTGGAGCGGCGGGCGGCGACGATGGTGCCGGGGGCGAGGTCGGTGACGGCCAGCAGGGCGAAGGAGCCCTCCAGGCGGGCGGCGACGGCGCGCATGGACTCAACAAGGACGACGGCGGGGTCCGCCCCCGCGCCGGCGGCCTCCAGGCGCCGGGCGTAGTCGAGGTCCAGGACGTGGGCGGCGACCTCGGTGTCGGTGGAGGACAGCAGGGTGCGCCCGGCCGCCTCGACCTCGGCGCGCAGGGGGCGGAAGTTCTCGATGATGCCGTTGTGGACGACGGCGAGGCGCCCGGCCCGGTGGGGGTGGGCGTTGACGGTCGAGGGGCCGCCGTGGGTGGCCCAGCGGGTGTGGCCGATGCCCGCCGTGGCGGGGGCGGGAGGGGCGGCGTCGAGCTCGGCGCGCAGGTGCTCGAGCTTGCCGGCGGCCTTGGTGACGGATACGCCGTCGGCGGTGACCAGGGCGACCCCGGCGGAGTCGTAGCCGCGGTACTCCAGGCGGCTCAGGCCGTCCAGCAGGACGGTGAGTGAACGGTCGGACGCTGTCAGGGGGCCGGTGTGACCAACGATTCCGCACATGAGTGCTCAGCGAAGCACTCCCCCGTGCTCCCTGGCCAGAGGCGGCCAGGATGTGGGCGTGTGATGTTGGGCGTATGCGCGCGGGCCGGAGCCGTCCGTGCCGCCCAGACACTGACGATGCGCCACACTGGTGCGGTGAGCAGCGCCTCTCCCTACATCGAGCTCGACCGTGAGCAGTGGCGGGCCCTGGCAGCCTCGGCCCCCTTG